>CAZDJE010000050.1:0-28726 GCA_964505715.1 uncultured Desulfocapsa sp. | reverse complement strand
AGAAAGATTACTGGCTGAGAGTGGAAAAAGAGGGTTACGAAAAGCAATATAAAAAAGTTCATGTCTCTTCCAATAAAACCCATTTTCAATACAAAATGAAAGCAGATGGCCTTACCGTATCTGTAAAAACAAATGTTGCAAAAGCAAATCTCTATATCGATGGAAAATTTATCGGGACCACTCCACTTTCCACGCGACTTCAATCGAAATCCTATCAATTTGAGTTCAAGAAAAAAGGATATACCACGAAGAAAAAAACAATCTCAATCAGCTCGAACAACAAAAAAGTTTCTGTGGATTTACAGACCATTGTTTATCTGCTGGTAATCGAATCCAACCAACAAGATGTTGATGTTTTTATAGATGGGAAATTAAAAGGAAAGACACCATTAAACGTAGAAGTAAAGCCAGGAAAACTAGACCTGAAACTGGTTAAATCAGGATTCCAAACCATCGCTACCAGCGAAACCATTTCCCAGGGAAAAGTTATCAAATATTCTCTAGTACCAGAAATAACGATACCCGTTGCTGCTATCCCTATACCCATTACCGCTGCCCCAGTCGCCTCTTTACCTGTACAGAAAGCGCCCAAGAAAGTCACCGTTCAAACGGCAACGAACGCTCCAGAAAAATTTGGAAAATACTACGGCTTAATAGTAGGGAATAACAATTACAAACATTTAAAAAATTTAAAAACAGCAACGAACGATGCAAAGGTCTTTTCTAGATTGCTTGAAAAGCATTACGGCTTTTCCAATACAATACTAATCGATGCATCGCGAAAAGATATCCTTTTAGCATTCCAACACTATAGAGAGATCCTTACAAATAACGATAATTTATTAATCTATTTTGCTGGCCATGGCTGGTTGGACACGCTCGAAGAAGAGGGGTATTGGCTACCGGTAGATGCAGAAGAAAGCAATAAATTAAACTGGGTTTCCAATTCATCAATTACAGCAACTCTTAGAGCATTGCAGGCAAGACATGTGCTTATCATTGCAGACAGTTGCTACTCCGGAACACTTACCCGTGGCATCAAACCGGTCTTTCTAACGAGCCCTTCCCACCGAAACAACGTAATGAAGAAAAGATCCCGATCCGCAATAACCTCCGGTGGAATGGAACCGGTTTCAGATTCTGGTATTTTCCCTGATCATTCTATATTTGCCCAGGCTCTGATCAATCTTCTCCAGGACAATACCGGAGTTATGGATGCAACGGAGTTGTTCAGTAAAATTCGAAGACCTGTAATACTCAATTCTGACCAGACACCGGACTTTTCCGATATTAAAAAGGCTGGACACAATGGCGGGGAGTTCTTCTTTGTAAGACAATAAGCATTGCCTTAAAGACCTCTTCCTCACTGGGTTTATTCCTCTGAGACAGGCCACGGGGAAAATGTCAGACTTCGTGTGGCGGAGGATACGCAGTAGATGACGGCCAAGAAAAGACGTAAAAGAACAAATACTTTATTATTTTGCAAAGGGAGCGGAATACGCTATTCTACAATTATGTGAAATAATATTATCTTCGAGTCGATGCCAACTCTATAAATTTAATTTAATATTCATGGTTCGGTCGAAAAATCAACAAATCATGGAGTAACGATATGCGGAATAAACTTCCTTACTCTCTCTTAACACTTCTTTTATTCATCTTTGTCAGCAGCAGTACTGCTTTTGCATTTGAATCGTTCTGGAGCGACTACAAGACTCCATTGATTCAACCAATGAAGACCTGTCTGGAAAAAAAAGAGCATACTATCTCTGTGACTTTACCTGCTGAGTTTTTATGGAGTAATAGAACGATTCAGCTGGCTCTCAGATTCACGAGCAAGACACCTCCTGCTGAAGAACAGAGAAACACGAAGATGGGGTTCCACGGCTATGCTCCATATGTAAAAATCAATAATTCTTTTTTCCATGGTTACTATCACCTGCAAATCCCACCGACTCCAGCAACACAGGAGTATCTACTAGAAGTTAACAGCAGTGAGTTCGTCCCGGGAAAAAATACAATTACGCTCGGTTTTGCCAATTATGAAGGGAGCAAAAGAAAATGCCCGGATACGTGTTGCCCATGCATTTTCGAAAAAATTGAATTCCGCCAGGCTAAACCTCCCCTTGTTACTATTACTGTGACCTCATCTCCCCCGGGGGCCTCAATCTTTATTGATGATATCCACAAAGGTACAAGCCCGGCAAGCTTCAGGGTTCGCGCAAAGGATCATCGGCTGCGGCTAGAAAAAAAAGGCTACGTAAAGCATAACAAAATGATTCACGTATCTTCCTGGAACACATCTTTTAAGCAGACCATGACAGCAAACGGCCATATGATAGCCGTTAAAACAAATATCAAAAATGTAAAACTCTACATCGATGGAAAATTCATCGGAAACACGCCATTGTCAACTCGTCTCAAATCCAAGACCTATCAATTTGTATTCAAAAAAGATGGCTATACCACCAAGAATAAAACTATACAGATCAGTTCAAACAACCAAAAAATTTCTGCTGATTTAGCCCCCACGAACCATCCTATAACGAGAGTCCCTAATCAGGAAAATAGAACCATCAGTGCAACTCCATCCAAGAAATCGGTTAGGCCGCCGACGAAGTTCGGCAGATATTATGGATTAATTGTAGGTAATACCAATTACGAACATCTAAACGATATTAAAACAGCAACAAGCAACGCAAAAAATTTTTCCACCTTACTTGAAACTCATTATGGCTTTTCCAATATGATACTTATTGATGCTTCGCGAAGAGATTTCTTTTCGGCAATTCAACACTACAGGGAAACCCTAACTGAAAATGACAATCTATTGATCTACTTTGCTGGTCACAGTAAACTTGACCCCCTTGAACAGGAGGGGTACTGGTTGCCAATAGATGCAGAAAAGAGCAATAAATCAAACTGGATTGCAAACTCATCCATCATGGCAACATTAAGAGCACTGCAGGCAAGACATATCCTCATCATTGCAAGCAGTTGGTTTTCAGAGACCCTGACTCGTGAGATCAAGCCAATATTTCTCACAAATCCTGACTATAGAGAGAGAGTAATGAAAAAGAAATCCCGATCCGCTATAACCCCGGGAGAAGTAAAGTCAGCTTCAGGTGAAGATCCTTCTTCTGATAATTCAATATTTGCGAGAATTTTGATCAATAATTTACAGGACAATAAAGGTATTATAAATGCAGCACAACTTTTCAGTAAAATTCGTAAACCTCTTATTTTAAACTCCATGCAGAGCCCCGAATTCTCAGACATAAAAAAGGCTGGCCACGATGGAGGAGAGTTCTTTTTTATCAGGCAATAGGGTATTCTCCCTACTATTTTTTCTACACATGCTTATTCCGAGGTACCATTTTTCATGGATCGTTTTGCACGAACACGCTGTTTTCTAGGCGACACTAAATTCAATCTTCTAAGACAGGCCACTGTAACAATTGTTGGACTTGGTGCGGTGGGAGGATATGCAGCAGAAGGACTTGCACGAGCGGGTATAGGACACTTGCGACTGGTTGATTTTGACACCATCCAGCCATCAAACATTAACCGCCAGATATTGGCACTTGAAAGTACCCTTGGCCAGACGAAAGTTGATGTGGCAAAACAGCGGATCAAGCTTATTAATCCGGAGTGCCGGGTGGAAGCCCTGGAACTCTTTGCTGCCGAAGAAACACTAGACGAGATCCTAAGCCCCACACCGGATATCCTGATAGATGCCATCGACTCACTCAACCCCAAAGTCCAACTTCTTGTTGGGGCTCACAAACGACAAATCAAAACATTTTCTTCCATGGGGGCGGCTTTACGAACAGATCCGGGAAAAATCAAAGTCGGTGATATAATGACATCAAATCACTGTCCACTGGCCAAGCATGTCCGGAACCGCCTGCGACGTCAGGGAGTGGAAGGTGGAATAGCGTGTATATACTCCACGGAGCGAGTGGAATTCAACTATCAAGGCCCCGAAGAGACGAGCCAGCCAGCATCTGCCTATGAAGACCGGGGCAGAAAGCGAAATATGCTCGGATCACTCCCCACGATCACCGGAATTTTTGGACTGATACTGGCCAATGAAGTACTTTTGTATCTGACCCAAAATGGATAAAAACAAAATAGTTTTACTCGTGCTTAGCCATACTCGACCTGACAGGTTTGAAAATAACATATGAGCAGACCTGACATTCAAAGTAGGAATATAATTATTAAAAACTATGTGAAATCCGAAAGATTATAGTTGGCTCTTTATACAAAGTTTTGTTCCTCTATTAGCCAGCCCCCACTTCTTACGCAAACAAAACATCAAATTTCTCAAGGTACCCTATAATAATAAAAAGCAGAGCCCCATAACCACTGTAGGTACCAAAGAATAGACCAGCAGAAGGAGCGGGGAAACTCCGTTTATAAAGTATTTTTTTAGTAGCGCTTGCCCTGCCGGATTTGGTGCATTCGCAATCACAGTGAGGCCACCACCAGTAACGGCACCGGCTACTACCATGTATTTAAGGTTATCGGTTAAACCTGGCACCAGGGTGCTCAGATAGGTTATGGCGGCATTATCGTTAAAGGCAGTAAGTACCGTCGCAGCCAACATAAGAGGAAATTCCCCCAAACTGCCCAGTACTGGTGCAATCCACCATCCTTGCAATCCACCATGGATCACCAGTCCCCCTAGAAAAAATCCTACCAGCATCGGCGGTTTCAGGTTCACTGTGTTTTGGAATGGCCAGGTGACATGGGAAAAGCCGATAAAAAAGAGCAAGCCAGAAACAAAGATAGCTGGATAATGGGCATTGAAGATAGTCCAGACCATAAAGGCCACGTGGACGGCCATAATCCAACCCGGCACTTTACCACAGCGTTCATCCCAGTTGGGGTCAATCAGCTTTGCCCTCTTGTCCCTGGGGAGTAAACCAGGTACAGAGATGCTCATATGCTGGATCTTAAGGTTTTCAAACTCCTGCTCAAATGTCTCTTCAAGAAGCGTACAATCATTATCCTCACACCCCCCAGCTGATAGGGCAGACACTCTGGCAGCATCCTTAATGCGCTCAAATTCTTGCTGTAAATCATGGCCAATTCGCTCTTCAGCCATCCTCAGATCTTTTTTAAGAAACTCGCTGTGAATATATTTCTCCTTGATCTCTTTTTTGAGCTGGAACAGCTTAAATTTCTTTTGTAGGACGGCAATTTCTTTTTTGAACACCAGAAAAACGATGGCATTTGAGATAATAATACCGATAACAGCCTTCCATCCAAAGGTGGTAAACATAAAGGGAAGGTCCCAGTTCCAGGGGGCCGCGACCATAAGAACTGGTGGAGCGGCAAAATGGGTAAGGGTTCCGCCAACCGAAATATTCACAAAAAGTAGTGCAATGGTGGCGTATTTAAACTTATGGCTCGGCTGCAATTCGTAACATTTTTGTGCCAGCAGCATGGCGGAAATAGTCATGGCGGCTGGTTCTGTAATGAAAGAGCCAAGGATCGGGCCAAAGGTCATAATAGTCAACCACCAAGCTGCTAATGTGCCTTTAAAAACAGCCGCTATGCGACTCATAATATTTTCAGAAAGTTTCAGAATAGGTCGGGAGGAGGCCAGTGTCATGATAACCACGACAAACATCGGTTCCGTATAATTGACTCCACTTACATAATTGACAAAGGTATGCCAGTCATAGAAGAAAACGACTGCAGCACAGAGCGCCACAGCCCAGAGACCAAAAACGACCTCAACCTCGCCAAGAAAATGAAAGGTCTCGGAAAGAAGATGAGTGGAGTTTTCTGATTCCCGGCCTGCTTCAATCTTCTTCTGATGTTCGGCTTTCCACTTGTGGGCATAGTAGAGAAATTTGCTGCTTAAAAATGTATGAAGGATGGCAACTAGAAAAATAAGAGTGGCGACCAAGTTAAACGGGCTATGACTGACACGGTTTTTAAGAATTGCACCGACACCGTTAATATTAGTATCATGATAGCTTGCAAAGCTTGGCGGGAAATTAACTGCTGCCTGATGCGAGCTAGAGGCGCCTTCACCAGCGTAGACAGAGCTAGCAAGCAGCAAAAAAACAAAAAAGAGGATGATTTTCCATCGTACTTTCATAAATTCTCCTTCAATTCTTCCTGATCCTTGTAACGTGTCCCCGTTGTCAAGACAGTCACCACCAAAAAACGAGATAAAGTCTTCCGTCATACTGATCTTTATTTCCATCCTCTTGGTAGCAGTTCCATCGGAGTTTTCACAAAACGACTTATGTTCTGTATTCAGCAAGATAGAATAATCTAGTTGTGCGATATCAACAAGATTTTTGAAGATTCCTTACTACATATAACCATCGGTCTCATACTGATATCTAGATTCATACGGGGGACTGGTGCGGTATGCTATTGCCGATACAATTACTTTGAAATAACGAGTGCAGAAAAAGAAGAAACCTCACAATGAAATTAAATCGCCATTCTTATATACATTGACAAGGGGTATTTTAATGGCTGACCCATTTTTATGGCCCCATATTCACCTTCAAACAACTCATAGCGTTGGACTGAATGTTGTACCCATTTTATTGTGTAATATCACCATAGTTGTATATGCGGTTACGTCCGGTTTGTTTGGCTTCATATAAGGCTTTGTCAGCTGCTGCCAAGAGTGTTTGTGATGTACTTGCATGATCTGGATACGAAGCGATACCAATACTGACCGTCATTGATATCTGAGTGCCATTCCCCAAATCCCACTGTTCATTTGCAATCGTCTCACATATACGCTGAGCTAATATTGAGGCGGCTGCAGAGTCAGTTTCCTGTACCAGCACAGTAAATTCCTCCCCCCCATAACGAAACAAAAGATCACTTGTTCTTGCTTGATTCGTCAGGCGTTTCCCTAATTCGACCAGAACGGCATCTCCAGCCGGATGCCCGTATGTGTCATTTATCTGTTTAAAATGATCGATATCAACCATAAACAGCGACACAGGCCTATCATAGCGTGTGCACAAGACGATTGTATCCTCCAACATCATATCAAATTGGCGGCGATTATAGAGCCCTGTGAGCCCATCTTGTGTTGCTATTTTTTGAAGCTGCAATTCATTGCAAGCCATACGCTTACCAATACGTCCTACAAACCAGTAAAAGAACAGGATCAAAATGGTTGCCGCAATAACCATAATAACGGTTCCAATGATCACCGTCTCCCGAATCTGCTTTGCGAGTATGGAGGTGTCAATGAGCATCACCATCGTTCCGACGAATTGCCCAGAGACATCCTGTAATGGCTGAAAAATGGCATGTTGATTATTCAGTCCAAGTTTCACCTTGGAAGCAGACTCAAAATTATTGAAGTCTATTTCAAGAATACGTGCTGACAGTGTTTCTGGCAGTAACTGGTCACCATATACACTGAGTACTGTTTGAGGGAAACGTTCCCAGTCCGGAACTCTGCCAAATGTCCGCATACCATCTTCCCAGTCACTTTGATTAAGATACTGTTTATTGATCAGCAGAAAGAGGTGCAAGCCAAAAAGATCCTGAATCGCATTGAAAGTTTGATCTACTTCCATACCTAACTCCACAAAGCCGAGCAGTTTTTGCGTCTGTTCCTCATACCATGGTTGGACATATCGCAATGTTAGGGTACCCAGTGGGCCAAGTTCAACTCCGTAGACTTCCGCTCCATCCTTTTGGGCCATCAAAGTGGTTTGACGATTGATGGTATCGCCGTATTTCTCAGGCTTGTGTACACGCAGCAGATTTACACGATCCGGGCCGGAAAAATAAAAATGGGTCACACCATAATGCCGATTAATGTCCTCGTAGACGGGTGCAAAACGTTGTAGTAACTTTTTGCGATCTTGCGCTGCAAGAGCAGAGGTAAGTTCCCGGTCAGTCTTGAGAACATCCATTACAATCTGTAGCGCTTTGGCGTTCTGTTGGATACTATTTTGATAGAGGTTGATTGTGGATGATTGTAACTGAACAATATCTCCGTCTATCGTTTGATATTCATGGAAGTACACAGTTGCGACGATAACCAGTACCGCAAAAGAGAGTGTAACGATAATAGGTGTCAGAAATTTGAAGCGGAGTCGATTGGTATATTTCCTAACCTTACCATCGAAGTTGTAAGTGGACAAATTTTGTGAGTCAGTGAGCGTTTCCGTCGGTTCATGATTCGCTTTGCTTTTCATCGTACCAACTACTTTGAGTGTTTTTATCAGAATCAAATTGAAAAAAAGGTTAGCGACAGAAATCGGCAAATCAACTGACAAGCAGCAACTTACTCTTTTTCCAAGATTCCTTTCTTCACTTAAAATTAATTACTATTCAGAACAATACTACCACGGAAAATATCAATAGCTGTAGTACTTCTTTCTGTATTTGTGTAATTATTTAAATGTTTGAACATAAGTATAGGCAAGGTTAACCATCTGGTAAGATGTTTTAATAAGGTTATTTCTTATTTAATAACACGCTATTATTTCTCAAACTCCTAGGTCAACCAATTATCACCACACACGTTTTGTACAATATACAGGGGATCCGAATGGCGTTGAATTACCCCCTGTAAAGGCAAGAAGGTAGAACGAGAAGAAGAAGAATTTAGGTGGAGCAGTGGCAAGAGGCAAGGCATATCTCTGTGATGAAGATGATAGTCCTATGAAAGTTGACACGCAGTTTAAAACAAATCTGAATGAGATCGAACAACTTTTAAGCCGATAAAACAAAAATATCACAATAGAGTATGATGATGTCACCCCTCTAGATTCGCGCCTTCGCGGGGATGACGCGAAAAACAGCTCAGCTTTGTACGTAATCAAGACCAAGTATTGTGTTCCATAAATCAACACTCAATCCAAATAATTTCCAGATCAGATACAAACAACTACAATTTACCAGAACATCCAGTTGCCAGTTACCACAACATAGATGCCCAAGCCAAGGTTCGTTACCGTATGAGCAACCACCACACCTCTGAGCTTCTTTTGGCGAAGCAGCAAAAGTCCGTAGAGTAGACCAGCAATAACGCCCACAACAATTCGATGATGTTCAAGGCCAAACAGAACAGCTACGCCCAAAAAAGAAAGCCATGAAAAAGTCCCGATGGCAACGGATCGAAAATCCACCTCAATAAGATATCGCATCAAAAATGATCGCCAGAATAACTCTTCCATAATGGGCACGACGATGGACGCTCCAATCAGACGTACTACAATCAATCCAATCGCCGCACTTTGAGATCCCATCATGGCATAGGGATCGAATCCAGTGCCGGGAGCAAACTGATACAAAACCCCTTCCGGTGCAATCCACAACACCAGAACGAGCAGCCCACAGAGAACGGATACAGCAAACTCCCCAAACGTCAGCCCCGCAGCAAAATCATCCACATACTTGCGGCGCCAGAACCAGAGTACTCCTCCAACAAGAATAGTCTTTGCGATATACAGATAGGGGGCCAGATCTGGGAAATATCTGGCCGGTTCAGTGAGGAGTAGAAAAAGAACAAATGGGACAACATAGGGCAACCATGGTTGCTTTATAAAATTCATTTTTGAACTCTTTTTCACACTCTTCTCCTGTTATAGGAACAGACTCAACACTCGTGTTTCACCAGAAAATCAGTCACCATTTCTTCCATAATATCAAGCTGATCTCGCCCTGTCTCATTGGTAATAATCCAGGAGCAGCGCTGGTAGGCACGATACAGATCTTCAGGGATTTTGATTTTCAATTGAAGCATCCTATCGCTCGCCTCTATCCGGCTTCTTTCAGTCATTTCTTACTATGAGCCAGGTGAAAGCTGACAGCCTGTTCATAGCTAATTCCACTTCCGCCAAAGATATCGAGTGCGCTACCAATGGTTGCGTGCAAACGATTTTGACCAAGCTCAGCAATCAACTCCATATCTTGAATATCCTTGACCCCACCAGCATACGTCGTTGGTATGGAACTCCAGTCGGCTAATCTTTTCACCAGGTCCACCTCTATTCCATTACACTGTCCCTCAACGTCTGCGGCATGTATCAAAAACTCGTCACAAAGAGATGCAAACTGCTCAATAACTTCGGGACTGATTACAACATCAGTATACTTTTGCCATCGATCCGTTACAATATAGTAGTCATCCCCTTTACGTCGGCAGCTGAGATCAAGAACAAGATTTTCCTTTCCCACCGCCTTCACAAGTTTTTGAAGCCGATCACTATCCACATGTCCACCCGAGAAAACATAGGAAGTGACAATAACGTGGGACGCCCCCTTGTCCAGCCACTCCTTGCCATTGTCCGCAGTAATACCACCACCTATCTGCAATCCTCCAGGCCAGGCAGCAAGCGCCTCCGTTGCCGCTCTCTCATTTCCGGGACCAAGTTTGATAATATGGCCACCGGTAAGATTATCCCTGCGATAGAGATCAGCAAACCAGGAAGATGGGTGGCTTGCTGTGAAATTTGTCCGCAGATTATCCGGCTCATCGTCGTTTAAGGTTGAGCCAACAATCTGTTTTACCAAACCATTGTGAAGATCTATACAGGGTCGAAATTGCATAAGGAATTGTGTGTGGTTATCGAGTTTACGGTTGGCGAACTGAATGGTATTTGTATCTACCATTCATATTGATTAATCAAAAAAAAGGCGGGTATTTCCGATTGGAAATACCCGCCCTATGACTTCAGAAAGAAAGCGTGAACTATCGTTACTTATTTACGCCTTCTTAATCAGCATTGTTGCGGGATCAAGAACCAGAGACTTTCCTGCATCCACGGAACACGCTTCAGGACATTTTAAAGTCTTCAATCTGATGTCACCATCTTCCGGAGAAATAAGAAGCACAGTGTCAAAAGCATCGTCAACTTCATGACATGGTGCAGGGACGCCGTTGACGCTGACTCTATCATCTTCGCGGTGACTCACTGCAGAAAACCAGATCATTTTCAGATCATTTTTTTCAATAAAACCTTTCAGCTCACTTAAAGCTGAGGCGCTACCTGTCTCGGTGAAATCAAAGCCATCAATAACCAGACAATCAGCTTTAAAAATACCCTGCTGAGAAAGATCTTCCATGCGCTCCTCAAGGGTTGCGGCACTAAAGCTATTCTCTTTGAAGGTCATAATCATACGATCCTGCATTGCGTCATCAACAATCTGTTGGAAATCTTCAACATCTTGTTCCTGATTCATCAGGGCAAGGATATCATCATACCAGGTTTTGGTTTTCTCCAATCCCTCACCAATTGCTACATGCAGAACCTTGTTGTTACGAAATAAGGAATCCATGGCAATCTGTACAAGAATTGCTGTTTTCCCAAGACCAGCACGAGCCATAACCAAGCCAACGCGACGGCCATCATTTCCATCTTCTTTTTCAAGGCCTAAAGCCCGTAACGGATTGTTTGCTACCAGGTCTTCTTTTCCCATGGCACTACCTCTTATAGTCATTTGCGGCAGCCGCTAGGCTTGCCTTGACAGACAGCAGTGCTGTCCGAAACAAAAAATCAAAATTATTGTATCAATATTCAGAACAGAAAACTCTATCTTTCTTTTCTCTCATCCTGATATTTCTTAACCAACTCTTCACTCACACTCTTTGGAACAGGCTTAAAGCTTGAAAACTCCATGGTAAACTCTGCTTTTCCCTGAGTCAGGGAGCGCAGTGCTGTGGAGTAACCAAACATCTCAGACAGAGGAACTTCAGCCTCTACCACGGTGTAACTGCCTTCCTCCGTAGTACCGATAATCATACCACGACGCTGATTGATACTTCCCATAACAGATCCCTGAAACTCGGAAGGTCCTTCAACGGCAACCTTCATAATAGGTTCCATAATAGTTGGTTTGGCTTTTGCGTATCCTTCTCTGAAGGCACCGGCTGCAGCAAGCTGGAAGGCCACATCGGAGGAATCGACGGCATGGAAAGCACCGTCATTAATAACGCAACGAACTCCAGTAACGGGAGAGCCGCAAAGAGTTCCCTTGGCCAGACTCTTGGTGAAACCTTTGTCACAGGATGAAATAAACTCGCGTGGAATAGATCCACCAACGATCTTATCTTCAAATTCGTATTCGCCCTCTTCCATGGGCTCCATATAACCAGAAACACGACCAAACTGACCGGAACCACCAGTCTGCTTTTTATGGGTGTAGTTAAACTCTGCACGGGCAGAAATGGTCTCACGATAGGCAACCTGAGGAGCACCAACTTCAACTTCAGCCTCATACTCACGCTTCATACGCTCAACATACACTTCAAGGTGCAACTCACCCATACCAGAGATAATGGTCTCACCGGTTTCATGGTCAACAAAGGTCTTGAAAGTAGGATCTTCCTTGGTAAAACGATTGAGTGCCTTGGACATATTGATCTGAGCTTTATTATCACTTGGCATAATGGCAAGTGAAATAACGGGCTCTGGAATATGCATGGAACTCATGGAACAGGTAAGTTTCCCATCAGTAAAAGTATCACCGGATGCACAATCAACACCAAAGAGCGCCACGATGTCACCGGAACCGCAGGAATCAATATCTTCCATATCATCGGAATGCATACGAACCAGACGTCCAACTTTCACTTTTTTACCGGTTCGAATATTGTAAACAGTGTCGCCCTTCTTCAATGTGCCTTGGTAGGTACGAACATAGGTAAGCTGACCGTAACGTCCATCTTCCAATTTAAAAGCCAGCATAATAAGAGGATCTTCATCGTCATTGCTTACTGGAAATTCCTCTTCGTTCTTATCAAGGTCAAGTCCGATATTTTCAACATCTGTGGGACAGGGAAGATAGTATTCAACGGCATCAAGAAGTGGTTGAACAGCTTTATTTTTATAGGCAGAACCGATAAAAACGGGCGAAAATTCAAGGGCAAGAGTACCTGCGCGAACAGCTGCTTTTACCATATCAGTCGTGATTTCTGTTTCTTCAAGCATTGCTTCCATCAGCTCATCGGAAAACATGGAAACAGCATCAAGCAGTTCTTCACGTTTTTCATCTGAAGCATCCTGAAGTTCTGCTGGAATTTCTTCTTCACGAAGAATCTCCCCATTCTCACCATCAAAATAGATGGCCTTCATGGCAACCAGATCAACCACACCTTCAAGATCAGTTTCAAGACCAATGGGAAGCTGCAGCATATGTGCATTCAGACCCAATTTATCCTGAAGCTGTCCGGTTACCCGCTCGGGATTGGCACCGGTACGATCACACTTATTGATAAAGGAGATACGAGGAACATTGTATCTGTCCATCTGTCTGTTGACAGTGATGGACTGCGACTGAACACCACCAACGGAGCAGAGAATCAGTACGGCACCATCGAGTACACGAAGAGCACGCTCTACTTCAACGGTGAAGTCAACATGGCCCGGAGTATCGATAATATTGATTTTGTTTCCCTTCCAGGTACAAAAAGTAGCTGCAGACTGGATGGTAATTCCACGCTCTCTCTCAAGTTCCATGGAATCCATTTTTGCACCAACACCGTCTTTGCCACGAACATCATGGATGGCATGGATTCTGTCGGTATAAAACAGAATACGTTCGGTCAAGGTTGTTTTCCCTGAATCAATATGGGCACTGATCCCGATATTTCGCACGTGGCTTAAATCTACACTCATGTCTGCTACCCTCTACCTGATTCTTCCTGCCGGAAACCCGGCTCAGTTCGCCTGAAACGAACTTAATATGAAATAAAAAAATAAGGAGCCACAGCTTTCTGCAACTCCTTACTCAACAATTTGAATGGATCGAAGTGTATCATCCGCCAATATTTATTAAAAATTCGGGAGATTACCTACTTCAAAAGTTCTCGCCATAAAATCCAAGGCAAGAAAAACCAGAAATAATACCCTATTTAACGTCCTAAGGGAAGTATTTTTTTTTTTTTGCCAAGAGCTGCCTTTTCAAAACACCTTTTCTGCCTATTTCTTGACTTTTTAGTTTATTCTCCCATAACCTGAAAGAAGAGAAACAGTATTACCCTTTATTCTTGGGAAAAGTGGCTTTTATGCAAAACATCATGAGTATCTGTAACTACTGCGGCTGTGGTTGCGGAGTCTATCTTCGAGTCGAGCATGGACGTGTTGTTGGTTCCCATCCCAGCAAAAGCCACCCCATCAGTCGGGGCAACCTCTGTTCTAAGGGGTGGCATCTCCATGAGTTTATCCATTCTGAGCATCGACTCACCGAGCCTTTACTCCGTAAAAATGGTACACTCCAGGAAGTCAGCTGGGAGGAAGCGCTCGACTTCACCGCTACGGCACTTCTCCACGCAAAAGAAATATCCGGGCCGGACAGCATAGGTGTTCTCTCGAGTGCAAAATGCAGCAACGAAGAAAACTATCTGCTCCAAAAACTTACCCGGGCAGGACTTGGCACCAACAATATTGATCACTGCGCACGACTCTGACACTCTTCCACCGTGGTAGGTCTTGCCACTAGTTTTGGATCCGGAGCCATGACAAATTCAATTGGGGAACTCGTTGATGCCGACGTCCTCCTGATCACTGGTTCCAATACCACTGAAACCCACCCGCAGATTGGACGTAACATTTTAGAAGCTGTGGATGGTGGGGCCAAACTCCTTGTTATCGATCCACGCAAAACCGACATTGCAAAACAGGCCCATATCCATCTTGCACTGCGTCCCGGGACCGATATTGCACTCATCAATGCAATGATGCGTACTATTCTCGATGAAGACCTGGCCGATGACCTTTTTATTGCCATGCGTACGGAGAACTTCATTGCCCTTCGTGATTATCTCCATCGCCTGAACTTAGATGAACTCGCCGACATTACAGGGATCAATCTGGACAGGATTCGTGAAGCTGCATGTATATATGCTAGAAGCAGTAAATCCGTTATCTGTTACTGCCTCGGAGTGACCCAGCACACCTGCGGCACAGCCAATGTTCAGGCGGTGGCAAATCTTGCCATGCTCACCGGCAATGTAGAGAAGAAACATAGTGGCGTTGACCCGCTTCGAGGCCAGAACAACGTACAGGGGGCCTGCGACATGGCCGCACTCCCTTCGGTCCTGCCCGGCTATCAAAACCTTGCAGACAATGAAATACGAGCCAGATTTGAAGCTGTCTGGAAAAGAGAAATAGCAGCAACGCCCGGAAAAAGTCTTACGGAAATGACCCATGCAGGAAAAGATGGCGCAATAAAAGCCATGTTTATTATGGGTGAGAACCCAGCTCTCAGCGATCCTCATCTGGATCCTGTTCAAGAGACATTAAAGCACCTTGATTTTCTAGCAGTGTCGGACATATTCCTCACCGAAACGGCGCAACTTGCCGATGTGGTCTTTCCAGCCGCCTCCTTTGCTGAGAAGGGTGGTACGATTACCAACTCCGAACGCAGAGTGCAACTCTGCCGCCCCGCCATTGCCCCCATCCACAACTGCCGTCCCGACAGCCACATTATTATGGAACTTGGAAAACGTCTCGGTTGTCCCGGTATGGAGTTTGACAGTGACGCTGAAATCATGGAAGAAATTAGCCTACTTACGCCAATTTATGGCGGCATGCACTATGACAGACTCGCGGAAAACTTTGGCCTGCAATGGCCCTGCAGCGATCGCGACCATCCCGGAACCGAATTTTTACACAAATATTATTTCACAAGAGGTAAGGGATGTTTCACCATCACCAAACACCAGGAGCCCTTTGAAAAAACAGAAAATGAATACCCCTTCACACTCGTCACCGGCCGTGGTTCTTATCACCATTTCCATACAGCAACCATGACCAGAAATTCAAAACGACTGGTGCGTGAATATCCGCAGGCACTCCTTGAAATAAACATCAACGATTGCAAAAAGCTCAATCTAAAAGACGGAGAGACCGTGGAACTCAGGTCCAAACGGGGGGCAGTTCACATCACAACTCAAATCACAGACCGGGTTCAACCGGGTACCGTCTTTTCCTCTTTCCATTTCTTTGAAGTCCCCATCAATCAGCTCACCGTTGATGCCATGGACCCGCAGTCAAAATGCCCCGAGTTCAAAGTATGCTCAGTAAGCTTAACGAAGGTAAGCCATGATTGACTTAAAAGAGCTGATTCTTGAAAAAGACAATCTCTATCCTCTGCTGCGTAAGCTAATGAAAGATGCCAGGCTGATTGCACCGGTGGAAAATGAATTTGGCGACACCCTGTTCTCTGTTATTGATGATATTGACACCACAAAAATTGATTTAACCAATCAGCCTCAGGAATCCCTAAAACCATTTTTCCTCCCCCAACAGGAAACAGTTGCCAGCTATACAATCGATGAAGGAGAATACAGTTTTACCCCTCCGCCCCCTGCTCTCCAAACCATTTTCTTTGGAGTCCGTTCCTGCGATCTCACCGCCCTGCTCTATATGGATCTTATCTTTTCCAAACCGGTAAAAGATGCCACCTATTACGACAGGCGTAACCACTCACTGATCATCACCCTTGGCTGCAATCAGCCATTTGACAACTGTTTCTGTGAAGCAACCGGCAGTGGTCCTTATCTGGAATATGGCTATGGCCTGCAGTTTATTGATCTCGGGGATTGCTTCTATGTTTCAGCCGGGCGTAGCAAGGGAGCAGATCTCCTTAAAAAATGGAGCTACTTTTTCAGAGAGGTAGAAGAGGATGATCAGAAACGGCGCTACCAGCTTCTGCTCGAAGCACGCGGACAGTTTACCAAAAACATTCAGGTGGCCCACGCCTGCAGGAAGTTGCAAAAAGAGCCTGTAACAGAAGAAATCTGGGAGCAGCTCTCGAGTCGTTGTTACGATTGCGGTGGATGCGCCTACGTCTGTCCTACATGCACCTGCTTTTCAGTGGACGACACACCGATTGACAGGAACAGCGGCCTACGAATTCGAAGCTGGGATGCCTGTACCAGTAGCGGATTCACCAGAATGACAGGAGGCGACAATCCGATCGACCGCAGCCGCCATGCCTTAAAAAGACGTTTTCTCCATAAGTTAAAGTATGATTTCAGCAGCCATGGGAAGGCGTCCTGTACCGGCTGTGGACGCTGCGTTGATATCTGCTTTGGCGGAGTTGATATAACCACCTTTATTGATCTGTTCACCAAGCAGGAAACAGTATGAATACCAATTTTATCCCAGAGCGCGCTATAATCCGCACAATTGTCCATGAAAATGAGCAAATTTCCACCTTCCGCTTGGAACTTATTAATAAGAACGTCCCCTTCACCTTTCTTCCCGGCCAGTTTCTTATGCTCTCCGTACCTCATTGCGGAGAGGCAGCCATCTCCATCTCCTCCTCACCCGAAGCACTACCGCTTTTTGATCTCTCTATTCGCAAAGCCGGAGAACTCACATTAGCTATTCACAAAATTCAGGAGGGTGACCAGGTGGGAGTACGAGGCCCCTTTGGAACCCCCTTTCCCATCGAAGAGTTTGCAAGCAAAAATCTCCTTTTTATCGCCGGGGGCATTGGCTTGGCACCGCTTAAAAGTGTAATCGATCACTGTCTCTTTCAAAGCAGTACCAAAGAAGATGCAGCAGGGAGCATCACCCTTCTTTACGGCAGCAGAAGCCCGTCGGATATTGCATTCAGGCAGGTCATTGAGCTATGGAAAAAACAGGGAGTGGATTGCCGGATAACCGTTGATGAAAAAGACTCCTCCTGGAATGGAAATGTGGGACTGGTTACGGATCTATTAAGCCGCTGTGCAACAGACAGCAATACAAGATCACTCGTCTGCGGCCCACCGATTATGATCCGCTTTGTTATTTCCCAACTGTCAGCCATGGGCTGTGACGACACCGCAATCTTCACCACCCTCGAACGCCATATGAAATGCGGCATGGGGCTTTGTGGACATTGCCACCTGGATGGTAAACTGGTCTGTATTGACGGCCCTGTTTTCAGCCTCAGTCAGTTAAAAAGGCTTGATGTAACGGAGTTTTCCAGATGAACGACAATCGTTCACTCTGTCGGGTTATTTGTCTTCCTACGAATAAAACCATTGAAGTACCGTATAAAACCACTATTTCAGAGCAAGTGGGCCTTCAAGTTGGAAATTCCCAACAGGTTATTCTTGCCGATGCTAATGGTTCTTTGGTGGGTTCCTGGATGAACAAACTGTCCAATCCTATTCGTCAGGATATGGATCTGGCGGGACGTAAAACGACAAGTTTTAAGCTCTTTAAGAGAGTCAGTTTCAAAGATCAATATGTGGCATCCATATTCATGCCCCACACCGATCTCGGCTTTTTTCCAGGCACTGCAAAGCGCAGAGCGGCCCGGAAACAATCTTCTAAACAACAATAAGAGACAACCATGCACATACTAATCCTTGAAGACTCTAAAGCAAGCAGAGTACTACTCGAAGCCCGCCTCAACAAAGCAGGCCATACAACCCAATCAGCAGTCAACGGTCGCCAGGGATTCTTGCTTGCTACCTCAAAACAGTATGATGTGATCATAAGCGATCTCAATATGCCAGGCTGGGATGGCTTTAAGTTTATTGAAGCGATGAAAGTTGTCTGTCCCCGCATCCCCATTATTGTTATCTCCGGCTCCTTTGATGATCCTGAAACCAGGGAGCGCCTACTCTCCACCGAGACGGTGATCGGAGTCTTCGGCAAGCCGTTTGATTTTAATCAGATCGACGAACTGCTCAGCGGTTTAAAAGGACAGACAAATAGTTCTGTCAGCAAAATGGCAAGAATTGTGGCGACCATTGGGCCTGCAAGTAACACCAAAGAAATACTCGGAAAAATGATTGTTGCCGGTATGGATGTAGCAAGATTAAACTTCTCTCATGGCAGCCACGAGGATCATGCAAAAACCCTTGCCAACATTCGGTCTGCCGAAAAAGAGTGGGGGAAACCCATTGCCGTCCTGCAGGATCTCTGCGGACCCAAAATTCGCACCGGCCAGATGGAAGATAACGAAGTCCAGCTCGTAACAGGAAAAACCGTAACAATACAAGCCAAGACAATTATAGGCAATTCCAGCCGATTTTCCACCATCGCCCCGGAAATCCTGAGCGACCTTCGGGAAGGCGACCCGGTACTACTTGATGACGGGCTGCTTGAGTTGAAAGTTATCAAAGAAGGAGCAGAGGACGTCCGGTGTAAAATCATTATGGGGGGTATCCTGAAGTCAAGTAAAGGCATTAACCTGCCCATGACCAGACTCTCGCTGCCATCGGTTACCGAAAAAGACAAGCGTGATCTTGCATGGGGACTCGATCATTCAGTCGATTACGTAGCTCTTTCCTTTGTCCGTTCTGCTGCTGAGATACTCGACATTAAAAAGATCATCGTAACCTCTGGGAAAAGAGATATCCGGGTAATTGCCAAGATTGAAAAGCCCGAGGCGGTGGAACATATAATGGATATTATCGAAGCCGCCGATGCCATAATGATTGCCCGTGGTGATATGGGAATCGAACTTCCGGCGGCACGGGTTCCACGAATCCAACAGGAGATAATCAACCTCTGCTGGCAGCAGAACACCCCTGTTATCACTGCCACCCAGATGCTTGACTCCATGACAGTTAATGCAATACCCACCCGCGCCGAAGTAACAGATGTATCCGTTGCCATCAAGGAAGGGACCGATGCGGTGATGCTTTCCGGCGAAACTGCTGCCGGACGAGACCCGGTTAATGTGGTGCGAACCATGGCATCGATTATCACCGAAGAGGAACAGTACCAGTTTAGTGATCCCTTTGAAGAGAGTAAGGATAGTTTGAAAAAAGCTCCTCCTGCAATCGCCGCTGCTGCCAACCTTCCCGGGGTAGCACTGACAATGCTGCTTGACACACGGGGCACCCTCTATCAGCACCTCTCAAAGTACAGTCGCAACGAACCCAACATCCTGGTGACACGCTCGCTTCACGTAGCCCGTCATTCAAGCCTTTATAAAAACCTTGTCCCCATTATTATACGGGATGATATCTCACGCGACGAAATGGTATTTAAGGCCATTGGAATTGCAAAGGAATGGGGGTATTTGCATACAGGTGATATTTTTGCGGTGGTGGAGGGAGAACGTTTAACTCAGGGAGGCATTCCCCAGGCAGGAGCCCTCCAGCTTATCACTGTTAGCTGATTCCTCTTTTTTAAAAAGGTATCCCTATGACACCGATTGAACTCAGTCCTATTATAGAAGAAATTGTTTTCCATCGTAGCGCCACCCTAAATCTCCTTTTGGTAATGGTGGTGATCTGGTCGGCCGGTGTTGTCTGCCGTCGAATAAAACAACCTGCCCTGCTTGGTGAACTACTCGCCGGTATAGTTTTTGGGCCATCCCTGTTTGGTATAATTCAACCGGATGAAACTCTGAATGTCCTGGCTGAACTAGGTGTCTTTTTCCTGATGTTTTATGCCGGCTTAGAGTCTAACCCATCACAACTGGAAAAATTTAAAAAGCAGGCTGCCAAGGTTGGTATAGGTGGGTATCTAGTCCCTTTTCTTATGGGATTTGCGGCCTGCAGGTTCTATGATCTCCCCCTACTTCAATCCATATTTATCGGTCAGGCACTCTCCATCACCGCAATTGCTGTGAGTGCACGAGTCCTTCATGATCTGAATCTTACTGGTTTCAGAATATCCCCAGTGATCATGGGAGCCGGGATTATTGACGACATTATTGCCCTCACCGTATTCACCACCCTGGTTGATATGACAGTCAGTCAGACCGGCCTGCAGTTTGTTCCCATCCTGCTGTCTCTTGTCAAGGTTGCCGCATTCTTTCTATTCTCTGCTCTCTTTGGCCTGTATGTATTCCCAAAGATCAGTACCTATCTTGTCGCAAGAGAAGCAAAGGGATTTTCATTTGCCCTGATTGTGGCGCTTCTCTTTGGATTCCTGGCTGAAATTGCGGGTATGCATTTTATTATTGGCGCTTATATTGCCGGCTTACTGGTAAAAAAGACAGTGAAGAGTGAGGATTTATTTGCCAAGATAAGTGATAGATTTGTCTCTATCACCTATGGTTTTCTCGGCCCCATATTCTTCTTTTGTTTATCCTTCCATGTGAATTTCAAGGCTCTGCAAACACATATGGGGATGCTTATTATCCTCCTTCTGGTTGCTGTAACAGGAAAATTTGTCGGTGCTTATCTTGGAAGCCGCTGGGCTAAAATGAACGGGGCAGAGTCCACTGTCATTGGCCTTGCCATGAATGGAAGAGGTGCAGTAGAACTGATTATTGCCTCCGTCGGTCTTGAAGTCGGACTTATCAACGACGATCTTTTTTCAATCCTTGTCTTTATCGCTTTTACAACAACTCTATTGCCTCCACTCTCTTTGAAGTTTATTATTGATCGTGTGGCAGAAAAGCTAGTTGTAATTACTGAGTAAAATGGTCTGACCCACCGTTTTACAACACTACCGCTACTCAGCAATAGATAAGATGATAGATTATCAAACTCTTTCCAGAAAGCATTTGACCTCTGGCAGTTTTCAGGTAATTGTCTTACAATTACTTATTACTGATATTTTATATTTTATGGTAAGAATTCTCCTCTTGCTCAGATGGACCAACAGCACCAAAAGAGCGTTTGACCGATACAGATATGAACACTTTTTTAGGAAAAATTTCGAGACTTGAGTCAATTCAAGAAGTTATTCTACTCTCCAACCAGAGAGAGCCACTTTTCTTTCATCAAAAGAAAAGCACAACTGAAAGCAAGGAGATACTCTTTTCATACTGGAATACAATTATTACAAGCCTGAGCCAGCCGCGAACTGCCGAGTTTGCTTTCACCAATGGCAGTTACTATCTTACCCGCACCAATATCGGTTATTTAATTCTGGGCTTGCATGACGACAAGGCTCTGGCAAAGATCAAGCAGGCCTGTAACACAATCCACACCAAACTTTCCAGCCCTAGCCTTTGCAAAAGGGTTCTCTTAAATCTCCTGTCCCAATCCGACGACAAACTCAAACAGCACATCATCAAAGAGCTGGCGCCTCATGCTGATGCTGAAGTTGCTGCCGTACTGATTTTTCTTCTTCAAAAAGAAAAGAGCTTTTCCACTGAAGCAAGGAAGAACCTGTTACTGTTAATCTGTCAAACCCTTGGCTACTGTTCCTCTCCCGAAGCAAAAGATGCACTCATGGATTTCCTCTCAAAGCTTCAGGCAGACACAAATTCTCCTGACAGCCAGATCATCGAAGCGATCAATTTATCAATAGAACAACTGGAACACAATCCTACTCGCGCACAACAGCCCGTAGCAAAGGTTTCGAAATCTGTAAAACCAGCGAAGGAACAGTCACCCCCAGCTGTTCAAAAAAACAAAGCAGTACCACGATTAAATGTTCCTGAGCAGCAAAAAATTGAACGGTTACTGGAGACAGGTAAGCAGGATGAAGCGCTACAACTGATGATGCAACTCATTGCACACTGTGCCGGCAAAAAGCAATTTGATGCAGCGGACAGATTACGTGAATGGCTCATTAAAAGTAACCCCATGGCACTGACTGATATTATTCGGGCAGCAGAGCTGATCGATACGGCAAAAGAGGCATCGATCAACAGAGAGCATCTGGAGACCTGGAAGGAATTAACAACGATCTTGAGTAGCGAAGAATTCTCATCCCTCTACCATGCGATGACGCTCAGAACGTATGCCAAAGGAAAAGTAATTGTTCAACAGGGCTCACAGGCCAGAACTCTCGTCTTTATCAATAAAGGCCACGTACAAACCCAGGCACAGTCCCGAGAAATGGTGGTCCCATTATCCCTGCGAGGGGCCGGCGAAATAATTGGATCTGGTACATTTTTTGAGGCCTCAGTCTGGACAATGAGTGCACTGAGCCGTGGATGTGAACTTTTCCTGCTTTCACGAACAAAATTCAACTCTCTTAAAGAATCTTTCCCTTCCATTGAGCCAAAATTATCTGACTACTGCTCCAAAACACAATCAACAGACAATAACCTGAAAAAATCCGGAAAAAATCGAAGGCAGTTTGAAAGACTGAAAACATCTGGAAAAATTGGTTTTGTTGTGCTTGATAAAAATGGTCAGACAATCAGCAATGAAGTAAAGGGAGACCTTATTGATATCTCATCGGGAGGCCTTGCCTTTTCAATTCATTCGTCCCGGAAAAAAAATGCAGCTCATCTTTTTGGACGCCAACTCAGAATCAACATTAACACTGGGATTTCATCACAGCTACTCGTTCGTCTCGGCACAGTACAAGCCGTTCGAGATATTGATCTTATTGGTAACGAGTACTCCCTGCATCTCGAATTTGATAAGCAGCTAACTCAATTAGAATTGCAACAGATAGTCCACCGTTAGTGAGGAACCTACACCCCTTACATAAAGGGGGATTTTGTGCCCTCTGGAGGAATCCGTGTGGGCAACACAGTGGAAAATTGAATTCGCCTGGGCGAAACCATATCTTCATTGACCTGTTTGAGCGTCACACCATATAATATTCTGATTACGTTCGAAATTCAGCCAGAAAGCCAAATCTCCGATTAACGATCTAAATTTTGTAAGAGTTGCAGGGGAGCCAATCCCTGCGAGCGATTTCGAAGGGAGGGGGCCTTCTGGTCGCCTACAGGGCAGACTCCTACGCATAGTCCAATTACTTTGCCGGTGTCACTCCAGCAGCACTCGAGGGGCTACTGGGATGAGCAACTAGCTGAAGGAGCAGAGTAGTATACTTAACTAACTCTGCTCTTGTGACTCTTTATTCTTCAAGACCCAGCCCTTTACGTTTTATCTTGATCCGTTCATCTATGAGTTCAGCTGCTTTAAAAGGATCTGGCTCAATACCAAAACAGGCGCCGACCAAGTCGTCAAGACCGCTGAGTGCTAGATTTGTAACAATGGGAGATCCTGTAATATTTGGTGGGTGTCCTAGGTGGGTGTAGATTCCAGAGGCCACGGCATAGGTTCCAATAGTTGCAGCTTTTTCGGAATACCATTCCGGTGATGAGGCGGCCAATGGTAAATCAGAAATAGTTACTCCGATTTCATTTGCCAGAAGTGCAGCCAGTTGCAAGATTCTGGCATTGTCAACACAGCTTCCCATATGTATCACTGGTGGAATACCAAGGGCACCACAGATTTCCTTAAGGCCTGGGCCTGCCTGTTCTATGGCTTCTGGGACAAGAAGCCCAGCCTTACCGGCAGCAGTAGTAACACAACCGGTAACTATAACCAGAATATCTTTTTTGATCAATTCACGGGTCAAGTTTACGTTACAGTAGTCATGTTTATATTTGGGATTGTTACAGCCCACGATTCCCACAACTCCTCGAATTTTACCAGCCTTAATGGCATCAACAAGTGGCGTCAGCGTGCCACCCATAGCCTCAAGCAGTGCTTCATTGGAAAATCCGGTCACAATGTCTACGGGTTCGCAGGGGATTTCAACACGATCCTGATTACGCAGGCTATAGAGGTCAATGGCCATGCGTACAACCTTTCGTGCCTGTTCCATGCCATTGTTCATTTCAAATTTAACATGCTCAGCACCTGTAAATCTGGCTTTGTCGGCAGTGGTGATCATTTTGGTGTGATAACATTTTCCCACCTGCACAAGGCTTGGCATAATACACTGATAGTCGACAACAATAAGCTCAACGGCACCGGTGACAATGGCAAGTTCTGTCATCAGGTGATTTCCTGCCATGGGGATACCCTTACGCATCATAAGCTCATTGCCAGTACAGCAGAGTCCGGCGAGGTTGATGCCGGTGGCTCCTTTTTCAATTGCCAGATCGATCAGTTCCTGTTCGTTTACAGCTTCTAGAATTTTTTCAGAAACGATTGGGTTATGGCCATGAACCAGAATATTTACCTGATCCTTTTTTAAAACACCAAGGTTTACCTGAGCTTTACGTGGGGATGGTGTACCAAAAAGAATATCCGATACTTCTGTAGCAATCATTGAACCGGCCCAGCCATCGCCTAGACACATTCGAGCGGCATGGAGCATGGTATTGGCCGCATCGTTATCACAACCCATATGGGTACGATGCATCATTTCTGTGATTTCACGATCCACGCCACGGGGCATTATGCCCAGCTTTCTCCAGGTTTCCTGCTGTTTTTTTGGGACACGGTTAATAAAACCAATTTCTTTACGTGTACTGCCAAAATCTTTGAAAAATTCATCGGCCAGATCTTTGGCGACATCCATCACCTCACGTCCCTCGGTGGCAACGCCTAACTCTTCAGCAATACGAAGCATCTTCTTTGTATCGTTAATTTGATAATCTTTTGTCTCACCATAGGCAACTGCATGGAATGCTTCGATACAGTCTCGTCCATGGTCTGAATGCCCGGCTGCACCACCTGTCAGAAAACGGCCAAAATTTCTAGCAACAATGACATCGGCATCGGCACCACACACTCCAAGGGGTGCTTTTTTACTGATTCGACATGGTCCCATAGTGCAAATACGACAGCAGACACCAGACTCTCCAAAAGTACAGTGAGGAGTTTGTTGGGCCAGCCTGTCCCAAGCAGTTTCGACTCCATCACGTTCAGCTTTTTTGAGCATCAGCTGTGCGTCTTCCCAGATGCTCATCTCTTCAATAGGTTTTTTTTTCGTTGTCATGACAATCTCCTGTTTGTGAAACACCGTTCCGGAACAGGGCACGTTACCCCATCATATAGAATCATTATATCAGATAATTTATGAGAGTTCTGTCAGCTATCTGACAAAGTGGCCTTATTTATAGCTGTGCATCTAGAGCGCCTGGCATGTGTGCGCATAGCTCCTCCACATACCGTTGTGATTATGAATAGTTACGAAGTAAGTCTCTATTAGGAATAACGTAGGTAGTGCGTGCTTTTTTTTCCAGCACACCGTCTTTTAACATGGCACTGACAATGGTTGATACAGTTTGTCGTGAAGCACCAATTATTGCTGCCAGTTGTGTTGTGGTTATATCAAGTTTGATTTTGGTGCCATGCTCGTTATGTATGCCATTGTGTCCCGCTTCATAGAGGAAAAAATCGACCAGTCGCTGTTTGATATCCTTGAACACCAGGCTATCAATGATAGAAAATGATTGTTTAAGCATTTCCCCAAGGATACGAATAATGGTCTTTGACAGGGCAGGGTGCGTAGCCATATAGGAATGTAATTTTGGGGTGGGCATAACCATAAGCGTTACATCTTCCAATGTTTCTACATGGGCACGGGTGTGGGTGGCGTAGATGTCGCCAGGTCCAAGAATCGCCAGGGAAAAATCCTTATTTTCCACTGCCAGATAGAGCCGTAATCGTCCTTTTTTTACTATAAAAACCAAGTCGCTTTCATGTCCTGGGGAATAAATAAGGCTGTTTTTCTTATGTTTTACAGCTGTGAATTCAGTCAAAAAATCCAGGTTTTCTGGCTTATTGATTTCAGTAAGCAGGTTTATGGATGAGAGTTTATTCTTCAATGTGTGTCATACTAGTTAATGGATAAACAAACTGATTTGGGCGTATACAATCTTGTAATTGTTTATACCATTAACCTTATCGTCTCAGAAGGTCTGACGCAAGTATTATACTTTGGAGAAGTTCCAAGGATCATATGGTGAATTCAAGTTCCAAGTGCACCACTTACAACAGAGTTGAACACCTGAAACGGCGTCCGCAACTGTGACAGCCTGTTAGCAAGCCCTCCCCCGGAATGCCGATCAAAGGACAAGCTTATTAACCTCTAAAGGTGTCCCTCTGGAATTATCACGTTCGAGGCATCGGGCATTTTCCTTGCACTTTTCGACACAGACACCACAGCCCAAACAGCGCTTTTCATCGATGACAATGGTGCCCTCATTCATTGTCAATGCTTCAAACTGGCAAAACACAACACAGACCCCGCATGCTGTGCACAACGTATGATCGACTCTGCTGACATAACCAGATGAGGCCAACATGGGAGTGCCGTTGCGCCAAGCCTGTATGGCTCCACAACAGCAGCTGCAACAGTTGCAGATTGCATAGAAGCGATTAAAGAGGTCCGACTTAAAAAAAGCATGATGAACATGTCCCCGTTTATGCTCTGCCTCAAGGATTTCGACAGCTTCATCCATATTGATTTTACGGCTGTTACCGGGATGGTGTTCCAGGATAAATTGGCTGAAAATTTCACCGATAACCAGACAGACATCAATGGGTTTACATGGATTAGGTCGTGTTTTACGACAAGGGCAATCCATAACCACGATATGCTGCGGGTTTTCCAGAATAATTGACCGAGCAAGCTTATAGGGAACGACCTGCTCAAGATCGGCCACTTCAATTTTCCTGTTCACGGTGACAATTTCTCTTGCCGTATCAAGGCTAATAACCTTGCCATGATAGGTGTCTGCAAAGCTGATACACGTTTCCGGAGATTCAGACGTACTCGATGGTTTAAAAAAACGGGAAAGAAATTGGGCCAAGGGTTTAAACTTCCTTGCAAGGACATGCTCACCAGTGCCAATACCAATATAGAGATAGATCCATCGGCTATAGATATACCCATGCAGCCAGTTTTTCAGTGAATACCCTTCGGTGCGGTATCCTTCCTTCATGTATGCCCAGGTAGAGGGAAGAAAGATAAAGAATTTTTTTTTCATGGTCACACCAACGAACAGAGATGTTGAGATGATACTATTATTTTGCTCTTTTCAAAATTGCGAATTGAATCTTTTCATCAGAACCAGACTACACATCCTTAACACTCCAGCCAATCTGCTCACCAGCGTACATAGGCACAACATCATTGTATTTTTTGGGAACAATCATCGCGGTATCTTCAAGCACCACTTCCGTTTCAGGAGGATGAATACCATAAATATTCTTTGCATTGTCACTTACAAAGGCCTGCAAATTACCCAATAGGTCATGGCTTGCAAAAAGCTCAGCCAACAGAGGCAGGGCAATGGGAGCCGTAAAGACCCCCGCAGCACAGCCGCAGGCCTCTTTTTTATGCTGCGGGTGTGGGGCAGAGTCACTTCCAAACATCACTTTTGGGTGTGCATTCAGTGCCACACGAAGTAATGCTTCACGATCTTCATACCGTTTGGCGATAGGCTTACAAAAGAGGTGGGGTTTGAGCATCCCACCAGCGACATCATCGAGTGTAATCAACAGGTGGTGCAGGGTGATGGTGGCATAAATATTATCATAGCTATCAAGCATTGCCACCGCATCAGCCGTGGTGATATGCTCCATAACAATGCTCAAATCGGGAAACGATTTTGCAATGGCCGCATAGATTGGCATAAATTCCTGCTCACGATCCATCACAAACCCATTACTCTCTCCATGGACACAAAGGGGAATCTTCAGATCACTCATGGCCTGAAGAGTAGGCCGAAGTGTTTCCACATCCAGAGCAGCTACGCCCCCTTCACTATTGGTTGTGATGCCGGCCGGGTAGAGCTTTACCGCTAAAATATCTTCTTTTACTTGTTCAAGAAACTCTCTGGTATAGCTGTCTTGAAAAAACAGTGTCATGTAAGGCTCGAAATGATCATTGCCAATTGCCTCAAGAATACGCTTTTTATAGCTTTTCACCGTATCTTTGCCTGTAACAGGCGGGACCAGATTTGGCATCACAAGTGCACCGCAAAAACTGTTACTGGACAGTGGCGCTACGGTTTTTAGCATCTCTCCATCACGCAGGTGAAGATGCATATCAAGGGGGGAATTGAGGGTAATGTCCATTAAAAGCTCCAAAATGGGTTTTTTATGATTCTACTCAAAAGAATGTGAGATGGCCCAGTAAAAATGGTATCA
>CAZDJE010000049.1:0-29134 GCA_964505715.1 uncultured Desulfocapsa sp. | reverse complement strand
AAGGTCTCCTTCATGCTACCTTCCGTCAGAACTACGGCGTTAACAACATGCTGATCGGTCGTGATCACGCTGGTGTTGGTGACTTTTATGGTCTGTTCGAAGCTCAGGACATTTTTGATCGTATCCCCGAGACTGGTGATGACTCAAAAGATCTCCTTTGCAAGCCAATGAAGATCGATTGGACCTTCTACTGCTCTGAGTGTGATGGTATGGCTTCTCTTCGTACCTGTCCTCATGACAAAGAATCCCGTGTTATCCTTTCTGGTACCAAGCTTCGTAAGGCACTCTCCGAGGGTGCTGAGATCGTAGACCATTTCGGTCGTGAAGAAGTTCTGGATCACCTGAAAGAGTACTATGCAAGTTTGACCGAGAAAGTTGAGGTTAAAATGCAGAACGCTGCTTCTGGCGACTCTATGTAATTTGTCTGCTGGACGCTGTTAGTCTTAAAGAAGGGGAGATATCACTTAGGTGGTATCTCCCTTTTTTTTGTGTTACAAGAAGAAGTCTATTTAAGAATTAAAAAAAGCGGTGAATTGAGTAATGCTGCTGTTTTGAGTGGTTCCTGATTACCATCGAAGAGAAGCTTTTTCTGATACCACGTGTAGGAGGCCGCCCCTGCGGGCGAAAAGTGCCAATGATCTTGTCATCTTTCGCCCGCAGGGGGGCCTCCTACAATTGAACTTTGAAGTTATCTGGGCTTTAGTGGTAATTAGGATGTTTCTTGTTTATTAATAATTTCTAGTTGTTAAAAAATACCTATGTCTGATTATAATTTAACCGTGGGCCTCGATGATCGAAGCTATCCGATCTTTATTGAAGATGGGATACTTGAAAATGTTGGAGCTGATTTAGCCAAAAGAGAGATTGCTGATCGCTATGTGGTGATTTCCGATGAATATGTTGCGAGCCTCTATGGAGCAACCCTTCTGAAATCACTTGAGAATGCTGGGATAATAGCTGAGCTACTTACTTTTCCCCGGGGTGAGGCGTCTAAAAATCTTCAGGTTTTTACTGAACTTTCCTCGAAACTTGCTCAATTGGGAATGGATAGAAAATCCGGATTGATTGCGCTTGGTGGCGGGGTGACCGGCGACTTGACTGGGTTTCTGGCAGCAAGCTATATGCGTGGTATTCCATTTGTGCAGGTTCCAACTACTCTGCTCGCGCAGGTGGACAGTTCGGTCGGTGGAAAAACTGGAGTTGATATTCCAGAAGGGAAAAATCTGGTGGGTGCATTTTATCAGCCCAAAGCTGTCTATATAGATAGTGCAGTGCTTACTACCTTGCCGGTTGAGGAACTGCTCGGTGGTATTGCTGAAGTGATTAAGTATGGTGTGATACGGGATTTTGAGTTTTACACTTTTCTTGAAAGAAATCTCGATTCCATTCTTGCATTGAATCCAGCTGTTATTCAGGAATTGATTCATACCTGCTGTAAAATAAAAGCAGATGTTGTGGCACAGGATGAGCGGGAGTCTGACCTGCGCCGTATCCTGAACTTTGGCCATACCATTGGACATGCCGTAGAGGCTGCGTCAAACTTCAGTCTGATTCATGGCCACGCCGTAGCAATCGGTATGGTTGCAGCACTTCGCCTTGCCGTTGCAACCGGGCTTTGTAAACGTAAGGAAGCTGGACGCGTCGCTACACTTATCCACGCCTTTGGTTTACCTACGGAAATTCCCGAGGGGATGGATAGCGGACAGATTAAAGCCTTTATAAAAACCGATAAAAAAAGTATTGGTGGCACTGTTTTTTATGTTCTGCCTACAACTATCGGAAATGTTGTTATTACAAACGAAGTCTCGGATGAGCATGTTGATGCTGTCTTGAAAAGATAGAGAAAAAATGGGTATACGGTATTCGGTATGAGGTCTGCGGAAAAACCTAAAGCCTAAAACCTAATACCTCTCCTTTATACCTAAAACCGCAAATCTACCTTTTATGCCAATATACGAATTCTACTGCGATACATGTAACGTAATCTTCAATTTCCACTCAAGTCGGGTGAACACCTCAACCAATCCTGACTGCCCACGTTGTGGAAAAAAAGAAATCAAACGTCAGATGTCAACATTCGCCACGATTGGAAAAGCATCTGAAGAAAGTGATGATCCGATGGCAGGTATGGATGAGACAAAAATGGAAGAGGCGTTTGGTTCGCTGATGCAGGAAGCAGATGGGATGAACGAGGAAGATCCACGGCAAATGGCAACCCTGATGCGTACATTCACAGAAAAAACGGGCCTCCATCTAGGTGATAGCATGGAAGAGGCTATTTCCAGAATGGAAAAAGGGGAAGATCCTGATCAGATAGAAAAAGAGATGGGGACTCAGCTTGAGGGGGACGATCTTTTTTCTTTTGATGGCATAAAAAAGAAGGTTCTCGGTGATGCAAAACAGGCTCCGGGGCATGATGAAAAACTGTATACATTGTAAGTGATGGGGTCCACTTCTATGCTAATCAATGTTGTGATTTTTTAATTTTTCCCATAGATTTTTTCTACTGATTCCCAAAATTTCTGAGGTCTTTGTTTTGTTTCCGCTGCAGTGGTGTAGTGCCTTCCGCAAACACGCTTTTTCCGCAACAGCCATATTGTCTGAAAGATTATATCCCATATCCTCACAACTCTCCAAAGCGCAGAGTTCAGTGGGTAAATCCTCAGGATGGATCACTGGACCTGTGCAGAGGACTGAGGCGCGTTCCATTAGATTATGTAATTCTCTGGCATTCCCTGGGAAAGAGTAGGCTTCGAGGCATTTTAAAGCCTCCGGTGACAGAGAGAAGGGTGTACTATGAAGCGAATGGAACTCTTTAAGGAAATGCATGCAGAGTTCATGGATGTCTTCCCTGTGCTCTCTTAACGGGGGCATAAGTATGGGGATAACCTTAAGTCTGAATAGAAGATCCTGTCTGAAACGCCCTTCGTTAACTTCTTTTTGCAGGTCCTTTGAAGTGCAGGCGAGAACTCGTACATTTACACCTATGGTTTTACTGCCTCCAACCCGTTCGAATTCACCTTCTTGCAACACACGTAATAGTTTCGCCTGAAGGGGGCCCGGAAGGTCACCCAGCTCATCGAGCAAAAGGGTCCCGTTATCTGCAAGTTCAAATTTTCCCTTACGTTTTTTATCAGCGCCGGTAAAAGCACCACGTTCATGGCCAAACATTTCAGATTCCATTAACCCTTCCGGGATAGCTGCACAGTTTATGGACACAAAAGGCTTATCACTGCGCAGGCTTGCCCTATGAATTGCACGTGCCGCAAGCTCCTTTCCGGTTCCTGACTCTCCTGTAATAAGAATGGTCGCATTTGTAGGAGCGGCCTGATCGATAATTGAATATACCTGCTGCATTACGGGTGCATTGCCAATAAGACCGCGATCAATAACACGACAGTTTTCCTGAAGTGTCGTGACCTGATCTTTAACCCGCTGGAAATCAAGGAGCCGGTTACAGCGAATAATCAGATCATCCATATCAAAAGGCTTCAGGATATAATCGGAGGCTCCTTGACGAAGACAATCGAGTGCGTCATTGACCGATCCATAGGCGGTCATGATGATGATATCGGTTTCAGGTGAAAGTTTTTTCACTTTTTGGAGCAGCTTTAGGCCATCCATACCAGGCATACGAATGTCAGAAATAACGAGATGGTAGTCATTTTTTTCAAGCATCAATACGCCATCAAGGCCGTTTTCTACCTGATCAATGTGCCAGTCAAATTGCCGTAATTTATCATAGACGGAAATACGCATGATTTCATCGTCTTCAGCGAGCAATATTCTCACCATAATATCTTACACCTCCATCATCTTTTCAGGATGTTCCGGGATAGTGACAATAAATGTTGTTCCCACACCTTCCTTACTTTCAACTTCCACCGATCCTTTCATCTTTCCAATAAGCGAGTAGCTGACTGAAAGACCAAGCCCGGTTCCTACACCAACATCCTTGGTCGTAAAAAAAGGATCAAAGATATGACTGAGAGTATCTTTAGCAATCCCCATGCCTGTATCTGTAAATGTGAATCTTAGTTGATTGTCTACTATCTCAGAACGAATATGCAGAGAACCACCATCGGGCATTGCCTGGATAGCATTGAGGCCCAGATTCACAAATATCTGTTTCAAGGCTTCGGCATCTACATAACACTCGTGCTGGATAGTGTTTTCCTGGTGAATTTCAACACCTGTTACCTTGTAGGAAAGGAGTTCCAAACATTCACCAAGCAGAGTCCCAACATTTATTTTACGAAGTTGCAGTGGTTCCTGCCTGCCAAAATTTAACAGTTGACGCATGGTCTGTTCAATGCGTTTTAATCCCTTATCCAGCAAGGGGAGGTAGCGTTCGCGCATTTCATTATCTTCGGGGTTTTCCCCCATGGATTTAACCAGATTGAGCATTCCGCCAAGAGGGTTGTTCACTTCATGGGCAATCCCTGCAGAGAGGATTCCCATGGAAGCCATTTTCTCATTAAACAGGGTTTGCTGTCTGGTTTTTTCAATTTCAGTCTGATAACGGACCAGGCGATGACAGAGCTCTGAAAAATGATCACTGAGATCACCAATTTCATCGTTTCCGTATGGGAGTAGCAGCTTGTCCGGTTCTGTTTCCGGAAAGGATTTTATTGCAGTAGAGAGCCTGTCAAGTCTGCTGACAACAAGGGTGTTGAACATAATAAGCAGGGTGATGGAAACCAGTATAAAACTGATAACTCCTATAATAAAAAGAGAACGGCTGTTGATACGCATTTTCTCATCAGCCCAGGCAATAGGGATCGTGATGGAAAGGGCACCTCTGATATCGCCCTGCCTGTATCCGTGTCTGGCGTGGCAGCCAAGACAGGAATCCTTCACCTCCAGAGGCGCCATATAGCGAACGACGCGTCCCTGTGGTGTATCCCGGATTTCAATTGATTCAACCGAGCCATGATCAAAATTAATCATACAGAGTTTTTCGTAATCATCCGGAACGTTTGCCGGGTTTACCGGACGAAGACTTGTTACCCGAAAACTTCCCAACCCTTTATTTTGTGAATATTCAGAGAGTTCTCTTGTAATCATTGCTGGATTCCGCATTACATATTCATTTCCACTTTGATCCCAGATACTTGGAAGAGCAAGGAATGGATTGCTATCCACACTGTCCTGGCGAATTACAAAGATTCCATTGTGTTCGGAGACCCATTGCCTGGTGATCAAAATCTGATTGTAGAGCATACGTGCCTGCTGCTTGGCCTGTAAAATAATGAGTTCATTATCAACGATTGATGTTCTGTAGAGAAAAATCATATAGGAGACGGAAATAATGGCACCGATTGCTACTATGAATTTACCACGAAGGGAAAATTTAGCCTCAAGCCACCTGTAAATTGATTTGAAATCAGTATTTGTTTTCATGGGATATCACTTGAAAGTCAGGATTTGTCAATCGTTGCTTTTCTGCGCTACCAAAAGGTAACATTTTTTGTTTGGGCTGTCGAATAACATAATAAATTAGGTATTTAGTTGAATACCTGTCCAGGTGCTGTTTGTTACCAAACGGTATCAAATATGTGGGGGGCTGTTACCTAAAGGTATCATTGCAACACCGTTATGCGCGTAACCTACCGATGTAATAAAGATTATTTTTTAGGTATGCTAATTGCTAATAAATATTGATGAAGATGCATTTGACTTTAGGACATTCTGAGTGATAGGCTTTTAAAAAGGAGTTATTTAATATTGCTTCAGGGGAGACAAGTCAAAAGATGAATAACCTAAGGGGAGGTCTAGGTGGAGAAGAAGTATAAATCAAATGCCTATGCGCATGTCGTGAGATTGGCGGTGGTTCTTGTAGTTGCCGGTGGGCTTGCGGTTTTTGCAAGGGGAATGTTTCTTCCCGATACAATGGGCCAGTATGGCCATTATCGTGGAAGCGACCTGGTGGATCAGCGCAACGTTGAAATAAGAAGTCATACTAACGAATCATGTTACGAGTGTCATCGTCCAATCAGGCTTATTCATAAGGCTGGTGTCCATAAAACAGTATCCTGTGAATTTTGCCATGGTCCCTATGCGGATCATATAACAGATGGCAAATATGTCGCAAAGATGCCGGTGAAAAGAGATATGGAGATTAAAACCCTCTGTCTCCGTTGCCATAACAAAATCATTCGGGCGCGTCCTGAAGAGTCTATCAAGGTTGTCGCCATGCCGCAGCATCTTGAGGAGAAAAAAGTCAACATAGAGCATAACTGTAATCAGTGCCATATGGTTCATGATCCGCTTCTCTGGGTAAAAGCTGCCTACGACATGATGGGTATGGAGATGAAGGGGGATAAGAAGTAATGATAGATATAAAAAAAGAAATACAGAAAGACCGTCGTGCCTTCATTAAGAATGTCATGAGTGGAACCATTGCCGGTTCTCTGCTTATGGTCATTCCAGCAGGAGCTGCACTTGACCAGGATTTGCCGGAACAGCTTGCAGGTATCAGGGGAGATGATTCGCCTTTTACTAAAAAGAAATTTGCTTTCGTCGTTGATGTTACAGCTTGCATTGGTTGTGGGTCCTGCTGTGTCGCAGATAAAAATGAATATAATGTTCCAGACGGCAACTATCGTACCTGGGTTGAGCGCTACGTTATTGATGATCATGATGAAGTTTTCGTAGACTCTCCCAATGGCGGTCTCGATGGGTATACCAAGCCAAGAACAGATATTCCGTATCCGGTCCGAGATACCTTTTTCGTTCCTAAACTCTGTAATATGTGTGAGAAGCCATCCTGTGTTCAGGTGTGTCCCGTTGGGGCAACCTATAAAACCGAAGATGGTTTTATCTTGATCGACAAGGACCGCTGCGTTGGCTGTGGCTATTGTATCCAGGCATGTCCCTATTCCGTACGATTCCTGAACCCAGTAAGCAAAACCGCTGAAAAATGCACATGGTGCTATTCTCGCGTACGTCAGGGCTTATTGCCAGCATGTGTAAATGTTTGTCCAGTACATGCTAGAAAGTTTGGCGACCTGAACGATAAGACTTCTGAAGTGTACAAGATTTTACGTGAGCCTCATGTTATTTCTGTACTTAAGCCAGGTATGGGGAACCAGCCAGCGCTTCACTATCTTGGACTTAGAAGGGAGGTGGTCTAATGAGCGCAGCAGCCCATGGCGAGACTATCGCCGCAGTTTCCAATTATATTTTTCCGAATGATCTTCATGTTCATTGGAGCCTGATGATCGTACTCTATCCTTATATTACAGGTCTTGTGGCAGGCGCTTTTATCGTTTCATCTCTGTATCACGTCTTTCATATCAAGGCCTTAAAACCGGTTGCCAGATTTTCACTTTTGTTTGCGCTCGCTTTTCTGATTTGTGCAACCTGGCCTCTCCTGAACCATCTAGGACATCCGGAACGTGCAATGTCCATGATGCTGACTCCCAATCCCACCTCTGCCATGGCGGGTTTTGGTTATATCTATTCAGCCTATTTTTTAGTCCTGCTCCTTGAGATTATCTTTATATTCAGGCCGGTTGTTGTGGCATTGCGTGAGCAGGCCACGGGTTTTATGAAAACCTTGTATGGCGTGCTAGCGATAGGCAGTGACAATGTATCTGAAAAATCACTGAAACTTGATCATAAGATCATCGCATTTCTTGCGGCCATTGGTATCCCCATGGCCTGTGTACTGCATGGATATGTTGGATTTATCTTTGGTGGAATTAAAGCAAACCCACTCTGGGCCACACCGCTTATGCCACTTATCTTTCTTCTTTCTGCCTGTGTATCTGGTATTGCAGGGATTATTGTCACGTATATCTTCCTGATGAAGATTTCCAAAAGAGAGATTGATATCGAGTGTGTCCAGACCCTGATTAAGTTTCTCTGGGGATTTTTTATTCTTGATTTCGTCTTTGAGATGCTCGAGTTATTTTCTCATTTCTATATGGCTACGCATCATTGGCATACTCTTGAAGCGCTCTATTCAGGACCGCTGTTTAATACCTTCTGGGTATTTCAGGTTGGAATCTTCTCTGTGATTCCATTCTTCCTGCTTATGATTATGAGCCTTGTCCGTTTTAAGGATAGTCTTCTGCTCTTTTTTGCACCCATTGTCTCCATCATGATTTTGGTTCAGGTTCTTCTGATGCGCTGGAATGTCGTTGTCGGTGGGCAGTTGATGTCAAAGAGTGAGCGTGGCGCCACTACTTTTCATCCTATGTGGCTTGAGAAAGAGGGAATCCTTCCTGCAATCCTTATTATGATTGCGCCTGTTGTTATTCTCTGGATTATTGGAAAAATCCTGCCATTTTGGATGGATGATGACGCAGTGAAAACAGCCTAAGAAGTAAGAGTCTATTCTCTAACCACTCCTTTGACGGGTGGTTAGAGAGTCGTAAAGTTGTTGAATAGAATACATATTTTGTGCAATCCGGACAATCCGGTAAATTAAAATTTCCTATGGGAGGAAAGAAAACATGCAATATTGGAAGACATATCTTTCGATGGCAGCTCTTGGATTAATGGTGGCAAGTCCCTCATTTGCAACAACCAAAGCATCCATGAATACTCAGGACGAAGCCGTTAAAGAGGCAAATGTCAAGTGTATTAACTGTCATCAGAAAGAGAACTACTCACTGGTTATGCAGTGGAAAAACTCTCCCCATGCAGCGGCCCAAGATGGATCAGTTGCCTGTTTTAACTGTCATGCCGCTGAAGAAGGTGATGAGTTGGCGTATATGCACGAAGGTGCATTGATTAAAACCATTATGACCCCTAAGGATTGTGGGTATTGCCATGCTGATGAAGTTAAGCAGCAGGCTCCTTCTCATCATGCCTCAGCTGGTCAGATCATGGCATCTCTCGACAACGTGGTTGGTGAAGTGATCTGTTCCATGGAAGACAAAGCTGACGCCGTAAATGGTTGCTGGCAGTGTCATGGTAGTATCCTGAAGGTTTTGAAGGACGCTGATGGCAAGCCTCTTCTCAATCAACATAAGGCTGTTATGCTGGATCCTATGACCTATCCAAACAGTGGTATCGGTCGTCTCCATTCCGATGGAACCAGAGGTGCATGTAATGCATGTCATGGTAAGCATTCCTTTAAAGCATCTACCGCCCGCCAGCCTGAGAATTGTGGCAAGTGCCATCTTGGTCCTGATCATCCACAGGCTGAGATTTATCTTGAGTCTAAACATGGTATTGCCTATTTCACAGCTACCCGTGATCGCGGCATGAACGGTATGAATATCCATAAATCCGGCAAATGGGTACTTGGTAAGGATTACTATACCGCACCTACCTGTTCTACCTGTCATATGGGTTCATACATGAAGTCCGATGGTTCTGTTGCACCAAATACCCATAATGTTGGTGATCGTCTCTCATGGACCCTTCGTCCAAAGGTATCTGCTAAGCTGAACCGTGTTGAATTTGAAGATGGCACCCAGAAAGATATTCCCGGTGAAATTGCTCCACAGCCAGGACAGCTTATCAAGTACAAAGAATTTAAGTTTGTTGATGGTAAATGGCAGAAAGTACCTGTTGAAAAAGAAGCAATTAAAGTTGTTGCCTGGGAAGAGCGTCGTGACAATATGAAAGCTGTTTGTAAACAGTGTCATGGTGAGCAGAAGGTTGATAACTTTTACGTTCAGTTTGACTCACTTGTTGTGACCTACAATGAGAAGTTTGCTAAGCCTGCCAAGAAAATGTATGGAATGGCTAAGAAAGACGGCCTTGTCCATGGTTCCACATTCCATACCGAACTTGGATGGCATTGGTGGGAACTCTGGCATCATGAAGGACGTCGTGCTCGTCACGGTGCTGCTATGCAGGGACCGGATTACACCCATTGGCACGGAATGTATGACGTTGCTCATAACTTTTATTTCAAGTTTATCCCAGAGCTCATGCACCTTGCTGAGGCTAAAGGAATGGGCGAAAAATACAAGAAATTTGTTGGTGAGATTCTTGCCAGGCCAGAGCATCAGTGGTACCAAGAAGGTTTTGGTGAAGATGTTATGAAGGACATCAAAGCCCAAGAAAAAGCTCGTTACAAGCAGTAACAGGCACCTCTTTTGTTAGAATTGCGCTCCGGAGCCATTTCTGGTTCCGGAGCGTTTTATTCATCTATTTTTGTCTCACTTACGTTTTTTACTGGTTACGGTTTGGGCTTGCTGATTATTGGAAAAAATCATCAAGCCTAAACCGTAAAAAATCTCTCTTATTTGTACCCCGGTACCCTAAAGTAATCCGGGATAACTGCTTCCAGTAAATTATTTTAACCAACGGCTAACAAATAATATCTCAAGTACTAAAAGGAAAATTAAATGAAATATTTTGTAACATTGAACTGCAAAACCCTGCTCTTTACAGCTTTTCTTCTGGTCACTTTCTGTGGTACAGGAATCAGCCAGACCGTTGATTATAATGCTATGTCAAAGGCGGAGTTACAGAAAAAAATTGTCTCTTTTGGGCTTGGATTGAAATCCTATGTGATTGGTAAGGCTCTGACTGCCGATCAGCTTGAAATTTCAAAACAGGATAACAATTATAAGGCGTATGAAGGCACTGTCAAATTCAAAGATGGTGATGTCTTTGTTATTGCTGATAAAGAGACAAACGTTGTTATCGCGGTATACAAACGCAATAAAAATGCTGGTAAAAATGATTTCAAGGCCGTGATCAGTGAACTCATGATGCAGTATGGAGAGCCGACCGCGGAGGCTCATGGGAAAACCATTTACTGGAATTATGGCGAGGATGGCTTTATTAACGAGGAACTCTATAGAAGTGTTAAATCTCAGGGACAGCTTGAAACACTCATTGTGCTTGCCACTGTAAAATTTACCTCTTCAGAAAATGTTGAAACCATGACTGATATGATTGAGATGATGGATAAGAAAAATCAACAGGGAGCAGAAGTTCAAAAAGCAGATGTTTCCAGTGATCAATATGTGATGATTCAGTCCGATCTCCTCACCAAAAAATATATGGATAAATAGTCTCGTTTCTCTTCAGGATAACCTATGATAATTCGATTTTTAACAGTAGCAGTTATTGTTCTTTTTAGTTCTGTCGCACTATCTGCAGATTTACCGGATAGCTCAAAGCTCCCACGAATGCCAGATGCGTATCGGAACAGTGGGTATAAAGATTTGAGTAAAAGAAATCCTTATGGAATGTCTATTTATGATATCGCTGAACGAGAAGCGGAAGAGGATATCTTTGGCTCGGAAGTGGTCTCACTTGAAGAGTCTAAAAGGATTTTAAAGGAGCGAAAGCAAAAGCTGCAAGAGAAAAAAAATAAGGAATAAAACGGGGGGGAAGAGTAAATGAAAAAATGCTATTTACTAAAATTTGCCGCAATGGCTGTAGCATTCAGTTGTGTGCTTCTGTCTGGGGGAATTGCCTCAGCTGCTGACAGGCCTGCTGTTGAAGAATGTATGCGCTGTCACGATGTTAAACAGTATCAGTATGAATTGAAGAATTCTGTTCATGCCTTTGATAAGGACAAGAAGGAAATCAGTTGTGAGCAATGTCATGTTTTTCATTTTTCTCCTCTCACCAGTTACTACGCTAGGGACGAATATTACGATAAGAAGATATTTGAACCCGGTTCGTTTGATCGTCGCAAGATGCAGGCAAATGCGCGCCTGACTGATCTCACCGCCAAATGTCAGGAATGTCATAAGGATCTGACCAAGAATTTTAAAGGAGAAGCTATTTCTCAGATTGGTGGGCTTGCTCATGATGCATTTCTTGGAAAAAATGGAACAACCAGAAAAACCTGTCAGGGGTGTCATATAAATATGGGACATCTACCTGAGTTTGATAAGGATTTGATGATTAATACTGAGTTTGCAAAAAGACTTGCTGAAAATCCACCAGTAGATGTAGAGAAGGGAGGGAAAGAATAATGAAAAATAGTACATTAGCGGGCTTTTTCTGTACCGCACTTTTTCTCTGTTTTACCACAACTAACGTTTCTGCTGAATCTATTAAGCATCTTAAAGCCCCAGATGATGCGGCAGATTGTTACACCTGTCACCAGAAGGTAACACCTCGTGTTGCTCAGAACTGGTACGAATCCAAGCATGGTGTCGCCTTGATGAAATGTTTTGTTTGTCATGGTCAGCCAGATGGTAAAGGATCTATTCCTTTTGCCGTTGTGCCCGATGCTGCAACTGTTTGCCGAAAGTGCCATGAGCCAGCAATGATCAGGATGGCAAAGAAGTTTGGCGTTGATCCCAATTGTTATGAATGCCATCCTTTCCATCAAAACTCGATGCACCACGAAGCGTATAAAAAATCAACATCGAAGAAGAAATAAGTTTGTATAGAGTTGGATTCTAATATGACGGTCTGTTCGTAGTTCCTCCACCAGTTGCAGGGCAACTATCTCTGGGGGATAGAGAGAAAACCAGGATAAGTACCTTTACCAAAAAATTTGTCAAAAAGGGTAGGGAATTTTTCTAAGGTACTAAAACTCTTTAATTAAAGGAGAACGAAAATATGAAAGTAACCAGAAGGGAAGTACTCAAAACGGCGGCTGCTGCATCCGCAATGGCGGCTATTGGAAGTCCTTTGGCCAATATTGCAAAAGCTGCTGATAATGAACCTGAAAAGTGGGTGAAATCTGTTTGTCGTTTTTGTGGAACGGGCTGTGGGGTAATGGTTGGAGTTAAAGGTGGTAAAGTTGTTACCGTTAAAGGAGATCCAAACAACCACAATGCAGGCTTCCTTTGTTTGAAGGGTGCTCTAATGCCACCCATCGTCTACTCAAAAGATCGAGTCACCAAGCCCTATATTCGTAAGAATGGAAAGCTTGAACCAGCTACATGGGATGAGGCGATGAGTCTTGTCACCACCAAGTTTAAAGCGGCATTGAAAGATCATGGTCCAACTTCTATTGGATATTATGGATCGGGTCAGGCATTGACCGAAGAGACCTATCTTGCATCCAAAATCTGGAAAGCCGGGCTTGGAAGTAACAATGTTGAAGGCAATCCTCGTTTGTGTATGGCTTCTGCCGTTGGTGGGTATGTCACAACCTTTGGTAAGGACGAACCATGTGGATCGTACTCTGATATTGATGCAGCAACCTGCTTTTTTATTATCGGGTCCAATATGTCAGAGTGTCATCCGATTCTTTTTAAACGAGTGGCTGCCAGAAAGCAGGCTGATCCAACTGTAAAAGTTATTGTTGTTGATCCTCGTAAAACAAATACCGCCCGTATTGCGGATGAGCATGTTTCTTTCAAGCCAGGTACTGACCTTGCCATTTTGAATGCCATGGCCTATGTCATTATTCAGGAAGAGCTTGATAACCAGCGTTTTCATAGCAAATACGTCACCTTTATGACCAACGATAAAAAAAAGGTGGATTTTGATGCGTATCTGAAATTCCTGGAAGATTATACTCCTGAAAAAGTAGAAAAAATCTCAGGTGTTTCGGCTGATCAAATTAGAAAAATTGCGCTGATGTTTGCTGAAGCTTCGGCTACTACTTCTTTCTGGTGTATGGGGCTGAATCAACGTATCCGAGGTGTCTGGGCCAATAATCTTGTGAGTAACCTCCATCTCCTCACCGGACAAATTGGCAAAACCGGTGCAAGTCCGTTCTCTCTTACCGGACAGCCCAATGCCTGCGGTGGCGTACGTGATACAGGTGGTCTGTGTCATCTCCTTCCAGCCGGTCGTCTGATCAAGAAGCCTGAGCATCGTGCAAAACTTGAAGAACAGTGGGGATTAAAACCGGGCACGATTGCTCCAAAACCAGGTCTTCATACCATCGCCCTCTGGAATGCATTTTCCGAGGCGAAGGTTAAGGCTATGTTTGTTCTCTGCACCAATCCTGCTCATTCCCTTCCAAATTTGAATATTTATTTGGAGGGTATGAAGCGCAAAGATAATTTTATGGTACTGAGTGAACCATTTATGGATGCTGAGACTGTAAAATATTGTGATGTTCTTCTTCCGACTGCTTTCTGGTGTGAGAAACGTGGTACTTACGGTTGTTCCGAGCGCCGCTATTCTCTTCTTATGAAGTCCGTAGAACCAATGGGTGAATGTAAGTCTGACTTTGAAATCCTGATGGATTTTGCACAACGCATGGATGTTGATCCTAAGGTTATCCCATACAAAGAAGTTGATGATGTCTGGAATGAGTGGCGTGAAGTCAGTTCTGTTACTCCTTATAACTTTAAAGGTATTACAAGAGCCAGAATGGAGAAAGAATCTGGTATTCTCTGGCCATGTCCAACGGAAGATCATCCAGGAACCAAGATCCGTTACGTCCGTGGTCAGGATCCAAATATTCCAAAGGATTACAAGGATAAATACCATTTTTACGGTAAAAAGGATGGCCGTGCTGTTATCTGGTTCCGTCCATATAAAGGTGCTGCTGAAGAGCCAACGGATGATTATCCAATGGTTCTCACCACAGGCCGTGTAATCGATCACTGGCATACCGGCACCATGACCATGAAGGTTCCTGAACTCAGACGTTCCTTTCCTAAAGCCTATGTTGAGGTGAACGAGGAAGATGCGAAGGAGAAGGGTATTAAGAATGGTGATGATGTTGTTCTTGAGACAATTCGTGATACCATGACATTCCAGGCAAGAGTCAGTGACGTGTGTCGTCCGGGCCTTGTATTTGTTCCCTGGTATGATGCGAATCTCCTTATTAATAAACTGACTCTTAATGCGGTCGATCCCGGCTCTAAACAGCCCGAATATAAGATCTGTGCAGTTCGGATCAAGAAGGCTTAACTTATGGCTATCTCAGGAATATTAGTACATTGTCTAAAGGATGATCTGAAGCGTGTTGAGCAGCAGGTGACTTCTATGGAGGAGCTCACCACATATGGCATTCATGAGGATGCTTATGTGGTTGCTGTGGTGGAATCACCATCGGATCTTATTGAGAAAGTGGTTAAGAAAATTAGCGGTCTGGATGGTGTATTAACTATCTACACAACTTATTTAACTATTGAAGATGAGATTGATGAGGATGGAAAACTCACTACAAATCTATCTGCTACTCAGCATATGAAGATGGAACCGCGACTGGACGATTGATAGTCTCTGTATAATTGGCCCGACTGTTGACTCTCTTTTAGTGGTCGACAGCCGGGTTTTTTTAGCGGTTTTTAATAGGCATATACCCACAACGTGGTGTTTTGAATCTTTAAGAGGTAGCAATTATGGCTGGATCAAATAATTTTCTTCGTCCGCCAGGAGCACGAAGTGAAGAGGAGTTTCTTGCCCGTTGTTTGCAATGTGGGCAATGTGCTCAGGTCTGTATCTTTGATTGTATTAAAATGCGACGCGGCTTTAATATCTTTGTGGCTGGTACGCCTGAGATTGATCCGAAAAAAGCACCCTGTTATCTCTGTATGCGCTGTTCCGCTATATGCCCGTCCGATGCACTCCACGATGTGGATATTTTCGATGTCCGGATGGGATTTGCAGTGCTTGATCGTACAAAATGTACCACATGGACAGAGGGATTGGTGTGTAGGAGTTGTTATGAACGCTGCCCCATCAAATGGAAGGCAATGGTCCTTGAAAGGGGAGAATATCCTGTTATCACAGATGAATGTGCCGGTTGTGGATTGTGTGAGCATGTGTGTCCAGCAGATGCCATCGTTGTTACCCCGACCAGATTTCAGCTTAAAAACAAAGGGAAAAAGGGAGGCCTATAATGAAAAAGGCAAATCTCAAGACCTATAGGCGGGCATTTCAGATTTTCGTAGCTCTTGCCTTTATCCTTATCCCGCTTCTAAATCGTTCACGCTACTCAATGGTGTACGGTAATTTTTTATCTTTTCATGCTTTTGGTATCCCATTTGCCGATCCACTCGCTGTTCTGCAGTTGACTATTAAAAACTGGTATTTTACTCTCGATAATTTTATTGGAACTCTGCTCCCACTCCTCCTTGCCTTCACTCTTGGAACGGTATTCTGTTCCTGGATTTGTCCCTACGGACTCCTTTCTGAATTGACTCAGAAACTCAAGAAAAAGATTCTCCCAAAAAGCTATACAGGACTTCCTTTAGTTAAAAATGGCTTTCCTTTTAAAGTGCTAATTTTTATTTTGGGTTTTGTCGGATTCTTTATGCTGTCCACAACCCCTGTCTTAAATCAGCTCTCAACTGCTGCCTGGTATTCCAGATTTTTCCAATACTATTTTGGGCAGGATTTTATATCACTCTGTTATCTTTTTATATTCGGTCTGTTGTTTGTTGAATTTGTTGCCGGCAAGCGTCTCTGGTGCCGTTATATCTGTCCGCAGGCGGTCCTCATTGTTTTCACAAAAATGATTAGCCCCAAACGGATGAAGGTGGTTTTTGCAGAGGAAAAATGTATCTGTAAACCTGGATATGAACGATGCGATATGGCCTGTAGCCTCACTTTGAAACCGAAAACTTTGACCAACGGTCTTGAAACAGAATGTAGTAACTGTGGAGATTGTGTCGTGGCCTGTAAGAAAATGGGTAAGGCCCTTTCCTTTGATGCTCCCCTTGTTCAAGCAATTTTCCCTGATTTTAAGACGGTACGAAAATATACGTGTAGAGTACTTACAGTCTCCGTAATTGGAGCCTTAGGATTCCTCCTCTACACTCAGGTCGACTTTTCATCAGGACCTGAAAAAATTAAACATGTACTAGCAGATAAACGACTATCTCTGAACAGTGAAAGGCTTGCAACCATGGATCTGCTTGCAGATGGTACGCTTGTAATCAGTGGCGTTGAATGGCCGGTAAATGGATCTGGTAGCTGGAAATGGCAACCAGAAGGGGATGAAAGTTCATTTAAAATTATTCCAGATCCACGTAACAGTGAAAAGTATACCCTTGTAACTTTTTCCGGAAAGCCAGCAAAGGGAAGTCAGCTTGAGTTTGTCCATAATGGAACAACACTTGGAAATGACTTTACCGAGGCACAATATCGGATTGCCGAGTTCACAGATACTCCGGATGGCAATAAAAAAGCGTTTTCCAGTGTAAAGGGAGGTGCGATATTGAATCAATATGCAAATCAGATATATGTCTTGAAGCTTGAAGTAGAGGACCCGCATGGTGCTATTAAAAAGATTGAAACTCAGGGGACATATATCGGAGTTGAAGTGATGCTTACTAATGTGAAAAAATGGATGAATAATCCGGATATTATCGTTTCAGAGGGTTCAGTACCTAAAATGCCTTTTAGCACCCATATGAAGGTAATATTTCATGATGGCCATACGGAAGAGATGGATTTTGAAACAAATTCCATATTTGATCGTAGTGCTGAAGAGTATGATGATCCCTGGTTTTAGCTGTTCTGATAGGAGAGGTGTATGAAGATTTGTCAACTTGTTGCAGCCCTTGTTATGACAATAGTCCTTTCTCAGGGGGGAAATGCTGTGGATAATCAATTTGCAACTACTGCTGATAATACCGTCTTGATTGATAGAGAAACAGGTTTAATGTGGCCAATGCAGGATAATGGGACGGATATCAGCTGGCCTGCTGCAAAAGACTATTGTGAGAATGTAAGCCTTGGGGGATACCAGGATTGGCGAATGCCAACACGGGAAGAATTAGCCACCCTGTATAATCTGGAGGCTGCAAATTCCAGTGAGTACTATATCCATCAACAGGTAAGGATTACAGCCGGAAGTCAGTGGGCCATTGATACCAGTGACCAAAGAGTTGGACGATACGATTTTGAGTATGCTAACAAAGACTGGGGTTATCCCATGTCAAGTGTCGATGCTCGCGTGCTCCCGGTTCGTACCAATAATAATAAATAGATTACTGTACTTTCATGGTATCTTCTTCATCTATAAAATGATGGATTTTCTGATTTTTTTCTTTTTCCAGAATCATTGTACGTGCCTCACCTTCACTGACGTTGAGGCTTTTGGCGAGGTCATCTACGTTGTAACAGGGCTGACCATCTGCCGCGTATCCTTTTGCCTGTAAGTTGGGGAAACATTCATGGGTTGCGGTTCCTGAAGAGTTGAGAAGTATCTCCCGTATTTCTGGCGGACCGTACAGTAACAACCACTCTACAGCTTCAGACCAGAGTTTAGAATCAACCGTTGGATGCTGTAAAACTTTCATTGCAGAATCAATATCCCATTCATCTTTGAGTTCCATTTCTTTAATCTCTCCGTGATTTTTCCTTTTGTCTATAGCCTTGTTGTACTATAATTCCGATATGTAAAGATGCAATGAACTCAGGTGCTTCAAAGGAGAAAAAAATGAATAGGTTTGACAGCGCAGTTTTTCTTGAAAATATAGAGTGGTTTGATGAAACCGGTCAGGAACTGGTTCATCGCCTTCCTGAGAATGGCTCTGGTGAGATTAAGTGGGGTGCTCAACTCACGGTACGAGAAAGTCAAGCGGCTGTCCTCTTCTATATGGGTAAAGCCTGTGACGCCTTTGCTGCAGGCAGACATACTCTCAAAACCGGTAACCTGCCGATTCTTACTAAAATTCTTTCTATTCCATGGCGTGGCAACAGTCCTTTACGGGCAGAAGTGTACATGGCCAATCTAAAATATTTTACCAATTTGAAATGGGGCACCATGAGTCCCGTAGCCTTTAAGGATAGTGAACTCGGGCTGATTAGGCTACGGGCCCATGGTATCTTTAATATTCAGATTGTTCAGCCGGTACTCTTTATTAATTCACTGGTTGGAACCATGGGGAAGTATACCACCGAAGATATAGCAGGATATCTCAAGCAGGTAATTGTCTCCCGTTTTAACGATTACCTTGGTGAAACCCTCGACACCATACTTGATCTCGCAGGTCAGTTTGATGAACTCTCCATTGAGCTGCAAAAACGGCTTGCTGGGGATTTTGCCCACTTTGGTTTACACCTGAGCCATCTCTATATCACTTCCATTACACCACCTGAAGAGGTTCAGAAGGCTATAGATGATAAAAGTAGGCTGAGTGTTATCAGCGATATGGATAAGTTTGTAAAAATGAAGGCAGCCATGGCCATGGAGAAGGCGGCTGAAAACCAGGGAGAGGCTGGTGCCGGAATGGGGCTTGGGATGGGAATGATGCTGCCATCGATGTTTGCAGCGGGTTCAGTTGCACCAACAAGTGCTCCTGAAACTCCGGCACTAGGCAAAATTATCTGTCCCGATTGTCAAAGCAGGATTTCAGCCGATGCCAGATTCTGCCCACTGTGCGGTCATCAGCAGCTCGTTCTCAGTCAGTGTGTAAATTGCGGAAAGAATCTGGTCCCAAGTGCAAAATTTTGTTCCAAGTGCGGTCATTCAACGAATGAGAAACCAAAGGTGATAGTTTGTCCAAAGTGTAACGAGGAGAATTTACCAGGAGCAATGTTCTGCAACCAATGCGGTTCAAGGTTGTAAAAAATGGTCTCATGCACCGCATCTTCGCATGATCCTTCCTTGCCGCATAGAGAAAACTATTGCGGTAAGGAATGATCAAGCGAACCTGCAGCACCTGAAACCATTTTGGGTAATGGAAACCATTTTGGATAATGAGCTGGTTAAATAAAAGAATACAAAGTGTAGTGTCCCAATTAAATTTTATTTGTCTGTTTTTGGCTTTATGGGGAAGTGATTTAATTAAATGTCGCAAGGATTTATGGGATTTTTCAGGCGCGTCACTCAGCAGATTTCGTAGTATTTTCTCAATATTTACTGTTTTTGCTTGTATCAGTCTTTGCGAAAATCTCGCATGATACAAATGGAAGCTGCAAATATTTGAAAATCAAGAGATCTACTGCTAATAGCGAATAAAAACATCCCGTACATCCGAATTCAACGCACTGCAATTTCTTATCCCGATGGTACTGATTAAAACTAAAAAATGAGAATCCCAATCCAACTACCTGATCATCCATGGATCTAACAATCCATCAAAACTGTCCTTCCTGCGGTGCCAGAATTGAACTTCACGAAGCAGACAGATTGATTCGCTGCCCATATTGTGAAGTGAAAAATTTTATGGTAACCAGAGGACCACTTCGTTTTGTTCTCCCCGATAAAGTTCCAGCGCATATCGATCGTAGCGAGATACTATATGCTCCTTACCTCCGCTTTAAGGGCAATATCTTCTACTGCAAAGGAAAACATCAAAAATATAAAGTTGTAGATACTACCCAACGTGGCATGAATGGTCGTGCACTCCCTCCATCTCTAGGGCTGAGGCCGCAGGCAATGGTTGTAATGCTTGTAACAGAAGAGATTAACGGGACCTTCCTTCCTCAGACGGTGAAAGCCAGGGTATTGCTCGAACGAGCAGCATTGCTGACGGAGATTGATTCCGATACAATACGTGCTCCATTTTATAATCGCGCCTTTATCGGTGAGACCTTGAGTTGTATTTATCTGCCTCTTTATATAGATGATGAGGTCCTGTATGACGGGGTTACAAACAAGCCTTTAGCAAGAGGTGGTTCCCCTGAGAAATTGCGGAAAAGCGGCATCGCTTATCGCTCAAAATGGAAACCGCATTTTCTGGCAACACTGTGCCCTCAATGTGGTGACTCGCTTTCTGGAGAGCAGGACAGTCTGGTGTTGAGCTGTTATAATTGTCATTCATCCTGGGAGGAGAGGCAGGGACGTTTTTCTTCCACCAAGTGGAGTTGTATTGCTTCAACGAATAACTCTATGTATTATCTACCGTTCTGGAAGCTGCGGGTTCGCTCGAAAAATTCAGAACTGGAAACATTTGCTGATTTCCTGCGACTGACTAATCAGCCTCTGGTCGTTATGGAAAAACATACTGAGATGGAACTTGTCTTCTGGGTGCCGGCCTTTAAGCTTCGCCCCTCTACTTTTTTACGATTGGGAAAGAATATTACACTGAGGCAGGCAAAGATATCAGGCGGTGAAAGAGTAATGCAAAAAAGAATGCATCCGGTTACTTTGCAGAGAAAGGAGGCAGTTCAGTCCTTAAAGAGTATTCTGGCTGGGGCTGCGCTCAATAAAAGTAAACTACTGCCACACCTACCCGATATACGTTTTCTGATGCAGGAAACTGAACTTGTGTATCTGCCATTTTTTGACAAAGGGCATGATTTTGTTCAGGAACAGACTGGTATCTCCATAGCAAAATCTGTTTTGAGATTTGGACGCAAATTGTGAGAATGGGCTGATGAATCACGAAAAATATATGCAAATCGCCCTTGATCAGGCAAAAGAGGCACTCGCTCTTGGAGAATTTCCCGTGGGTGCAGTTTTTGTTTATGAGGGCGCAGTGATAGCAAGTGGTCAGAGATCGCATAGTCGTGGCCTAGATGCAGTCAATGAAATCGACCATGCTGAGATATTAGCTCTACGAAAATATCTTACTTCCGACACAAAAATTAATACGGCCGAGTTAGTGGTTTATTCCACTATGGAACCCTGCCTTATGTGCTATTCAACCATGATATTGAACGGTATCAGGAACATTGTTTACGCCTACGAGGATGTGATGGGGGGCGGCAGTAATCTCCCTCTCAAACAGCTTAACCCTCTTTATGCTGCAATGGAGATCAGCATCACCCCACATGTTCTGCGGCAGCAGTCTCTTGCATTATTTCAGGATTTCTTTTCTAATCCAGACAATCCCTATTGGAAGGATTCACTGCTTGCCAACTACACCCTAAGCCAGTAATTTGGTTTTTAACTTTTAACTTTTAACTTTTAACTTTTAACTTTTAACCTTTTACCTATTAAAATGACCTCAAAAGCGAATACCGTAGCATTTCAAGCCGGCGAACGAAATATTTTCTTCCATATTCTTACTGCCTGCAATCTTTCCTGCCGTCACTGCTATATAAATACCACTCAGCATGGGACAACTACTCTGCCTAAAGAAACCATGTTGAATTGGCTCGAGCTTTTCTCCGATCCAGCTAAAAAGTCCAATGTGATTTTTCTTGGCGGTGAACCCACCATGCATCCTGATCTTGCCGTCGGCATTGCCAAAGCCAAGGAGTTAGGGATGGCGGTAACGGTCGATTCCAACGGCTATCTGTTCAACGATCTGCTGGAAAAAACGAGCCCTGATCTGCTCGACTATTTAAGTTTCAGTCTTGACGGTCCCGATGCTCTGGTGAATGATCCTATCCGCGGTGAGGGTGTTTTTGAGGTGTGTACCACCAATATGCGGAAGGCAGTGAAAAAGAATTATAATGTTTCGGTTATTTACACGGTATCGAGCCTGAATATAGATCACCTGCATCGTATGGTCCCATTACTTCAGGAAATTGGAGTAAAACGGTTTTTTATTCAGGTTATCGGGTTACGCGGGAATTCAGCCCAGGAAAGCGTGGGGGAACAGGGATGGCAGGTGAGTCCTTCGCAGTGGCTTGATATTGTACCCCGTGTTGCCGCCCAGGCAGCTGAAGCAGGAATTCACGTGACATTCCCTAAAGTGTTTCTTGATCCCGATGAAAAATTTGAGTGTGCCGGTCTTGTGACAGAAAATTTCTTTATTTTCCCCAATGGCCGGGTCTATCGCTGTCCATTGTGTGAAGATCATCCCATTAATGCCCTTGAAATTAAAGAAAATAGTCTTGTTCCAAATCAAAGTGTTGCTCTAACCGAAGACAGCTTTTTCCAATTGAAGATCGAGGAGGGCTGCGTGATGAATAAACTCCTGCAGCCGGATACCCTCTCCTATGATAAGCAAGGGAAACCAGAGCACAGAATTTCCTGCTGCTTATTAAAACAGGAAATAGTTCCCCAATAGAGTAAGACAGCAGAGATGGAAACCACGCCCTTATCCTGTCCGTTGTGCCTCAGTAAAGTGAGCAGTAAACATTTTTTCAGAGATAAGTACCGTGACTATTATCGTTGTTCAGTTTGTAATTTTACCCATATCGCCCCCTCATCTCTGCCATCGGTGGAGGCAGAAAAAAGAGAGTATGATAAGCACCAGAACTCCCCAAATGATGCGGGATATCGCAATTTTTTAAGCCGTTTGTTTATTCCTGTTAACAAACAGCTTCCCTCTGGCAGTCATGGCCTTGATTTCGGGTCGGGGCCTGGACCTGTACTTTCTCTGATGTTTGAGGAGGCAGGCCATCACGTGAGCCTGTACGATCCCTTTTATGCACCGGACACGGAACCCCTTGGCAAACTCTACGACTTTGTTACGGCAAGCGAAGTGGTGGAACATTTTCATTATCCGGAGCGTTCGCTGTCCCTTCTCTGGTCACTGCTCACTCCCGGTGGATGGCTTGGAATTATGACAAAACTGGCTCTTGATAGGGAAGCTTTTTCTACCTGGCATTATAAGAATGACCCCACCCATGTCTGTTTTTTCTCAAGGACTACCATGGAATGGCTTGCCGGGAAGTGGCAGACGGAGGTGTTGTTTGCTGGCAGTGATGTGTGTCTGTTCAGGAAACCGAAGTTGATTAGTTAACGCCTTTCAACCATTGGATAGATACCTGATTAAACAGGGTAAATGTCCTTTTTTTGTGCCTGTTTCTAGTGGCGTATGGTATAGGTAACTGCGTAACCTACAAAAGTATTTAATTGTCAAATAATAGGTGTAGCAGCAACAGTGCGAGAAATTTGCAATCAGTAGTTTCTACGACTTGGCCTTACAAAACCTTGTTATTGCAGAGAACAGTACCAGCATAGTCGGCTTCAAAAAACAAAGACGAGGCAGAAGGTTTATTACAGGGTATGTTGCAGACAGTGGAAGGACAATTGGAATGATCAGGAAAGGACCAAATTGAAAATAAAAAAACCGCTGATTTGCCAGGATGGCTCAGCGGAGGCCTTTTAAAGGATTGAAAATATGGCAAATATAGATAGAGACAATGTCATTCGTATTTTGGGAAGTAACAAAGACGGTTTGATACAAAATTATGGCCTGCTAAAATTAGGGGTATTCGGATCAGTAGCCAGAAATGAAGCAGGGGAGGGGAGTGATATCGATATCGTGGTTGAAACAAAAGTACCCGATCTCCTGCGCATGGTAAATCTGAAAGAAGATCTTGAAGAACTTCTACATTCAAAGGTGGATCTTGTCCGTTATCGTTTTCGTATGAATGCTCTTTTGAAAAAGCGTATCGACAAAGAGGCGCACTATGTATGACAAGGAGCTGTTGGCAGACAAATTAACTCAGGTTTCTGATGCATTGGACAGAGTGGCCAGGCGCTTTGAAGGAATAAATTCAGCAGATGATTTCCTTGATAGTGAAAAAGGCCTGGATATGCTGGATGGTATCTGCATGATGCTCATTGCCGTTGGTGAGAATTTCAAGGCTATCGATAGAATGACGGAGAGCAAGTTCTTGGAGCAGTATCCGAAAGTAAACTGGAGAGGTGTTAAGGGGGTGCGGGATGTAATCTCACATCAGTATTTTAATATTGATGCTGAGGAGATTTATTATATTTGCAGCCATGATCTGGAGTTGTTGCGGGCTACCGTGGGGCAGATGATTCAGGATGTGTAATGGAAGAAAAGTCACATAATCCAGATAAATAAGAATAACATTACTTGTACATTAAGCAGAGACTATAAATGAAGACCATCCGTAATGCCTGTGAGCTACAGCCCAATGCCCTGGACATCAATGTCGGGGATCAGATAGAGCAGTTAGACCAGATCATCAATGAAACCGATGGTCATGAGTATTTTCAGAAAACATTTATTACCGATGGCATGAAAACCCACTGTCCAAGGGAATGGCTAGGCTTGCCGGGAAGTCCGGAGACACGGTTTTTCATCTCAAACAGGCCATGGGTGGTGGTAAAACGCATTTAATGGTTGGCTTTGGCCTCCTTGCAAAAGATGCTTCTTTGCGACAGGATTTAATAGGCTCCATGCCCTATCAGGCAGATTTTAGCTTTGCAAAAATAGCAGCCTTTAATGGGCGTAATAACCCCCATACGTATTTCTGGGGGGAGATCGCTCGTCAATTGGGGAATGAAAGTCAGTTTACCCAGTATTGGGAATCCGGTGCACAGGCTCCCGACGAACAGGCCTGGGTCAACCTCTTTGCAGGCGATGAGCCGATCTTGATCCTGCTCGATGAGTTGCCGCCGTACTTTCATTATTACAGCACCCAGGTTTTAGGTCAGGGTACCATTGCTGATGTGGTTACCCGTGCTTTCTCTAATATGTTGACAGCAGCACAAAAAAAGAAAAATGTCTCCATTGTCGTGTCAGACCTGGAAGCGGCCTATGATACCGGTGGTAAGCTGATCCAGCGGGCTCTGGATGATGCGACTCAGGAGCTTGGGCGTGCAGAAGTCAGTATCACCCCGGTAAATCTGGAATCAAACGAGATCTATGAAATTTTGCGTAAACGTCTCTTCCTGAAACTGCCAGATACTAATGAAGTGAGTGATATTGCCGCAGTGTATGCGACCCGCCTGGCTGAAGCTGCAAAGGCAAAGACAGTTGAACGAAGTGCCGAGGCCCTGGCTAACGATATTGAATCCACCTACCCTTTCCATCCAAGCTTTAAAAGTATTGTTGCCCTTTTTAAGGAGAATGAAAAGTTCAAGCAGACCCGCGGCCTCATGGAGCTTGTCTCCAGGCTGCTCAAATCCGTCTGGGAGAGTTCTGACGATGTCTACCTGATTGGCGCCCAGCATTTTGATCTCTCCATCCATGAGGTTCGTGAAAAACTGGCTGAAATTTCCGAGATGCGTGATGTCATAGCCAGGGATTTATGGGACTCTACCGACAGTGCCCATGCCCAGGTTATTGATATTGTAGGTGGCAACAACTACGCCAAACAGGTTGGGACCCTTCTGCTCACCGCCAGTCTCTCCACCGCGGTCAATTCCATTAAGGGGCTCTCGGAAAGCGAGATGCTGGAATGTTTGATTGACCCCCATCAGCAGGCCAGTGACTATCGCAACGCCTTTGATGAGCTGCAGAAATCGGCATGGTATCTCCACGAGACCCAGGAAGGTCGAAATTATTTTGATCACCAGGAGAACCTGACTAAGAAATTACAGGGCTATGCAGACAAGGCTCCGCAAAACAAGGTGGATGATCTGATTCGATTCCGCCTTAACGAGATGTATAAACCCACCACCAGGGAAGCCTTTGAGAAAGTGCTTCCTTTACCGGAAATGGATGAGGCAGAGGCAGTGCTGAAGACAGCAAGGGTTCTTCTGATTATCGAACCAGATGGAAAAACTCCGCCCAGTGTAGTTACAAGATTCTATCAAAATTTGGTGAACAAGAATAATATTCTAATCCTGACAGGCGATAAATCATCCATTGCCAGTGTAAATAAAGCAGCGCGGCATGTCTATGCCGTGACCAAAGCGGATAATGAAATTGCCACTTCCCATCCGCAAAGAAAAGAGCTTGATGAAAAAAAGGCCCAGTATGAGCAGGATTTTCAGACAACTGTGCTTTCGGTCTTTGACAAGCTCTATTTTCCCGGAAACAACCAGGGTGAAGATGTGTTGCGCCCCAAGGCCTTGGATTCAACCTATCCTTCCAATGAGCCCTATAATGGTGAACGACAGGTGGTTAAAACCCTTACTGCTGATCCCATTAAACTGTATACCCAGATTGCAGAAAACTTCGATGCCCTCAAAGCTAGGGCGGAGCAGCTGCTCTTCGGCAGCCAGGATGAGGCGCGAAAAACTGATCTGCTCGACAAGATGAAGCAGAAAACCCAGATGCCCTGGCTGCCGGTAAAAGGCTTTGATCAGTTGGCTATCGAGGCCTTTCAACGCGGGGTGTGGGAAGACCTGGGTAATGGCTATCTAACCCGGAAACCAAAACCTAAAACCACAGCAGTCATTATCAGTGAAGATAATTCTCCGGATGATTCCGGCACGGTTCGACTGAAAATTGATGTGGTTAATGCCGGAAACAGTCCCAGAGTCCATTATGCAGAAGATGACACGGTCAGTGACAAGAGCCCGGTTCTCAGTGAAAACTCTTTGGCCACAAAGGCCTTGCGGGTTCAGTTTTTAGCTGTTGATCCCACGGGAAAGAATATTACCGGCCCTCCCGTTACCTGGCAGAACCGCCTGGTCATTCGTAATCGTTTTGATGAAGTGGCTCGGACTGTGGAACTCTTTGTCGCCCCCAAAGGAACGATCCGTTACACCATGGATGGATCTGAGGCCAGAAATGGCACGGACTATAGTGGGCCGATTATCCTGACCAATGAAGAGACAAAGGTTTATGTCTTTACTGAGTGTGACGGGATTGAAGAAAAGAGGACATTTACCTTTGCAAAATCAGGCTCTGATGCAGTTCCGATCATTGCTGATAAGCCTGCCACCCTTTCCAGCCCATCACCAAAACGGCTGGATAACTCCGCCAAAACCTACGAAGGACTCAAGATCGCCAAAGAAAAAAGTATTGAGTTTGAGCAGGTAACCTTGATGGTTGGCTCTGCTCCTAAGGTGGTGCATCTCTCCTTAGGGGAAATGAGGATCTCTGCTGAGTTTATTGAAACAGAGCTCAGCCACCTGCAAACCATCTTAAGTCCTGAAGCACCGGTTGTCATGAATTTTAAAAAAGCCCATACAGCCACCGGTTATGACCTGGAACAGTTTGCCAGGTCTCTGGGAATTGAAATCAACAATGGTGAGGTTGAGCAGTAATGGGAGGTTCCGAAGATTTTGGCGGCCCAACTCAGTTCGGCGTGCACCATTTTTATGTGGAAATTCCCCCAAGCCCCCGGGAGGCAATTGCAATTCATGAGGATTATGGCTTTGATGGAGACGAGGGACGCCGTGAAACCACGGAGTGCCGGGTGGTGCTGGCCCGGGAACTGTGGACACAGATCCGTGATGATGCCCGCCGGGATTTTAACGCCCGCCTGAAGGCCAAAAAACAGACAACAGGCTCGTGGAAAACCGGCAGGACCAAACTGGATCGCTTTCTGGGCCGGGAGCTCTGTGTACTGGCCTGGGCCGCAGAACACGCTTTGCCGGACGAATGTCTGATTATCTGTCAGAAATGGCTGGCCTTACGACCGGAGGAGCGCTGGTGGCTCTACAGCAAGACGGCCTCTGAAGCTGGTCGGCATGAGCAGACCCGGAGTGGCTGGCGCAAGGCCCTCTATTGTGCTCTCTCTGATGGGGAGAGTATTACTTTGCCACCCAGGAAAAAGCCTGTACGAAAAAAAAAGAAGCTGGATGATCCCACCAGCTCTATATTTGATTTTATTGAAAAAGGAGATTTGTAATGGCTCTGGAACCGATGATCTGGAAAGACAGCCCACCACTCATTGAGCACCTCTTTCCGGTGCAGAAGATTTCGGCGGAAAGTTTTAAGGAGCAGATGGCCGGGGCGGGAAAAACCCTGACTGCCCTTGGCAGTTACTGGAAGGGGAGAAAACCCCTTATCCTTAACAAAGCCTGTATCCTTGGCTCACTGCTGCCGGTAAGCGATGATCGCCTGAAAGACCTGGAAATTTTCGAACTCCTGATGGGTATGGATGTTCAGAGTATGCAGAAGCGTCTGGAGGCTAATCTGCCGGCTTCCCGGCAGGATGAGGTTGGTGAACTTCTGGTCCTGCCCTATAATGAGCAGGTGAAGAAGGCTAAACGGCCGGAAGAGCTGGGTGCATCCCTCTTCAGCCATAGCTGGAGCCGGGTCAACAAACACCTCGGCACTTCTGCTGCCTCCTTTCCGGAACTGGTGGAGCAGATGGGCATTGCCCGTTTTGGTCGTCGGCCAAGGGTGGCCGATGTCTTTTGTGGTAGTGGGCAGATCCCCTTTGAGGCGGCCCGCCTGGGCTGTGATGTCTATGCCTCCGATCTTAACCCCATTGCCTGTTTGCTCACCTGGGGGAGTTTTAATATTGTCGGGGCAAATAAAGAAAAGCGGCTGAAGATTAATAAAGCACAGAAGAAACTTGCTGAGCAGGTACAGCGGGAAGTTAACGCATTGGGCATTGAGGCCGATGGCAAGGGGTGGTGGGCAAAGTCTTTTATATACTGTGCTGAGGTGAGATGTCCTGAGTCTGGTTGGTTGGTACCATTAATCCCATCTTTAATCATCAGTATGGGGCGTAAAGTGATTGCTCGTTTGATACCTCTGCCTGATGAAAAACGCTATGATATCAGAGTTTGTTATGTAGATAGCGACGAAGAATTGAACACAGCCAAGCATGGTACTGAAGTGGCCCCCAAATCAAGGACAAATATTGTAATATTTAAGGTGTGTAGTTT
>CAZDJE010000048.1:0-29161 GCA_964505715.1 uncultured Desulfocapsa sp. | reverse complement strand
GGGCCAAGGTGATCTCTTCACCTTGGCCCATTTTTTTATTCAAGCGTTAACAAAATTGCTACCGGAAGACAGTGCATTTCTAGATTTCACCATATTTCAGCAATAATATTCTTAATCAACCGACTGCCAGCATCCTCCCCTTCACGCTTCAGAGTAACAAAAGAGAGCGCCTGGGCAAATCGATCCTGCTCCCACACCACAAGTACTCCCTCCTCAGCGAGCCTTCTCGCCTCGGTTTCCAACATAAAATTCAAGCCAACTCCAGCCTTCAGCATACTAACAATCCCGGACTCATCGCTCACCGTAACCACACTCCGCGGCTGCAGGCCACGCTCATAAAAGATATCATTCATCACCTGACAGTATGGGCATTCGGCAGGATTCCCAATCCAGGGAAGTTCCGCGAGTTCCGGATACCGAGCGCCTACAATTTTTTCTGCCATCTGTATCGGACCTACAATTCGCAAGTAATATGTGGCAAGCTTGTGCACCACGAAACGCTCATCGTCACACTCACCAAAGACAAAGCCGCCATGCAGCTCCCCGCTAGCCACAAGTTTTAATATATTGCCGGAAATAGATTGCTGAAAGCGAATCCCAAATCCTGATTTTTTAAGAATCTTGCTTGAAACAATGTTTTCAATTTTCAGAAACTCCGGATCGGTATTTAAGCCAATAACTATTTCCTGTTCACTCTCTTCTTCCCCGGATGCTCCATCAGCAATTGTGAGCGAATGAACCAAACGTCCAAGGGTTTTCATGCCTTCTTCCAGACGATCGTTCCAGGGTGCACCAAAACTCAGTCGTATACAGTGATTATAGTGACCAGTCCCAGAACAGAGCGTTCCCGGCATAATTGCAATGTTCTCTTTCTCAGCTAGATGAAAAAGTTCCAGACTATCAACGGAGTCTGCCATTTCCACCCAGAGATTCAGACCACCTTTGGGTGACGAAATACGGGTACACTTCGGAAAATACCTGGCAACAGCCTGCCCCATGTCAGCGGCCTGTTTTCGCAGACTGTTTCGTAACTTACGCAGATGTCTTCCATAATTACCACTCCTGAGATAAATATACAGGGAACGCTGCATCAGTTGGGAACACGCCACGGAATTATTAAATTTTAAGCGTTTCACTTTTTCCCTAAACTTACCCGGTATGGTCCAGCCAAGCCGTAAATCAGGAAGTAATGCCTTGGTAAAAGATGAGCAGTAGAGAACCATCCCCTGGCGATCAAAGGACTTTAAGGGACGCGACCTACTCTCACCGAAATAAAGATCGCCATAGACATCATCCTCTATAATAGGAATTCCCCTATCGGCAAAGAGAGTAACCAGTTCCTCCTTGGTGGAGGATGGCATATCAAAGCCAAGAGGGTTCTGAAATGTCGGGTTAAAGAGTGCTGCCCTAACATCGTGCTCTTCAATGGTTTTTTCAATTTTCTTCAGATTCAGACCGAGCACCGGATCACTTGGAATCTCGATGGCACGCATATTGAGATCTTCAATCAACTGATGATAGCAGAGAAAGGTTGGTGACTCTAAAAGGATCATATCCCCTGATTTTGCCACACTTCGCAAGCAGAGCTCAATACCGTTCATGCAGCCATGAGTAATAATAATTTCACCACCACAGGGCTCTTGTTCAATATCACCGGAGCGCTTAGCAAGCTCCCGCCGCAAATCCTTATCTCCAACCGATGCGCCATACACACCACTGCTCCCATCCTGATACCCTGCAGCGGCGCTTCGTACAGCTGCGGCTATCTGTTTTCCAGGGAGCAGTGACTGGGCTGCAATAGCCTCACCAAAAGGAATCAGGTCAGGGTTATCGAGAGAGCGCTGAATAAGTGAAGAGAGAACATTAATAGCAACTTTATGTGGTTTTACCGGACATATTCCCTGTTTAGGAAGAGGGAGGATATTGTCCAGTAATGGTCTTGCAAAAAAACCTGACTTTTCACGAACCTCGACAAGACCACGGTTTTCAAGTTCTTCATAGGCCTGATAAACAGTGGAAATGGAACGTCCGGTTTGAGCCCGAAGCTTACGCAGTGATGGAAGTTTTTCACCTGCTCTAAATTCACCCGTGGTTATTTGCCGCTCCAGCTGATTTGCAAGTTTGATGTAATGAAAGGCCATTTGTCGTCCCCTTAAAACTGTTATGCTTTTTTTTTACACATTCTGCATCTGTTCTTAATTACCAGTTCAACTACTATTAAGTAAAGAGGAATCGACTACCCAGATAAACACAGGAGGAAGAAAAATGAGACAACAACAGATGAATTGGACACGGTTACTTGAGCCTGAAGACACCTGTAGTTCCTGGTCACACCGAACACCTTCTCCACGTTCAACGAAGAATCTACACAAATTGTTTTCCGTTGTAAAATGTCTTCTCTGGTTTGGAGTGGCGGTTCTTATTGGCCTCTTTCTGGCCGGACTTCACTAAAGATACGTTTTCTGTACGTATCCAGATAAGCAGTACAACCTTGGTAAAAACGAGGACACACACCTCCTCTGATTCTTTAAACCGTAGGCAAAATCAGTTTTTATTTTCTTTTTCTTCATGCTTATGAAAAGATAAGGGTATGACAATCATACTCTTTTCTTGAATGGAGGGAACTCTTATGGAGAGCAGTACTACTGGTATCGCGACACCTGGCAAAGGAAAACGTTTTCAGGTTCTGATTGGGGCAATCCTCGTCCAGCTCATCCTAGGTACTGTTTACGGCTACTCAATCTTCTGGGAACCGTTGACCTCAAATATTTTCCCGCCCATAATCACAGTAGCCCAGCAAAAAACCCAAACCGATTCCGGTACCCTTATTGAGGGAACGATAGTCGTTGCAGATGCTGCAAGTGCTAAAATTGAACTCGCCAAGCAACAGGGGATTCTGAAATATGCCTTCTCTATCTGTATCCTGAGCTTTGCAACGGTCATGGTTATTGCCGGACGTGTTCAGGATGTACAGGGACCAAGGATTCCTGCTATTATTGGCGGTCTGCTAATGGGGAGCGGTTTTATCTATGCAGGGCTTATGACAAATGCCATTGTCTTCTATCTTGCCCACGCCCTTTTTGCAGGAGTGGTAACACTCTTGGTTCTTATGGTTTTTCATGCATTTTTTGGCCATGCCCACGAAGATTCCGTTATTGTCCGTTACGCCCCCATGGGGATTATGACCACATGTATAGTCGCCAGTATTATGCTTGGGAACCAGTACGTTGGTAAAATGGCCGAAATGGATCAGCTCCTTCTGCTCTGGGGAACCATCGGTTTTATGGCAGGTGCCGGAATCGGGTTCGCCTATGTCTGTCCCATTGCAGCACTTATGAAATGGTTCCCGGACAATAAAGGACTGGTCAGTGGACTTGCGGTGGCAGGGTTTGGCCTTGGCGCCTATCTCTTCAGCCAGAAATGGGGCGCACTTGGATATATTGGTAAACAGGGAATCTTTCCATTTTTTATTATGCATGGAGTTGTGTGCATTGTGGGTGTTACCATCGGTGCCCTTCTCCTCTCCAATCCGCCATCAACTGCTCCGGCTGCAAAGTCCATAATTGCAACGGACTCAAAGTGGCAGGAAACACTAAAGGAACCTGCGTTCTACCTTCTGTGGCTGATGTTTTTCAGTGGAGCCATGGCAGGGCTTATGGTTATAGGTATCATAAAAGTCTTTGCCGGAGAACAACTAGTAGCAGCCGCCATGGACAGCGGAAAAGTACTCAGTAGTGCACAAATACAAACCTTAATGCTGAAAGGTTCCGCAGCGGTTGGCTTGCTTGCTATTTTTAATGCCGTTGGCAGAATAGTCTGGGGATTTATTTCCGATCGTATTGGACGTACGCCTACATTTGTTACCATGTTTCTGCTTCAGGCAGGGATTATGTTTTTTCTTGCTGGTATGAAAACAGAGGCATCACTCAGTATAGGAGCCGCACTGGTCGGCTTTAACTTTGGAGGGAATTTTGCCCTTTTTCCATCGGCCACGGCTGATTTCTTTGGTGCGAAAAATCTTGGTGCCAACTATGGCTGGGTATTTACGGCCTATGGAATTGCAGGCGTTGTCGGGATTGCAGCGGGAAATTTTGCCAAGGTATTAACCGGCAGCTACGGTGCAGCTTTTACATTGGCCGCAATTCTCTGCCTGCTTTCTGCGGGGCTTGCAATAGTATTACAAATTATGCAGACCAAAAAGAAACGTGCGTCTTTGGGATAGTTTTTACAACAAACTCGTATCGATTTCCTCATACGCATCATCAACGAACCGGGGAGTACATATCGCAAGAAACAGCAGATCATCACTCCCCGTGTTGGTGATGCGTTGGCGGCACATGGCTGGAATTGTCACAATATCACCAGACCTTACATCCTGAGGATCCAGTTTTCCGACCTCAACACTCCCCTTTCCCTTAAGGATATAATAGCGCTCAACTATCCCTGTCAGCCGATGCCAACGGGTTGTGACTCCAGGTGCAACTCTGGCCCTGGCAATGGAAACGTCAGGGTCAGTATCTGTGTTGGATAATTCAACAATATAACATTTTTCAGACGTATAAAACTCACGCTCGAGATTGGGCTGTTTGATAGTCGTATCCACCATCAATCCGGTATCTCCTCCTGCCCTCTGATATACACATCACGCTGAGGAAAAGGGATTGAGATATCGTTCTCATGAAATGCCTGGTAAACCGCTTTTAATAACATATGCGTCTGACGCCCTTTTTCTCTCGGATCACGAATCCAGAGCAGCAGCTGAAAATTGACAGCAGAATCGCCAAAGGTCCGTAGCCGTACCCGTGGCGAAGGCTGCTTCACCACCTGATTGTTTTCATCGGCAAGGATAAGAAGCAGCTCTTCCACCTTATCAAGATCGGTCCCGTAAGCGACACCGATATCAAGACGTATACGAAATCGTGGTTGTGGCGCTGATTCATTAATAATCTTTGAATTCGCCATAATACCATTTGGAATGGTAATCATAACATCATCACGGGTCTGGATCTTGGTCGATCGAATTCCAACTTCAACAACCTCACCACGCTCACCAGACTCCAGAATAATATACTCACCCACCTTATAGGCACGATCCATAAAAATGGAGACGCCGCCAAAAAAATTGGCCAGAGTATCTTTTGCTGCAAGCGCAACAGCGATTCCGATAATTCCTGCAGAAGCAAACAGAGGAGACAGATTCACTTCCCAAATAAGTAGAATCCACAGAATCGCAAATAACAGGATGAGAATTCTCGAGACATTTTTAAAAAGAAGAAAGATATCAGCATCGATGGCCCTTCCGCCAAGAATCTTGATTGCCCCCTGAAGGTCAGTCTTACTGAGACTTGCAGAAAAAGCGGTCAACCAGACAAGAATAATAAGCGATTGACTCGCATTGGGAACAATAAAGCCTGCCAGACGAGGAAGTACTGGATCCACGGAACAGGCATGGAGCACCCCTATTAAAATGATCGTGAGTAAAAAAGGCCTGTGAAAGAAATCGATGAGAAAATCGTCGAAATGCATCTTTGTTTTCCGAGAAAGTCTTCGCAAAGATCGAATAAGGACCAGGTCGAGTATCTTGGAAAGGATTGCATAGATACAAACGATAACAAATCTTTCCAACAGATCATATTTTGCAAGCAGAGGGAAGCCACGCAAAAATTCATCCAACTGTGGTAAGAAGGTAAGTTCCATACTCTATCTACTTCTCAGGTTCAAGAGATGTTGCCTCATCTATCAGCATCACGGGGATATCATCACGTATCGCATACAGCAATTTACATTTTTCACATACAAGTCCATCTTTGTTTTCATTGAGTACCACGGCTTCTTTACATTTTGGGCAGGCCAATATATCCAACAGTTCCTGACTAATCATTACCTTCTCCTACGCACACACTTTGTTATTCCATCTTTATCAGTCAAGAAGATCTCCATCTTCCCACTCACCTTCCTTCACGCTTCAATCGGGTAACCTCTCCAAATAGAAATAAACTACCTCTTTGACAACGCAGAATAAACTCATTTTAGCACGAATAGCTATACATTTCATCTCGAATAAAAGGGTTGATTTTTCCTCTGTAGACTGTTGTATAGAGACGTGGTACATTCCTAAAAACTTACTAAACATAAAGGATCTTCCATGGAAAATACAATTGGTTTTATCGGTGGCGGACAGATGGCCGAGGCCCTGATTCGCGGCATTATGGACTCCGGTCTCTACCAGGCAGATGCAATCTTGGTAGCTGAGCCCAATCAGGATCGATGCTCTTACATGAAGAAGACCTATGGCATTCAGGGATTTGCAGATAGTTCGGAAATCTGGAAACAATGTGCAACGGTGTTTCTTGCTGTCAAACCCCAGATTATGGGGATAGTCCTTGAGGCAAGTAAAGCACTTGTGAGTGCCGATCATTTGATAATCACCATTGCAGCCGGCCTCCCTATCTCTTTTTATGAACAAGGCCTCGATCGTGATGACTGCAAAATAATCCGGGTTATGCCAAACACTCCAGCCCTGGTTCTTGAGGCAGCATCCGGCCTTAGCGGCAACAAGAACACCACTCCTGAAGATTTATCCAGCTGTGAAGAAATTCTGAATAAAATCGGGAAATCCGTCATCATGGACGAATCATTGCTTGACGCTGTAACCGGACTCTCAGGTTCCGGGCCTGCCTATGTATTCACCTTTGCCGATGCCATGATAGATGCTGGTATAAAAGCAGGACTACCAAGACCAACCGCTGAAACCCTTGCTCTACAAACTATTCTTGGATCTGTAAAACTGCTTATTGAGAGTAAAAAACATCCAGCAGAACTAAGAGCCATGGTCACCTCTCCTGGAGGCACCACTATTGCCGCGCAACACGTTCTTGAACGCAGCGGATTCAAAGGTATTATTATGGATGCAATAGAAGCTGCAGTGACCCGCTCGAGAGAACTGGGACAGAGCTGATGTCACAACTCTCCGAGGCCTTTCGTACGCGCCTGAGCCTGTCACTGAAACATGTAGGCATCGTAACAAAGAAGGGGTATGCCCCAGCAGCAGAGCTTGCCAAAACAATTGCCAAACATCTTGAGCGACATACCATTGATGTCAAGATTGATTGCTTCGATGATGATCTGGACGTACTCATTGTCGTGGGAGGAGATGGAACGCTTCTTCATGTTGCAGATCAGGCTGCACGCCACTCCATACCAGTACTTGGCATCAATATGGGGCATCTGGGCTTTTTAACGGAACGAACGGAACAAGAAGCAGTTGCTGCAGTGGATGAACTGATAGCAGGGACCGTGACCATTGAAAATCGGATGATGCTTAAAGCATCACTCAACAAAAACGGAAAGAGAGGAGAGTCCCGCTACGCACTTAACGAAGTTGTTATCAGCAAGGGAACCCTCGACCGGGTTCTCGAGCTTTCAACACGGGCAGATCGGGAATATATCACAACCTATAAAGCAGATGGCCTTATTTTTTCCACTCCCACTGGCTCGACTGCCTACAACCTGTCAGCTGGCGGCCCTCTAGTTTACCCGGGTGTTGCCTCTATTCTAGTCACCCCCATCTGCCCTTTTATGCTGAGTTCCCGCCCGGTACTACTCCCCGCACATAGTCAGCTTCGCACAAGCCTTGAGGCGGGACATGATCATAAAGTTTACATTATTGTGGACGGACAGCCCGCCTGGCACATGGACGACAGGGATGTCCTTGAAATTGAAGCGGCAAAACATCCACTGCGTCTTATCATCTCTCCGGATCGTGACTATTTTGCAATCCTCAGAAATAAGCTGCACTGGGGGATAAGGTAAGGGCTCGGCTTTTAGTCTTTAGCCTACAAACATTTCTCTACTTCCTTTTCTTAATCCCGTATTTCTTCATCTTATACTGCAGTAAACTCTTTGTTATCCCAAGCTTATCTGCAGCCCTTGCCTGGACATAGGCAGTATCATCAAGTGCCTGATTCAACATTTTATCTTCAATTGCATAGAGAACATCGTTCAATCCTGCACCTACTGGAATAATCTGATCCAGATCAAGATCTTTTCCAAATGCCTTTTGTTTATCATTACCTAGCGATTCGGGCTGTACATCGTTACCTGTAATCGTATTTTCATCGCAGAGGATGGCGGCACGCTCAATAGTGTTCTCAAGTTCTCTTACATTTCCCTCCCATGGTAAACTTATAAGCAGCCGCATGGCCTCTTTGGTAATTGTAAGAGCCGGTTTTTCAAGACGTTCCGCAACGGACTGAACAAAATAATTCACAAGCAGCGGGATATCATCCTGACGTTCTCTTAAGGCTGGCAGTGCTAGGCGAATCACATTCAGACGATAGTACAAGTCCTCACGGAAATTACCGTTGCTGACTTCCTCTTTTATCTCACGGTTCGTGGCACTTATCAAGCGCACATCAACACTTAATGTTTTCGTTCCCCCAACCCGTTCAAAACGTTTTTCCTGAATGGCACGTAATAGTTTTGCCTGCAAGGCAAGGGGGATTTCACCAATTTCATCCAGGAAAAGAGTTCCGGTATCCGCCAGCTCAAAACGCCCCTTACGCATGGCAACGGCACCTGTAAAAGCACCTTTTTCATGGCCAAACAGCTCACTTTCCAAAAGGTTCTCAGCAAGAGCTGCACAGTTTACGGTAATAAAAGGTTTATCACTTCGGGGACTGTTATAGTGAATAGCCTGCGCCACAAGTTCCTTTCCCGTGCCACTCTCTCCGGTGATCATAACTGAGGATGGTGTGGGCGCGACCTTCTCTATCAGCTCATACATCTGCTGCATATGCCTGCTTTTCCCAACCATCCCGGAATAACCAGTACGCTCCAGCATCTCCTTGCGCAGTCTGCTGTTTTCCCGATGAAGAGAGTAGTGTTGCACCGCTTTTTTGATATTTATCAGCAGTTCATCGTTGGAAAATGGTTTTGCAAGATAGTTATAGGCACCAGCCTGCATAGCCGCAACAGCCTTTTCAACCTCAGCAAAGGCGGTAATCATGATAACCGGAAGGTTTGGGCTACTCTCTTTTATTTTCTCTAAGAGTTGCAGACCGTCCATACCCGGCATCTGCATATCGGTGATCACCAGATCAAGATCAACTTCACTCACCTGTGCCATCCCGTCCTTTCCTGAAGGGGCAGTAAAAACCTCAAAACCTTCATCACGAAGCAGTTCTGAGAGGACTATCAGGTAATTCGGTTCATCATCAACTACGAGTATTGAATACATAATTATTATTCTGTTTTTTTAGGTTCGCTGGCCTGCAGGGCAAGCCATTTTTTCATCTCATCGAGTAATGGAGGGGCAACATACACATTATTGCCACCTGCCAGACGAGTTCCTGGACGAATATCTCCATGATAATCACTGCCGCCGGTGAGCAAGAGTCCACTTTCTTCCGCAAATGCTCTTATTCGCTTTCGCATTTTCTTCTTCTGTGTCGGGTAGTAGGTTTCAATTCCGACCAATCCATAGGTTTTCAACACCGGCAGAAGAGTTGCCAGGGAAGTAAGCGTTTTATCCACCTGAATCGGATGAGCAAGCACAGCAATTCCGCCGGCCCGGCGAATATAACCTATTGCTTCCTCTGCGCTATACGCGAACCTCGCGACATATGCCTTGCCATCTTTTTTCAGATATTCATCGAAGGCCTGATGCATGGATCGAACCATTCCATGATTCATAAGAAGTCGTGCGATATGTGGACGTCCTGTCTGTCCGTGGCCTGAAATCTCCTTTAATTCTTCGACGGTAGCCGAGATACCAAGAGCCTGTAACTTGAGAATAATTTTTTCATTTCTCTCGTCCCTGGCTTTCTGCAAAACAGAGAGGGCAGCGCCAAGTTCCGGATGGGCTGCGTCCATAAAATACCCAAGAATATGAAGAGGTTTTTTCCGATGGACAACACTCACCTCAAGACCGGGAACCACCTCAACTCCGAGCTCAAGCCCAGCAACCAGAGCCTCACCCACCCCATCCATGGTATCATGGTCTGTAATAGCAATTGCTGAGACACCGCTGTTTGCAGCTAGCTGTACCAGTTGCGTCGGACTTTTAGTTCCATCGGAGAACCACGAATGAGTGTGCAGGTCTATAGACATAAAAAGTAGTAGAGTAAAAAGGTTTTTTTATAACATCGCAGGATTACGTAATAACAATTCAGAGTATATACACTGCTTCCTGTTTGGGCAATAGTGAACTGTGCTCATCATTTTCCACATACGCGCCTCGCATATAAAGTTTTTCAAAGTCTTCGCTTATCACTGAGCCATCACGCATTTGAACTTTTACGAGCTTGTCCCCCTTGACACTTCTTCCTTTCATTCGCATTTTTTCAATATTGACGCAGCCATAATGGCCCTAACCCAACAGCAATGATCTGCCTTGACCAGAAGAGGAACGATCTATGAACAGCATTATTAGTATCTGCCCATCCTGTGGCACCAAAAATCGAATTCCTGCCGCAAAACAGCATCTCTCCCCCAAGTGCGGTAAATGCAAAAGCACTCTTCCCCTTAAGAGTCAGGCAATACCTGTGGAGCTCAACGATGCAGAATTTCAATCATTTATCTCAAATGCCTCCCTTCCAGTAATGGTTGATTTTTATTCGCCAACCTGTGGACCATGTAAGGCAATCGCCCCTGTTATCACAAATCTCTCAAAAGAGTATCTTGGAAAGGTTATTATAGCAAAACTCGATACCTCTAAAAACCCCGGCACGGCGATGCACTACAAGATACGTGGAGTCCCGAGCCTGTTCTTCTATAAAAACGGAGAGGTGATTGATCAGATTGTCGGTGCGCCGCCCGAGTCTCAACTGCGCCAGAAACTCAATACAATGAGATAGGCCAATAACAGGGCATGCAATGTTTTTCCTTTAGTTTTTCTATCATCATCCGATAGAGTTATGTAATTATAAAAAATAATCGATACACACTAAAGGGTATTCATAATGCGTGCAGTCCTCATCCTTCTCCTTGTGCTCTTCCTCAGCGGATGCTCCCGTATTCCTCAACCAGCCTCCTATGCATACAGCGAACAACAGAAGATGCAGGCAGCCCACCATTGGGATGTACTGGCAAGTGATGTGGCAAATCAAATTAACAATCAACTGGTAATAAGTGATTATGTCGATAAATCAGTCTTTGTTAAACCAACCTGTGGCACCGATGCCAACCCCTGTGAACGTGGTCAGACAACACAGTTCAACGAAGGATTTCGTGATCTTCTTATCACCAGACTCGTCAATTTTGGCGTCCCCACAAGCAGCGATAAGAAAATTACTGACATTGAGGTGAACTACAAAGTACAGGTCGTGTACCATTCCAGCAATCGTTACACCATTGCCCCAGGTACCCTTACTGCCCTCACTGCCGTTGTATCCGTATTCCGGCAGGCACCCTCAACCCTGCAGATGTTAGCGCTTGCAGCCGGGCTTGATATTCTAAACTCAACCAGCCCCTTAAACGGCCATTACGAAGTAATCATAACCACCTCCATGGTCAGCGATGAGAAATATCTATTCAGAACCTCCGATATTTATTACATTAATGACCCGGACTTCTGGCATTACCAAAATGCACCTTCCGGCAAAACTATTCGGATGGTCTCAACTGTTCAATAATATCTTCTATGAAACGAACCTATCATCTCATTATCCTGATCAGTTGCAGCCTATTATTTACTGGCTGCTCATCACTGAACTGCACACGCCTTGAAAAACTTGTTGGAGCAGACGTCAACCTGATCTCGCTTGGAAACAAAATAAGCGATGACCTTACAGGTTCAGCCATGCCCCCACTGGTGCCAAGGCACCCGGAAGAAGCTGTTCTCACATCCAGTTTTGTCGATCTGAACAGATTGGAAGAGACCTCTCAAATGGGCCGTTTACTACAAAGTCATATAGGAGCACGTCTGGTGCAGCTCGGCTACACCGTAAAAGAGATTAATCTTCGCCACACCATGAAAATCAATCCAGGTGACGGGGAAACCATACTTTCAAGAGATCTCTCTCAAATTACTGCAGACCAGCCGGTGCAGGCCATACTCGTTGGAACATATTCACTCAACAACCGAACACTCTACATAACTGCAAAACTGGTCAACCCTGTGAATAGAAATATTATTGCAGCCCAAAGCTATAAACTCTGTATGGATGACAATCTGCTTGCCATGTTTGGCATGCAGCGGCAAATCCATGAACAGAGCAATAATATAGACCCTCCTTCGGACTCTCTTATCAACAGGATCTTCTACTGATACAAATTATACGGTTTGTATCACCCTGTAACGAGAACACCACTGCTCAACAAAACCAACCTTACAATGTCATGTTGATTATACGCTGTGCTGCCTGTAGAAAAAAACTCTGGAGATACGACAAAATTGGTCAAGGAGACGTTCTTCGCTGTCATAAAGATCGTATCACAAAAATGTACAACTCCAAATTAAATGCCCATAAAATACAATGTCCATGTGGTAAAAATATCGGAATTGACAAGGGAAGTTACTATTCAATGATCAGTAAATCATTTACCTACAAGGGAACAAAGAGGAATTAATTTCACCACCGAGCAGCTATTTATCTGGACTTTTACCCCCTTTCCTGCTTAAAAAACCATTATACATTAGCCTCAGTCCTTTTTAACTTCTACACTTACACTTATAATGCGACACCCCTTATTCACACTTCTTCTGCTCCTTTCATTTATCTTTCCTGCCAGCGCAGGCTATAGTGCGAGGAATATGATCCCTTCCAGTGATAAATCACAAAACGCCTACAGACGAGTGGCCCCCACTCTTATTAAGGAGATGCAAAAGAAAGGATCAAACCTGGGTGATCCCGTTCTTATCAGAATTTTCAAAAAAGAAAAAACGCTTGAAGTATGGCTAAGACAGGGAATCACCTATATTCTGTTCAAGTCCTACAGCATATGTCACCACTCGGGGGATATCGGGCCGAAAATACGGGAAGGAGACAAACAGAGCCCCGAGGGATTTTACAGCGTGGGAGCCAGCCAGTTAAACCCAAATTCCGACTACCACCTCTCCTTCAACCTTGGGTTCCCTAACGAGTATGACAGAAGCCATAAACGTACCGGCAGCCTACTGATGATTCATGGTCGCTGTTCTTCTATCGGCTGTTTTGCCATGGCAGATTTTCGTATGGATGAGATCTATGCAATTGTGGAATCGGCTATTATTTCAGGGCAGCGACAGGTTCCTGTCCATATCTTCCCCTTTAGAATGACGAAAAGAAACATGGCAGTTCACCAGGACTCAAAATGGATTCACTTCTGGGAGAATATCAAGGAGGGCTACGACTATTTTGAAGGACACCACTCACCTCCCATCGTAACTGTCCAAGATAAGCGCTATCAATTCATCACCTTTCGCCCACTTCTTTTTGGCGGCACTCTCCCACCACCGATCCCACTATTAAGCGCTGTTACAATGAAAAGAAAATTTCATATACAAAAAAGAGTTGCAGCTGCCCCTGTAACAAAACTGCGAAAAAGGCAGTACCTTGCTAAACTCAGAAACACTACTCCTTCTGTTCCAAACCTTTTAGGTCAAGGAGACTGATCACCTTACCATCCACACTAATTAATCCTTCCTCGCTCATTTTTGCAAATATTCTGGACAGTGTCTCAGGTATTGTACCGAGCAGACTCGCAAGCTGCCCCTTAGAAATCTGTAATTCCACCCGCTTATCATTTTCTTGTTCTTCGGCCAGATACAACAGATATCCAGCCAGTCGTGCCGGAACTTCTTTCAGGGAAAGATTTTCAATCTGAGTTACAAAACGTCGCAAACGCATGGAAAGCACGGCCAGCATATTCATAACAAGTGACGGTATGGTATGAACAAGATCCACAAAATCTTTACGGGGGAAAAATATCAAACTTGTTTTTTCCAGAGCCATAGCATTAGCAGGAAATGGATGACCATGAAAAACAGGAACTTCTCCAAAGGGCTCTCCTGCACCAAAGATATGAAGTATCTGCTCTTTTCCGGATAGAGATGTTTTAAATATTTTCACGCGTCCCGTTATGACCATATAAAAACCAGTTCCAGGATCACCTTCAAAGAAAATTGATGCTCCACGACCACACTGTTTTATCACCACAATTCTCTCTATTGCATCCAGATGTTCCGGAGGGAGCCCCCCAAACAATTCACTGGCAGCTAATACCTGACGCATTCACTCTTCTCCTGAAATTCATTCTTACAAAAACCTTCACTTTCGTCACACTGTAGCATAGTATAGCATGCCATATCATCATCTTTCACTTTTTCAACCCGTATTCTTTTTATGACTGAGAACCGTTATATAGTCCATATCGACATGGATGCTTTCTTTGCATCGGTAGAACAGATGGATAATCCTAAGTTGAGTGGTCGACCACTCATAGTCGGTGGAAACCCGGAAGGGCGCGGAGTGGTTGCCGCATGTTCATACGAGGCAAGAAAATTTGGTATTCGCTCGGCACTCTCCTCAGCAAGGGCCGTTAAACTTTGTCCCCATGCAGTTTTTGTTCGTCCACGTAAAGACAGATATAAGGAAGTATCCATACAGATTATGGATATATTCAAAAGTTGTTCACCACATATTGAACCCCTCTCACTTGATGAAGCCTTTCTTGATATCTCAGCAGATCATACGAGTATGAATTCTGCCGCAACAACGGCTGACAAAATCAGAAAACGTGTCTTCCATGAAGTTGGTCTCACCTGTTCTGCCGGAGTGTCCTACAATAAATTTCTGGCAAAAGTCGCATCGGACATGGACAAACCCGATGGAATAACCATTATCAGCACTGAAAAGGCACAAGCTTTTCTTGATTCACTTGCCATCGGGAAATTCTTTGGTGTAGGGAAGGTCACCGAAAAAAAAATGAATTCACTCGGCGTTTATTACGGCAAAGATCTGCTTCGTTTTGAAAAAGTTGAACTGATTGGTTTCTTTGGCAAAGCGGGAGCCTTTTTCTACGACATTGCCCGTGGAATGGATAATCGTCCAGTTGAATCGAGAAAGGGCCGCAAATCTATTGGTACGGAAACAACCTTCCAAACGGACATTGACGATATGGAAGAGATAGTGGAAATAGTCAAAGAGCTTGTACGTAAAGTAGAACATGGTCTTCGGAATAAAGATTGTGGCGGAACAACGATCACTCTCAAAGTTCGTTATCACGATTTTTCTACTGTCACCAGATCACACACCCATCCGTCACCAGTTTATACCTTCGATGACATTATGACATGTATTCCACATCTTCTTGCGGCAACGGAAGCTGGTACCACTAAAATCCGCCTTCTAGGTATTACTGTTTCAAATCTTAACAACAAGTCCGAAAAGATTCCGGTACAACTCACTCTTCCTTTTTCCTGAACCGAGGCAGAAGTCTGTTTACTTCCAGTAATGCGCTTGCTATTGTTTCACAGGCACGAGATACATCAACCTTTTATTAAACACTTAAATGTCGTAAACATATTCCTATGAAAGACCTAATTACTTCTATTTTTAATATTTTCCGTTGGGTTGGTAAATTCCTCACCGGTATACGAATATTCACGCTTAATGTTGCTTTTATTGTGCTGTTGATTTTCCTCTTTAGTTCATTTTCCTCTAACTCAACCAAAGAAGATATCAGCATCCCTGACAGCGGAGCCCTTATACTAAGCCTTACTGGAAACATTGTGGAGGAAAAACAGGCAACTGACCCACTCTCAACAATGCTCACTGAGCAGTTTGGATTTGACAATCTCCCTTCGGAAACCCTGTTTCAGGATATTCTGGATGCGATTGCAGAGGCTGCCGTTGACGACACGATTACCTTTATCCTCCTTGACCTGAGCAAACTTGGTTCCGTAGGGCTCAATCAACTCCAAACCATTGGGGCAGCCTTAAATGATTTTAAATCCAGTAGAAAAAAAGTTATTGCCGCTGAAGATTTCTACCAGCAAAAAGCCTATTATCTAGCAAGCTTTGCCGATGAGATTTACCTTAATCCCATGGGCGGCGTGGATTTACACGGTATTGGGACCTATCGGCTTTTCTTTAAAGACGCAATTGACCGATTAAAGATCAACTACAATATCTTTCGGGTTGGTACCTTCAAGTCAGCTCTTGAACCTGTAATGAGAAACTCCATGTCAACAGCAGCCAGGACCCAAAATATGACCTGGCTTACCGCACTGTGGGACACTATGAGTGGAGACATTCTCCGGGAACGTAATCTCAGCCCTGACACTATTCAGATCTATACGGAAAATATTGCATCGGAACTGGCAACAGTTGGTGGTGATTCAGCAAGACTTGCCCTTGAATCAGGTTTTGTTGATGGTTTAAAAAGCAGGGAGGAACTTCGTTCCTTTCTCACCAGACTCAGCGGAAAAGATGGGAAAGGTAACTTCAAACATATCAGTTTAAATCACTATCTCACCACAATTACACGTTCCTTTACCGATTCACCCGATGATGCTGGCAGCATCGGCATTATTATTGCCGAAGGTGCCATTCTCAATGGTAAACAACCCGTTGGCAGGATAGGCGGCGACACCATGGGACTGCTGATACGGCAGGCACGTGAAGACAGTAAAATCAATGGATTGGTAATCCGAGTTGTTTCGGGCGGCGGTTCGGTTTTTGCTTCTGAAATTATCCGCCAGGAAATCATTGAATACAAAAAGACAGGTAAACCTCTCGTCATTTCCATGGGTGCCATGGCGGCATCCGGTGGGTACTGGATTGCAGCCGATGCCGATGAAATATGGGCCTCCCCTGTCACCCTTACCGGATCCATCGGCATTTTTGCTGCTATCCCCACCTTTGAGAACTCACTCTCTGAGCTTGGAATATACAGTGATGGTGTGGGAACAACCACTCTTGCATCGGCACTCGATGTCACCCGGCCTCTCTCCCCTATGTTAAAAGAAGCTATGCAAACCACCCTGCATCATGGCTACGACCAGTTCCTGAATATTGTTTCCACCGGTCGAGACATCCCTTCTAAGAAGATGAAAGACATAGCAGAGGGCAGAGTGTTTGACGGAGAAAAAGCGAAGGAACTCGGTCTTGTTGACAAACTCGGTACTCTTGATGATGCCATCGATGCAGCAGCCGGTCTTGCTGGTCTCGATGATTACACTGCTTCCTATATCAGTCGTCCCCTCTCTGTGAAGGAGGAATTTTTGCAGATTTTTTCAAGTTCAGTAATCCGCAGCGTTGTATCCACCTTTCCACCTGCTGTTCTGACACTGCTTCGTCAGATAATAGAACCTGTGCAGCAAGCAATGCTTTTCGATGACCCTGAAGGATTATATGTTCATTCACCGATTCATGAATTGTCGCTCTAGGAGGCTGTCCTAGTCTATCGGATTAATAGTCTTTATGGGACAAGGCTCTTTTCTATTAACCTGCAGCTTCAGTTTGCAGTTTTTAGAGAATCGATTAGTATTCATTCCCTGTTATAGTGAATACCGATTGATTCTTCTTTTCTGATTTTCCTTATAAGGAACCAAGGTGTTATGAAAACTTTTTCTCTGCTTTTATCCTGTTTGCTTATTTCCTGTTTCTCTGCTTCTAACAGCTTTGGTACAGAAACCTTTATCGTTTCCGGTAACCCAAAGGCCCCACCCATCGTTTGGGAACAACACAAGACACTGACCGGAGTTGGACCTGATATTGCTCAGGCAATTCTTACGGAATTGAAACTTGACTATGACCTTCGAGTAGAAGGAAACTGGCAACAGGTCCAGGACAAGTGCAAAAACGGGGAAGTGGACATGCTCGTCTCCGCCTATAAAAACGATGAGCGTGCAGCCTATATGGAATACTCTCTGCCTTACCTGCCACAACCTACGGTAATTGTGGTTGAGAAAGGGAAAGAATTCCCCTTTGGCCGCTGGGAATCCCTTATGGGGAAAAAGGGCGTCTCCAATATCGGAGAAAGCTACGGACAGGAGTTTGATTCCTTTATTAAGAACAAACTCGACGTCAAATTTATCGCCTTTGAACGTGCGCTTGAACTTCTTAATCGCAGTGAAGCTGATTATTTGATCGTTGATCTCTATACAGCACTTATCTACGCAAGACTGCTGCAGGGTGAAGATTCAATTACCATTCTCGATCCTCCAGTAACCACCCAAGCCTTTCATCTGACCATCGCAAAAGATTCCCCAATGGCAGTACAAATGCCTGTTATCAACAAAAAACTTTACCGCCTTGTTAAGGATGGAACTGTTGAGAAGCTCTTCTATAAGCATTTTGACGAGTGGAAAACACTTATCGTAAAGCGATCCAGATTTTTCAATAAAAACTCTTCCATTCGTGGTCAAGAGCAGGGTGAGTACGATAAATCTCGAGATGCATATGAAAAAGAAAAGATTGGCAGCCTGCTGATGGGAAGTAGAGAAGGACTACCTGCAGCAGCTGAATAGAAAATAGTATTCGAATCTATCTGCACTCACCGAAAATAATCAGGCCAGCTTATGTTCAGCTCAATGCGATATAAGATGGCCTGAGTACTTACTACTATGGTACCGATAAGCTTTTACTGATCTAAAATCATTCACCTTGGCATCTATCAAGCCTACCCTGTCTCCTTCTTCTCATGCAATTTACAGATATTCTCCCTCAACTCTGGCCAAACCTTATCTGGCCACTTATTCGTTTGATTTTCTTTATCTCCCTTGGTTTACTCGTGGCCAGCTTTATCGAATCGCTCAACTGGACCAGTAAAATCGCAACACTTGCACGCCCTCTTATCAGATTCGGCAATCTCTCAGAAACAGCAGGCGCCTCTTTTTCAATGGCTCTGTTTTCAGGTGTTTCTGCAAATACCATGCTTTCTGAGGCGTATGAAAAGAAAACAATCATAAAAAAAGAACTTATACTTGCTAACTTGTTTAACAGTCTTCCAACTTATTTCCTCCATCTGCCAACTGTCTTTTTCATAACGGCACCACTTATCAAAGGTGCTGCAATTATTTACGTGGCCCTCACCTTTGGAGCAGCAATTTTCCGTACCGTCTCCATTGTTGTTCTTAGTCGTTTTCTGCTACCTGCCATTGATAGATCAGCCTCTCCATCGCATGAAACAAAGGACACAACAGAAAAAAAGACACATTGGCGGAAAGCAGTAGAAAAGAGCTGGAAACGCTTCAAAAAGCGTATTCGAAAAATAATCCGTTATACGGTGCCCATCTACATCCTGGTATTTCTAATGCACCGGGCCGGGCTGTTTGACATTCTGGAAAGAGGCATGGCGGATTACCTCTCGTTCCTGCCATGGCTGACACCTCAATCCATGGGAATCATAACCCTGCATATGGCCGCTGAATTCACAGCAGGACTTGCTGTTGCCGGTGCCCTGCTTCAGGAAGGAAGTATGGATTACAGGGAGATTGTGCTCGCCCTGCTGGTTGGAAATGTGCTTTCATCTCCGGTGCGAGCCATTCGACATCAATTTCCCTACTATGCGGGAATTTTTCAACCGAAGATGGCCGTAGAACTCATCGTATATAGTCAACTTTTTCGAGTTGGGAGTTTAATGCTTATGGGATGTATCTATTTTATGTTAACTCTCTAAACCGTGAACACCAAAAAAAGTGCTCAATACAAAGTATTCGATAGCCTATACAGCTTCAACGAATAATAAGATTATGCAGTTCATTCACATCATCAGCCTGTACCGGAAATTCTTTTTCCAAAATAGCACCGACTATTGAAATCGCCTCACAAAGTGCCTGGCATTGTCTTTTTTCCCGTATCCCTTTGGTGATTATCGACACTGCCTCCTGCCACTCTTCCTGCGCAATACGATCATTAATGCCACTATCAGCAATGACCCAGGCACGACGTTCAAACAGTGAGATATAAATCAAGATACCATTGGCATCCTGTGTCTTATAGAGTTTCTCCGTGTAGAAAGCTGTGAATGCAGCATTTCCAACCTCTTCCTCGATCTCATCACCAAAAAGAAACCAGCGTTTGAACCCCGGAAACGTTTTTATCAGAAGGTGAGAGACCAGGAACAACGGTATAAACAGGGCAAGAAAGACCCATAAATTATAGGAACCAAGCCAGATTCTCTCTGCAACAAGAGGCGTGGCTGCAAGTGCCAGCAACGAGGCAATAAAAGTTCCTCCCCTGATCGCGGCAAGCGGATAGGAGTGACTTTCACCCACCAGCATGGGCACCAGTTCACCGGAAGTTTTTAATTCGGCCTGATGAACGGCGTCACTTATCTGTTCCTGTTCCTCAGCACTGAAAAAAAGCTGCGACATGGCTTGAGTCCTTTTCATTACCACCCTCCCGAGGCACCGCCGCCGCCAAACCCGCCGCCGCCACCACTAAATCCACCACCAAAACCTCCCGATGAATGGCCAGAACCACCGCCTCCTGCATAGAATCCGCCCCCCCCCCCCGTTGCCGAAAGCGAACTCACAAAGAATCCACCGAGGGCGCCAACTGGTATCAATGCCAGTAACCAGAAACCGAGCTGAGCAAAAAACATCAACCCGAGGATGGGTGAGGCAATCCCGCCAGCAACGGCAGCGAGCGTTTTCTTCTTATGCAGAGCCCTCCCTATAAACGAAAAAGCAAAGATCAGTATAAAAATCAATCCTGCAGGATCATTGTCGCTATTTCCTTTGGACGTTTCGGCACTCGCGACATACTCGCCACGCACCGCTTGCACCATGGCCATCACGCCATCACTGATTCCCTGACTGAAGTTACTCTCTTTAAATCGAGGAACAATAACTCCTGCTATAATTCGTCCGGCTACAAGATCAGTCAAACTTCCTTCAAGGCCATATCCGACCTCAATACGGATTTTTCGGTCGTCGCGTGCCACAAGGAGCAGTGCCCCGTTATCAACCCCTTTCTGACCAATTTGCCAGGCCTCGGAGACCTTCAGAGAGTACTCCTCCAGAATCTCTCCATCGAGTGCTGGAATAGTCAGGACAACCAGTTGGGTGGAATCGGTTGCTTCAAAATCTTTGAGCAGAGATTCGAGGTCCGCTTTTGTCTGTGCAGAAAGCATCTGTGCCGTATCATTGACTCGCCCTTCAAGACGCGGGACTTCGAGCGCAGCAAGTGGAGAGACCAGACAGAGCATCAGGACAAAAGAAAAAAGAGTTACCCCTAAATGTATAGTGCAATTCCTTAGCAATGATTTCATAACCTAGAATGTCACTTTGGGTACTGCTTTGGCACCTTCTTCTGCTTTAAAATATTCTTTACGATCAAGATGGAGCATAAACTTGTTGGTCAAACTCGCAGGGAATTGACGAATAGCTCCATTAAAGCTTGAGACAGCAGTGTTATAGCGTTGGCGGGCTACATTAATCCGGTTCTCAGTTCCTTCCAGCTGACTCTGAAGATCAAGAAAATTCTGATTTGCCTTCAGGTCAGGATAGCGCTCAACCACCACCATCAACTTGGAAAGCGCAGAGCTTAACCCTCCCTGTGCCGCCTGAAATTGCTGCATGGCCGCCTGATTGGTCAAATCTTTTGCTGAAACCTGTACAGATCCAGCCTTTGCCCTTGCATCAACGACAGCCTGCAGTGTTTCCTGCTCATGTTTGGCATAGCCTTTCACCGTCGCCACAAGGTTCGGGATCAAATCCGCACGCCGCTGCAGGGTGGATTCGACATCGGCCCAGGCCTTAAAGACACCTTCTTCCTGCACCTGCAGACTATTATAGCCGCAACCGGAGAGAACAACTGAAAGCAGGCTGACAAAAAAGAACAAAACAATCCGTTTCATAACAACTCCATTTTATTAATTTCACAAGAGATTTAAACCATCGAAATGAGTTCTTAGAACCCATTTAGCTTAACAGTTCATCCCGTACATTTCCAGAGTAATCCCTGCACCTGATTCGAAGATTGACAAAAACTCCCATGTTCACTATTACTTTTTAACGATCTCCTGAATCCTGCACAAAAATAGAAAATTCTGCTGAAGCTCTGCATCTGTTTTCATAATAGAAAAACAAGGGGATATGAGTTAAAAGTCCAGCCACTTCATTTCATATAATGACCAAGATAAAACCACTTCTTATACTCGTATCGTTATTTCTTATTCTTTGTGTCGCAATTATCAGCGCCACCGGGATGGGTTTTTTACAGATCAGTCCACAGGAAGTTGTACAAATTCTCTGGAATAGTCTTTTGGGTCAGGAATCTCAAAGTATCAATCCCACCTTTCCCTTTGTCGTAATCGAGGTGCGTCTACCACGTATACTGACTTCCGCTCTCGTTGGCGGAGGCCTGGCCGTGGCAGGAGCGGTATTTCAGGCAATTCTCCTTAATCCACTTGCTGATCCCTACACTCTAGGTATCTCATCGGGTGCCGCCTTTGGCGCATCACTTGCCATCATCCTAACTCTCTTCGGCATTGTGATTCCCGTGTGGTTTTCCATCCCTGCCTTTGCTTTTCTTGGCGCCATGGCCACCCTTATTGGCGTCTTTTCCCTTGCCTCTACGGACAATAAGCTCTCCTCCAACACCCTGATACTCTCCGGTGTTATTATTGCAGCTATCCTTTCAGCTGGTATAGGATTTATCAAATATCTTGCCGATGAGCAGGTAAGCATCATCATCTTCTGGCTTATGGGCAGTTTTGTAGGCAGAACATGGAGCGATGTCCTCACCACCCTGCTGATTGTTCTTCCGGGACTTGGATTCACCCTCTATTATGCCCGTGACCTTAATATTATGGCACTTGGCGAACGTACTGCAAATACACTTGGAGTGGACAGCAGCCGGGTAAAAAAAATGCTGCTGGTGTGCGCTTCTCTGATCACTGCAATCTGTGTTTCAGTATCCGGTATTATCGGTTTTGTGGGTTTAATTATTCCCCATCTTCTGCGCATGATTTTGGGCCCCGATAACAGAATTTTGCTTCCTGCCTGCTTTTTAGGTGGCGCGACACTCCTTCTTGGGGCAGACACCATTACCCGCGCCTGGCTTCCATCGGAAATCCCCATCGGTGTCCTGACCTCACTGATTGGCGGGCCTTTCTTCTGTTATATCTTCCGCAAAAAGCAGTTGGCCAAGGCATCATGACACAAAACAACAGTCTCTTTCATATCGAGAATCTCTCCTTTGCCTACCGTAGTAATATGGTATTTGAAAATATTAATTTTCAACTTGAAAAAGGAAAGTTCTATGGCTTGATTGGTGCCAATGGCAGTGGAAAATCCACCCTTATTGAACTACTGATGGCAACCCTCTCCCCCATATCAGGAGTCATCAACTACCAAGCCAAAAGCCTCCATTCCTATTCACGTCAAGAGCTAGCACTCAGGTTGGCACTAGTCCCCCAGCATTTCTCCATGGACTTTGAATATACCGTTTATGACGTGGTACTAATGGGCCGTCACCCCCATATCCCAAGGTTTGCCTCCCCCTCACAGCACGATATTGATGCTGTAGAGCTTGCCATGAAGACTATGGATATTGTGCATCTCCAGGAACGAGCGGTGAGCGCTCTTTCCGGAGGGGAACTACAACGAGTCATTATGGCACGTGCACTTTCCCAGGAGACCGAAGTATTAATTCTTGATGAAGCAACATCTAACCTTGATATCCAGCATACCATTGCTATTATGCGGGTAATCAAAGAACGGGTACATACAAATGGACTCACCGTTATTGCTGCTATTCATGACCTGAATCTGGCAGCGGCCTTTTGCGACAACTGCCTTGTTCTCAAAGATGGCTCTATTTTTGCCAATGCTGCGGTGGAAAATATCTTTACCCCCGAACTTCTACAAAGTGTCTTCTCTGTGCAGGCAAGCGTTTCCCAATCCTCCGAGAACAAGCACCCCCGGATTCAATTTCAATATTAATATCTCTGCTAACTCTTTTTCGCCTTCTTCTCTTTTTTTCTATTTATCCACCCTGTAATTGCATCCACACCTACCCATGACAGTGATACAATTACGTCCAGCAAACGCATCATAAAAAATGTATTTCAGGATATTAAGACAGTCCGGGGAGGGGAAAACAGATTAGAACAGCATATTCGCACTAAGAGTGGTTATCCTAGGCTAGGTATTTCGGAGTCTCGAACCTCGCGTACCTGTTCGAAATCGGAATATTCTTGGACAGACTCCCAGCAGTGGGTTGAGTGCAGACTCACTTAATCTGCCCATTTCTCTTTGACCTGCTGCAACAGATCCAGAGACTCAAAAAAGACATCCACCACATCGGAATCAAGGATTGTCCCGGAGGCATTCCGCATAATCTCCAAACATTTTTCTTCAGGGTAGGCTTCTTTGTAAGGCCGTTTACTGCCAACAGCATCGTAGATATCAACGGCTGATACAATACGACCTGCTATGGGTATTGCTTCAGCAGCCAATCCTTCCGGATATCCATTACCGTCCCATTGTTCATGGTGTGAATAAGCAATAACCCTCGCCATTCGCATAACTTCAGAATCGGAAAATATGCCCTCGAGAGTTTCACCACTGTCACCGCTAAAAGCTTGCACATCATCATTGGTAAGCGGTTTTAATAACTCCCTCCCAAGCAGACAGTGCTCCCGCATTCGTACCCACTCGTTTTCTGACAGGCTACAGGGTTTTAAAAGAATGGTATCCGAAATACCAATTTTACCAATATCATGGAGGGCACTACCCAGGGCCATAAGATCGGAATCATGAGCGTTAAAGCCAAGATTTGTGGCTAATATTTTTGTATAACAGCTCACCCGGATAACATGGCGTCCGGTTTCCTTATCACGATATTCAGATGCCTTTCCAAGACGCAGAATAACCTGCATACGGGTATCACGCAGAAGCTGATTGGTATATTCAAGCTCCTCGGTACGAAGCACCACTTTATGCTCAAGTTGTTTTCTGTAATTTTGATTTTCTTTAATAAGCTTTGCCTTTTCAAGCGCCTGTTCCACGGCAAAGCGGAGACTGTTAAAGTCACTGATCGGTTTCAGGAGATAGCTCCAAGCTCCACACTTCATTGCCTCAACAGCATCTCCGACAAAACCCGTTCCGGAAATTACAATAATAGGAAGATTAGGATAGTGCTTATGCACTTCTTTCAAAACCGTAATCCCATCGACTTCAGGCATTCTCAAATCGACCAGCACCAGGTCCGGCTGATTCTTATGGATCATCTCAAGCCCAATACGACCGTTTTCTGCCTCCAGCACCCGATACCCATAATCTTCCAAGTAAAAACGGAAAGATTCACGAATCAGACTCTCATCGTCAATAGTCAAAATTGTGGCGTCTTGCGGTATCATGCTCAGATATCAACTCAAAGTTTTAAAATTAAAAGTCCTCAAATATCATTGTGGGTATTTTGAAAAAAAATGTCAAGGAATACAACGGTTTCACCAGGATTATTTGATGCAACATTAAGAAGTAACATTTAGGGATAGGCTCGGCACCGGCTTGTATGTCCCGAACCTTCCGACAGTAATCTGTAACAGATTCGATGCCCAAAGGTTGGAGTTTATACCGAACACAAATAGGCAAAAGTTACACAGATTATTACCAAGCAGCTTTTTTATTGTCTTTATATCTCGTAATTCCCGGATCGGTTCCACTTTAATACTGGAATATTTTTCGGGATAGTTTAGTTTTTTTTGTCATTTAAAAGCTCACTGCGCATACTATATCTGTAGCGACAATGTCCACACAAATGCAGTGCCCCAGGAGGCATCATGAGCAAAACAGCAACGATTCAGCCCCGTGTTGACCCGCAGGTGAAGAGGCGGCTGTAGCCTTTTCTGCTATTATATTCAAAAATTAGCCTGCCCAAGCATTCTCACTACCACGGCAAAGGTTTGCCATAAAGGCAACAGGCATTAGCGGCAGTTGCTCTTGGAGGAAGTTATAGATTCCAAAAGTGTCATAGCTGCAGATCAAAGTCTCTCTTCTTCTAGGTTCTCTTTTTTATTACGCATCAGAGAAAATGCCAATCCGATCAAACAGAGAACAGCAAAAAAGCCAAAGCAGTTCTGCATGGAAAGCAGGAACTGTTCATTGTTGAGCGAAGACATCTGCTCACTGCCAACAAAAAATGCGAGGAAAGTGGTGGCAATGGTCATGCTGCCCACCTGGCCAAGAAGACGCATGGTGGCCACACAACCTGAGGCCAGACCATACTGATGCGGCTCCACTGCCCCCATGATCGCGCTCATGTTGGGCGAGGAGAACAGGGCAAAGCCAAAACCGAGCATGGCTAGAATTCCCGTCACAAACCAGATCGGAGTCCCCTTGCCGAGAAAAACAAAAATGACAAGACAGCAGACAGTGATCCCCATCCCCAGTGAGGCCAAAAGCCGTACTTCGAGCCGGTCGGAAAGACTACCTGCCTTGGCGGCGAACAGGGCCATTATGATCGGCTGCACCATTAGCACGGTCCCAGCCGCCTTGGGTGACAATCCCTTAACATACTGGAGATAGAGGCTGAGCTGAAAGGTAATGGCAAAGGTGGCAGCATAGTGGATTAAAGCGGCCAAGCTAGAAAAGAGAAAAACGCGGTTTGTCTCAAACAGGGTGACATCAAACACAGGTTTTTCCTGGTGCCGCTGGAGATAGTAGAAAAGGACCAGCCCACCACACCCCAGTCCGAACAACCACCAGCCGGTTATGCTCGGCACCCGAGTTCCACCGTATACCCACAGTAAAATGGACAAACCGTAAACCAGGCTGCCGACACTATCAAAGGGTTCATCCGTAGATCGCCACTTTCCTGGTAGAAATCGGAGGGTAACGCCCAAGGAGCAGAGTCCGAGAACAAAGATCACCACAAACATTGACCTCCATCCCCAAAAACTGGTCAGCAACCCACCGATAAAAGGCCCGCTTGCCAGTCCGACATAAACTGCTGTCACAAGAATGCCGATAGCCCAGCCACGTCGTTGCGGCGGGTATGCGACGGTGATAATAGCCATTCCTGTAGTCAAAAACATAGCCGCCCCTATGCCCTGGAGGACCCGGGTGGCGAGAAAAAAAGCGATGCCATTTGCAGCCGCCCCACCAAGGGCGCCCAAGGTGAATAAGGCCACACCGACCATGAACATCTTGCGACGACCATGTAAGTCGGCATATTTACCGGCCGGTAAAAGAAAAACGGCTGTGGCCAGCAAATAGGAGGTGGCAACCCAGCCGAGCAACACGGCATTCACGTGAAACTCCTTACCAATGGCCGGCAGGGCCACGTTGGTCGAAGATATCATAAATGGTGCCATAAAGGCCGTAACCGTGGCCACAGCAAGGGTTGTCTTCTGTTCTTTGCTTTCCATCTTAACGGTTATCCAGGGTCGGTGAACTTTCAGTAGTTTAGATAATTCATCAGGGTGTGCTAGTACTTACCTGACGGTATCCTTTTTTTACTAAGATAGCATAGATGACCGAAAGAGAGAGGGAAAGCTGAATCTTTTTTCCGATGCTTTTCAAGACTGCCAAGTTTCACTTAGGGGGGATGTTGACTTTCGTATCGGTGCAGAATCGCAAATTTTTATTACGTATGCAGGGCGGATGTCTCAAAGATGCAGTAGGAAGATAATTATTAAGGATTCTATGAAACAGCAGACCTTATCACTGGCCATTGTAACAGCAAAGGATGGAAATAGAAAAAGGCAGAATCAAATGAATGATCCTGCCTTAAGGAGAAGAAGCTTTTCAGGAGTTAATTACTTTTTCTTTTTACGAAGTCTGGAACCTACAAGACCAACTAAACCTGTTCCGAAGAGGAGCATTGTTGCTGGTTCAGGAACTGGGTTTGTGTTGCTTAGGCTGATATTATCGAAATAGGCGTCACCCGCACCAATACCGCTTCCGCTAAAGTCTTCAAGCATTAGATGAAAATCATACGATGTGGTAAAGGCGAAAGTGTACGAATGCCAAGTATCGTCATCAATTAAGACATCCGATGCTCCACTCACAGTGCCAGTAGCGTAAAGCCATGTATGAGTTCCTGGTAATGCCCCGCTAATTCCAACATACCCACCGGTATCGCTATTTGGGTCATTAAACATTGAGGTGTTCCCAAAGTAATCAAATGATAACCAGTAGTTTCCTGCATCAAACGTTGCTGCTGAAGTAAAAATATCTCCTGCAGCATTTGTCTGTGTGAAATTCATGGCATAATCGGTTTGTGAAACGTCTGGGTCTGACACAATTGCCCCGTGATGTACGCCGCCATCTTTACCTGTCCATTGTAACAAATCGCCGCCTTCAAAATCATCAGAAAACAATACTGTTGCGGACACTTGAGAAGATGCCGCTACCAACACAGCCCCTAGACATAGGCTTGAAAATATTTTTTTCATTTTACTTTTCCTCTAATAAAGATAATTAACAATCATTTTACGGATAGGTACCCCTGTTACACAGTAAAAAGCCTAGTTTTCAACTCCAGCCTTGTAACAAAATCTCCCGAATTATAAACGAAGGAATAGCATAGATTAGACAAAAAGAAATGGGTATATATACCCATTTTTCAGCTTTTCTTGAAAAAAATCATTTTGAAAGGGTGTCAGCCTATATACGTAATAGATCCTGATTTCTCATTTAAATTATGGTGTTACCTCTATCTAGTTTTTGTCATTTTCCCCCTGATGTCAAGTTTTTTATCCGATGGTAGCTTCGTTAAGGGCCGATTCCGAGAATGGGCCTAACAAATGCTCGTCGGAAGAATTGGCCCTTAATGGAGCGGAATTTTATCTCAGTTTTCATTCCAGTTGATGTGTTGATGTTTTCTCCATTACCACTTCCATAGCATTGAAATAATCTCGCTGTACTTTTAGGTTCAGCAATTTGCTGTAACGCTGGGTTGTCTTGATCTTTGAGTGTCCAAGTATCTCTTGAATGGAAACAATATCAGCATCGGCATTCAGCAATTGGGTAGCCATCGTATGACGCAGGTTATGGCAACTTACAGAAACACCACTTTTCCGCGCGTAATATTCGACTCTCTTTTGCATTGCACGAACAGAAATTGGTTTCCCTCTACAACGCCCTTTCACAGCCAGAAAGATTTGGCGCTCTTTTGTTTTGGGCCGTTTTTGCAGGTATTTTGCCAGAGCAATTGCTGCATCATTACTAATATACACGATTCTATCCCTAGCACCTTTCCCCGCCTTAATGAGGATCTGA
>CAZDJE010000047.1:0-29769 GCA_964505715.1 uncultured Desulfocapsa sp. | reverse complement strand
TTGAAGAAGATGATTCGTCTGCTGAAACTGAGTTTGTTGCCGCCTTGAGTGATGTGGATGAAGACGATCCATCTATTGAAGATGATTTTGCTGAAGCGTTCATTGATAAAAACGGAGACGAACTAGAGCAGTCAGAAATTGAGATTCCTGAGTCCTTAACAACAGACGAAGCAGACGTCGATCAGGATGCTCCGGAAATCATATTGACTGAGGATGATGAACAGCCAGTAGCTAAAGCAGTTCTGGAGAAAAGCATAGAAGAAAGTCTCTCTTTCTTTGATGATGAAGTTTCAGCGCCTGTTTTTAAAGAGACAGAGGGAGATATTGTACCTGAATCTCCACTAGAGGAAGATTCCAGGCAGGATCATCTGTCGTTTCTTGATGAAGAAGTTCCCGCTCCTGCGTCAACTGAAACTTTTGAGCAATTCTCAACTGATGATATAGATGGTGCTCTTTCTTTTACTGGAACAGATGATGACGTGGTTGCTGCCCTTAGTGATGAACAGGTTGAACCCGATAGTGAAGAGTTTGTTGAGAGTTTAACTGGTGCAGATACATTTTTTGAAGAAACTGTTGCTCAGGAAGTGCCAGTTGCTGATACAGCGCTTTCCTTTTTTAATGAAGAATCTGCCCCAACAACGGAGCAGGAAGAGGATGACAATGATCAGATTCAGTTTACCCTGCCTGGTGAAATAGCAACTGACGAAGCATTAGATTCGGACGGAATCCGAGATTCATCAATTGATGATGTCATTGAATTTAATGTTCCCGGCGAAGATGATTCAACTGAAGTACTTTTTGTTGCCGACGAAGCGTTCGAAACTACGACACAGAGTGATGAGGTTATTTTTGAAGCAGTTGCCGATGATGTTGAGGTGGATTCTTTGCCTGGTGAGGTCTTTACTGATTCTGCGGATCTTGTTCAACCCGATGAAGAAGTTGAATTTCTGGAAGCCCGGGAGACAGGCTATTCCTCCGATGATTTGCTCACTCTTACACAGCTTATTCCCTCATTCAGGGAAAATATTGATGCAGAGGCAATACAAAGTATATTCTCTGAAATCAATCGGTTGAGAAGTGATCCGAATGCCACCAGCACCATTAAAATATTCTTGCAGTTACTTTCAACAGTATGCCAAAATATTTCTACGGTTCCAAAAGAAGCTGAAACTGCTAATTTGTTATTGATGCGTAAAATTCTTTCCGGTCTTCATTCCTGTGTATCTTCAGAGGTTTTAGAAGCTGAAGTCCAGAAACAGCTGTTGGGATGTACTAGTCAGGTACTATTAGGCCAATACGATAATGCGGATAATGGCGAAGGGGAGGCTTCTTCTGACTCCGAGGAAGCTCCGTCTGAGCTGGAGAGTGTGGGCGATGGTCTCGATGTTGAAGAACAGCTGCAACAAGCCCAACCCTTGAAAAGTGACGAGCAAATGAAGTCGTTTGTACATGAGGAATTGGCTGAGATCAGGAAACTCTTTTTAGATGAAATAACCACGCTAAGAAAGGAAATTACTGATAAATAATAGAAGAACGTAATCTCAAATGAAAAAGACCTGTTCCACTGGAACGGGTCTTTTTTTTTGCTTTTTGTTTTTTTTTGTTTCTATCTATTAAGCCCTATAATACTCAGGATTGCATATAGCAAAAGCCAGCAGATAATAAAGAGAAACAGAGGGGTAAAGCTTTTGTTTTTGGTTTGAAGGTAAGCAATGGCAATGAGCAGTGTGATAGGAACAAATACTCCGGCAACCAACGGAGGGAGGTAGCGAAGGAGTTCCTGAAGCCCAAGAAAAAACCAGGGACCATTGATATGAGTCACTCCAAGATGGTCAGGTTCTAAAGGGGCCGTGATAAATATGGAAAAAGCAAAAATAGAAATGGCCAGGATAATATGGTTATTAAATGCAACTTTGTATTTTTTGACATGCCCCCATGCCAACCATCCCCAAAGAAGGCCAAAACTAATAATATGGTTCAGGTAGATTCTTTTCATTCCATTTTCTGAGATGGAAAAAAAGAGATCATTTATGGTGGCTCCTATATAGGGAATATCAAGAAGAATTGCTTCAGCAATCATTCCAGCGGAGAACCCTGTGGAATCTCCGCGCAGTACATAACCAGTAAAGAGAATAAGAAGCGCAACTGGAAGTGTTGCCGTGAGCATAATCCACTGTCTTGATGAGTAACTTTGAGCCAATGAAAATATACCAATCACATGACATATGCAGAAAAGGAAAAAAAGTTGGCTGGAGTAGAAATGAAGTGAACGAAAATATGCTCCAAATGGAACTAGCATATCAAGTGTTGAGACTGAATACAGAGGGGTGGAGGGATCATACTGGAGCCCGACAACAACACCTGAAAGCACGGAAATATAGAGTGCAAGGAGCGAATACTCACCCCATCGAATACTCTCAAATGTTTTTCTGATTAGTTCCACGGCGAGCTTTTTGCTGTGCTAGATAGTAACAATATACCCACCATCATCCTTTAATTTTTCTACGTTATAGCGTGTTAGTGGTTTCTTTGCAGGACCATGGAGAACATCACCTTTTTTTGAAAAACGACTCTGATGGCATGGACATTCAAGGATACTATCCTTCTCGTGATAATTAATTGTGCAGCCAAGATGCGTACATTTTCTAGATAAGGCCCATGTTGAGTCACCGTTATCGAATAAGATGAAATCACGTCCAAGGTGGAAACCGCCGTCGGGAAGGGATTGAGTGATTTCAACGATCCGTGGTTTACGTGGGATTGAATACCCTGAAAAACGCGAAATTGGATAGAGAGCGGCAATGCTGGCACAAATAAGAAGGAATTTGCGTTTCGTCGCAGAATGTTTTTTGGTATCAGGACAAGCCATGAAAAGCTCTGAGTAGGGGAACGCAGCTATTGTTTTGGAAATGCTGCAAGTAAGCGTTGGTTGACATGCTCGGGAACAAGCTCACAAACATCTCCACCATGTCTTGCTACGTCTTTGATAATGGAAGAGCTGATATAAATCCACCTAAAGCCGGGCATGAGAAAGATGGTGTCCACCTCCCTTTCCAGTTTCCTGTTCATAAGTGCCAGCTGAAACTCATAATCAAAATCGGAAACAGCTCGAAGTCCACGTATAATAGCACTTGCCCCTTTTGTAGCCGCATACTGTACCAGTAGTCCAGAAACGGTGTCAACTTCAATACGGGAATAATCATTTGGGAAACACTCCTTCGCCATTTCCATGCGCTCCTCCGGAGAAAAAAGAGGTTTTTTCGCGGGGTTGATGGCAATGGCTATAATGACTTTATCAAAGAGGTTTAGGGCCCTGTCTATTATATCAAGGTGTCCCATTGTTATGGGATCGAAAGTACCTGGGTAAATAGCAAGGCTTTTACGATGCTGAGTCATTTTTTGCTGAACCTTTGTCTCTTTTATACAATTATTTTTTGAGTTAAGTTAGGAAGACTTTACTCTGTAAAACCAGAAGCTCGTATCACCGTAGCGTCTTTTATTTGATAATTCCAGGTGTTCATAGCATTGAGGCAATGTTACTCCGCTGCACTCTTCTGCAACCACAAGCGTGTTTGAGTTGAATATGTCACTTGTATCTATTGCTGCAAGACTTTTATCAGCAAGCCCATTTTCATAGGGGGGGTCAAGAAAAATAAGGTCAAAAGGGTTTTCTCCAAAGGACTCGTTGAGTTGTAAATTCATTCCCCGGCTCAGGTCATGTTTAATAATAACAGCTTTATTATCAGAATCCGTATTCTTTCCCTGAAGGCAGAGATTGCAATTTTTCTTTATTAGCTGTAGGGCTTTGTGGTTTTTGTCAATAAAGACAGCCTGCATCGCACCTCTACTTAAGGATTCGAGTCCTAAGGCACCTGTTCCAGCATAGAGATCAAGAACGCGAGCTGAAAGAACCTTGTCGCCTATAATGCTGAACAAGGCTTCACGAGCCCTGTCGGCGGTTGGCCTTATAAGGTTTGATTGTCCGGGAGTGAAGAGCTTTCTACCCCGGAATTGTCCGCTGATGATTCGCAATTATTTATATTGGGCAATAAAAGTTTCAGCAATTTGAACGGCATTTAAAGCAGCACCTTTTAAGATATTGTCTGAAACCACCCATAAGTTAATTCCATTTTCTATGGACTCATCTTCACGAATACGGCCAACGAGAGTTTCAAATTTTCCAGCGCAGTCAGTAGCCAGTGGGTACTTGAAATTTTCGGGGTCATCAACAAGTTTTACCCCAGGTGCACTGGCAAGGAGCTCTTTCACCTCGCTTGCTGTGATTTTGGATTTGGTCTCAATATTAACAGACTCCGAATGGCCATAGTAAACGGGTACCCGGACGGTCGTTGCAGTAATGCCTATGGTATCATCTTCAAAAATCTTTCTGGTCTCGTTAACCATTTTCATCTCTTCTTTGGTGTAGCCATTTTCAAGAAAAGAATCAATGTGGGGGATGCAGTTAAAAGCAATTTGGTGAGGGTAAACAGAAGCCTTTAGTTCTTTTGCTTCGGCGTAAGCTTTTACCTGACTGTCAAGCTCTTCGATTGCCTTCGCGCCGGTACCGGAAACAGCCTGATAGGTAGAAATAACGAGGCGTTTAATGCCAACTTTATCAAGAATAGGCTTTAAGGCAACCAGCATCTGTATGGTGGAACAGTTGGGATTGGCGATGATACCATGATTGGTGTGCTGAGCAATGGCGTGGGGGTTTACTTCAGGCACAACAAGGGGGATTTCAGGATCCATGCGATAGGCACTAGAATTATCAATTACAACCGCACCTGCAGATGCGGCGGCAGGTGCAAAATTAAAAGATCTTTCAGCGCCTGCAGAAAAAAGGGCGATATCAATATCTTTGAAGGCATCTGTACTGAGAAGTTGAACCTCAAGTTCTTCTCCCTTGAAGGTAATCTTTTTGCCAATCGAGCGTTTTGAAGCGAGAAGGCGTAGCTCTTTGATTGGGAAGTCACGTCTTTTAAGAACATCAAGCATTGCGCCGCCAACTGCTCCGGTGGCACCAGCAATAGCTACATTATATTTTGGTGAATTTTCACTCATGATAGAACCTTAATTTAGCAAATTTTTTTCTGAAATAGTCTTCGGCTTCATACTTAAAAAATGGTGCTGCCTAGATGGGGAGTATTTTTACTATTTCTTTCCGTTGTCTAGCGAGTTTAAGTAAAGTTGCAAAGAGTAACAAATAATCCAATTCTCAGCAATATACATTGTTTTTAAAATAAAAAAAGCGCCAGGTCTTTGTTATCCGAGGCGCTTATAATCAACCTTTGAGTGGAGGCTCAAGGGTTTTGTTTTTTGACAGAAGTTGTTGGCTTCTTAACAGAGCGTACTTTTTTGACTATGCCATATACCGGGCCAGATGCAAGGTAGGTGAGAAAAAGGGTGAAGAGCATAATTTGAGGCTCTGCAGCAACCAGAACAAAAAGTAGCAAAAAAGCGACAAGTACCTGGAAACGTTTGATCTTAAAGTTTGGCAATTGTTTGAAGCTATAGTAAGTGTGGGTGGAAACCATCAGATAGGAAAGGATATAAACAAGCAAGAGTATAGAGATATGTTTTACCTCTCCTGTTATACCGAGAAAATGGCTGAACAGTACAGCGGCCGATATCATAGCAGCGGCTGCGGGGCAGGGGAGGCCGACAAAGTTTTTAGATTCCGCTTTTGAATCCTGAGCATTAAAACGGGCAAGTCGAAGAGAGGTCATTGCCACATATAAAAATGCTGCCAGCCATCCATATCGTCCATATGGATGAAGGGCCCAGAGATAACCTAAAACTGCGGGCGAGACCCCGAAGGAAACCATATCGCACAAGGAGTCAAGTTCTGCTCCAAACTGACTTGTGCTATGGGTCATTCTGGCAACTCTACCATCAAGTGCATCAAAAATAGCTGCAACCAGTATAGCAGTTGCAGCAGTTTTGAAGTCTGAATTGATCGCAGATACTATGGAATAGAAGCCGCAAAATAAACTGGCCAGTGTAAACATACATGGCAGTGGGTAAAAGCGGTTGTTGAGATCCTGTTGGCTGTCAATCATGTGTAATACTCCATAAAAATGAGACCATACTCTACTTGGGAAATGATGCGATGGCGGTTTCTCCAGAGCGCACCTTCTGGCCTAATTTAACGTGTACAATACTGGCTGCCGGGAGATACAAATCGACTCGTGACCCAAAACGAATAAGACCGAAGCGTTCTCCCCGTTTCACAGTGTCAGTTGGCTCAAGCCAGTTAACGATACGTCTGGCAATCAGTCCGGCAATTTGGACAAAGGCCATGCGGTGACCTGATTGGGAGGTAAGAATAATTCCACAACGTTCATTCAGTAGTGCACCCTTGTCACTGTCTGCAGAATAGAATTTTCCAGGTTTGTAGGCAATTTCTTCAACTACCCCATCTATTGGGATTCTGTTTACATGGACATTGAAAATGTTCATAAAGATAGAAATCTTGATGACTTTATCCTGTAAATAGATGTCGTCATTCTGTTCTTCAATCACTATGATTTTTCCATCGGCTGGAGAAATCAGCTTTTCAGGTTCTGCATCACTCATTCTTTCAGGATCACGAAAGAACGCAACAACAAAGCTTGTGATTGCAAGCGATGGCCATGCCAAAAACTCGTATCCGAGGATGGCAGTGATAAGTGTTACAAATGCGGCAAAAACAATAAATGGGTAGCCTTCGCGGGCAATTGGAATCCTTGGCTGAATCATAATTATATATTTTTTATGGTGGACTGATAACAGCAAAAAGCAGATAACGATAGTTCGATATCTGCTTTTTGCTGTGAATCTTTATAAGCGTACTGCAAGAATATTGTTTTTCCTGAAGCTCAGTATCGCTACTTTGGTGCTCTTGCCATGGCTATGGTTCCAGTGCGAACGATTTCCTTGATTCCAATGGGACGAAGAATATCAATGATAGCCTTGATTTTAGTAGATGATCCTGTCACTTCAACGGCATAGGCTTTAGGGCTGACATCGACTACTTTTCCTCGGAAGATATCAATAACCCGAAGAACCTCAGCACGACTTGTATTCTCGGCTTTGACTCTGATAAGTGCCATTTCCCTTTCGACGTATTCATTTTCACTGATATCAGTTACTTTGATAACATCAATAAGTTTGTGGAGCTGTTTGGTGATCTGTTCAACGATGGCATCACTGCCATCGGTTACCAGTGTAAGACAGGAGAGTGAAGAATCCAGAGTTTCTGCAACACTGAGGCTTTCAATGTTAAAGCCACGGCCGCTGAATAAACCAGTAACCCGGGAAAGGACTCCTGGTTTATTTTGAAGAAGAACTGAAAGTGTATGTTTCATCGGTTTATCCTGTGAATATAAAAATCTAGTTGTTCATAAGGTGCCTGGCCAGCAGGCACCTTTAACCATTTAACTTTTTGTTTCTATGAACAGAAAGTATCAGACAAGAAGCATCTCGGTGGTAGCCTTTCCAGCAGGCACCATTGGAAAAACACCTTCTTCTCTGGCGATACGAAAATCCAGGATAACAGTGCTTTTCTTCACAGCTTCCAGGGCTTTTTTGATCGTTTCCTCGACTTCACTTGTTTTGTCGCAACGATAACCTATTGCACCGTAAGCTTCAGCAAGAGCTACGAAATCAGGGGTGACTTCCATAACGGTTGCAGCATAGCGTTTGTCGTAGAAAAGTTCCTGCCACTGACGAACCATACCAAGGTAGTTGTTGTTCAGAATGCAGACAATAACCGGGCAGTTATACTGCTTGGATGTAGCCAGTTCCTGGATGTTCATCTGAATGGAACCGTCTCCTGCAACATCAATAACCGTTGCATCGGGAAAGGCCATTTTGGCACCAATGGCAGCAGGAAGTCCATAACCCATCGTTCCCAGACCTCCGGATGTTATTAAGCGTCTTGGCTTGTTAAATTTGTAAAACTGGGCAGCCCACATCTGGTTCTGGCCAACTTCCGTGGTGATAATAGCGTCTCCACCTGTCAGCTCGTCCAGTTTTTCAACAACAAACTGTGGCTTAATGGTCTCGCCTTCGTCGATATAGCACATGGGATGTTTCTCGGTCCATGTGTTGATTTTATTAATCCACTCCGAATGTGATGAACATACTTCTTCAAGGTTAGCCCCGGAGGAGTTAAGCCAGCTATTCATAGCAGTAAGAGCATGTTTACAATCAGCTACAATTGGAATATCAACGGTGACGTTTTTACTGATGGAGGTTGGGTCAATATCGATATGGATGATTTTTGCATGCGGTGCAAAGGCATCAATTCGTCCGGTAACTCTGTCATCAAAACGGGCACCAACAGCAATAAGCACATCGCTTTTGGCAACGGCCATATTGGAAGTATAACTTCCATGCATACCGAGCATTCCCATGGAAAGAGGATCTCTACCAGGAAATCCGCCAAGTCCCATAAGTGTCATGGTGACAGGGATGTTCAGCTTTTTGGCAAGTTCAGTGAGTTCTTCGCTACTGTTGGAAAGAATGACTCCGCCACCAACGTAGAGGACGGGCTGCTTGGCTTTTAAGATTTCTTTACATGCCTTTTCAATCTGTCCCATATGAGGTTCATATGTGGGCTGGTAATTTTGCATGCGGATAGGTTTCTTTTCAGTAAACTCCACCATGGAAGCAACAACATCCTTTGGTAGATCAACCAGTACAGGACCAGGACGCCCCGTACGCGCAATATGAAAGGCCTCGCGCAGGGTTGGAACCAGATCTTCTGCTTTGTTGACGAGATAATTATGTTTGGTACATGGACGTGTGATACCTACGATATCAACTTCCTGGAAGGCATCGTTACCAATAAGAGGCGTTGGTACCTGGCCGGTCAGGATAACCATTGGAATGGAGTCCATATAGGCGGTGGCTATGGCTGTTACACCATTTGTTGCGCCGGGACCGGATGTGAGAAGTGCCACCCCGACATCTCCGGTTACACGCGCAAGACCATCGGCTGCGTGAACTGCTCCCTGTTCATGGCGAACAAGAACATGCTTCACTTTGGAATCCATAAGGGTGTCATAGAGGTCAATTACTGCCCCCCCAGGAAATCCAAAGATTGTTTCAACCCCCTCTTCAAGGAGGCACTCTACTATGGCTTCAGAGCCTGTCATTTTTCCCATGAACCCTCTTCCTTTATATGTGTGTTAAGGTTTTATTAGAAAATTTACTGATAAGTCGCTACAAAAAACAAGGACTATAAGATGATGATATATATCTAGCTATCGCCTAGATGTCAATATTTAGAAGAAGCTGAAAAGAAAAATTGCCTTAAATAGCTGATTTTCTAGTTCTCAAAAATTCCCTGCTTGACAAGTTGGTCCTATGGTGATTAGTTCTTCTTCTTAAGAATTAATACAAAATATAATTAAGAGATTTTTATGTGTTCACAGAAGAACCTATCAAACCTACTACTATCCCTGCTTAGGGAATCGTCTGTGGTGGGTATTGGAAAGTTCTGAAACGTACATCGTTAAGATAACTTGATAATCCGGAAAGGCCGCAGCGTTTACTGCGGCCTTTTTTTATTTGTGCCCAGGTGGACGTGTGGAATGTGGCTGGTATCGGGCAACAAAAAAAGAGGAAAAGCATGAAATCTGAAGCTGTAAAGAAGTACAGACCTTATCCGGTTGTTGATCTGCCCGATCGTTCCTGGCCAGAAAAAACTATAACCAGTGCTCCTCTCTGGTGCAGTGTTGATCTTCGGGATGGTAATCAGGCGCTTGTCCAGCCTATGAATCTACAACAGAAAATTGAGCTTTTTAAATTGTTGTGTGATGTCGGGTTTAAGGAAATTGAAGTTGGTTTTCCCTCGGCATCCGAGGTTGAATTTGAATTTGCTCGTACGCTTATCGACGATTCCTTAATCCCTGATGATGTGACAATTCAGGTGCTTACTCCGGCACGAGAACATCTTATCAAAAAAAGTTTTGAGGCTGTGAAAGGTGCAAAAAATGTTGTGATGCATCTCTATAATTCCACTTCAACTCTGCAGCGCCGTGCTGTCTTTAAGATGAGTCGTGAAGAGATTACAGTGCTTGGGGTTGAGGGGGCTCGTGTTATTAAAGAAGAGGCCGCGAAGTGTTCCGGGACTCGGTTTCGATTTGAGTATTCGCCTGAGAGTTTTACGGGAACTGAACTTGATTTTGCCTTATCTATCTGTGAAGCTGTTATGGATGTGTGGCAGCCAACGGAGGAGAATCCAGCAATTATAAACCTTCCTTCCACCGTTGAAATGGCCACACCCAATGTGTATGCAGATCAGATAGAGTGGTTTTGTAAACATATGAAAAATCGTAAATCAGCTTTAGTCAGTCTTCATGCCCACAATGACAGGGGGTGTGCGGTGGCTGCAACAGAGCTTGCTCTTATGGCAGGGGGAGACAGGGTAGAAGGGACTCTTTTTGGAAATGGTGAACGTACTGGAAATGTTGATATTGTAACTCTTGCGCTGAATATGTTTACTCAAGGGGTGGACCCTGAACTTGATCTGCATGATATCAACCGATTGATCACAGTATCTGAAAAAGTTACCGATATTCCGGTTCATGTCAGGCATCCCTATGTAGGTGAACTTGTTTATACTGCCTTCTCAGGATCTCATCAGGATGCGATCAATAAAGGGATGGATCTTTGTGAACGTGAGGGAGGTGGCAAATGGGAAGTTCCTTATCTCCCTATTGATCCAAAGGATGTAGGCAGGACATACGAGTCTATTATCCGTATTAATAGCCAGTCCGGGAAAGGTGGTGTCGCCTATATCATGGATAGGGAATTTGGCCTGAAGATGCCCAAGTCCATGCACCCTGAATTTGGTTCTATTATTCAAAAGGTCACAGACAGGGCTGGCAGAGAACTGAAGCTCAGTGAGATTTGGGAAGCATTTGACAGTGAATATCTGCAGAGCAATACTCCATTCTCTTTGAACAGTTTTCATGTGGTGAAACGCCATATTGATAATGATGAACAGGCATCTTTTGCTGAGATTGAGGCCGTGCTTGGAACCAACGGAGAGGAAAAGACCATTAGCGCGAAAGGGAATGGCCCGCTCGATGCCTTTTGTGCTGCCTTAAAATCAGGGCTCACCGAAAAATTCACCCTGAGCAGGTACCATGAACACGCTCTGACCAAGAGCTCAAGCTCGATGGCAGTAGCCTATATTCAGGTGACAATGCCCGATGGTCTCAAAAAATGGGGAGTCGGAATGGATACTGATATAATTGTTGCCTCTATAAAAGCGGTGTTAAGCGCCCTGAATAGATTCGTCTGAGAATGTTTAAGGGGTAGAAAAAATACTCAATAGTCTCGTAAATTGAAAAGCTTTACGGACTATTGAGAAAATATATAAAAGGCTATACCACTTGCTGCAAGCCAGATATTGGTAATATTTGAGATCGTAATATTTAAAATAGCTGCAAGTGGTTTCCGGCGACTCAGTAAGGCAAGACATGATTTGAATTCCGGCCAAGATGTTAGAGAGGCCAGTACCAGAAAGCCAATGACACCCTTTGGAGCTTTAGAATTTTCTGCTGCAAAGGAAACCACCGGATCAAGAAAATATCCGGCTCCCAATAAAAGCATAATCGCCGGAATCAACCATCGTCTGGCGTCCTTATGATACATTTCATCACTCTCCTCCTCGCCTTCACTCGGGCGTAGGAAAAAAAGCGGTACAGTTACTAAGAGTGCCGTGACCAGCCAGTATTTATAATAGGATTCCGGGATAAAATAAAAACTGACGGCAAGTGCTGCGGTACTGAAAATGGTAATCGTACTGTAGAGAGGTTTGGTCTTCATTGTCTGCAAACTCATTTTACAGATAATAGTTGCGACAATTAACAATACCGGGTTCATAAAGTTTGAACCAAGAGGAGTTGAGGCGGCAAACAGGACATCTCCTGCCGTAAGTCCTACAATTAAACAGAGTGCTTCGGGACCATTGGTTATAAAACCCGTGACCGTCCCTATCCCCTTTATATGCTTAATGGATTCGATAATAATTTCCACCGATAGTCCAATAAGCATCATTTCAACTATAATGGCAGATGCTCCCATAAAGGAGAGCTGGATATTCCCCTGAAAGAGCAGGCTGCTTCCGCAAAAAAAGGCGAGTACCAGCACCCATACCGCCATGTCAAGACGTGTCACCGAACTGAGTATAAGTTCTCTCACTGATTCTTTACCTTTATTAGAAATGCTTCTATTTTATCACGAGTAAGTATGATTCCACTGAGTTGTTCCCCTCCACTTTTTAGAGTGGGAATAAACTTCACTCCATCTTTAAGTGAGCGTAGAGGGTTGGTGATTATTTCAACTTTTTCCAGCTGTATATCGTCTGAATCAGTAAGGAGCTCGTCCAGAGCTTTTTTTGCCATATGGCAGCGAGGTCAGAGGTTTGAGTAATAAAAAGTGATGGTCATTTTTTTCTATTAATTATGGGTTGGCAGAAGTTGCATTATTGCTAAACAAAGGATACTGTTAAGTGGAAAAGATTATTGTATACGATACACTGAAACCTCAAAGCTGTTCAACAAAAGTTTTGTTTAAGGGCCTATGAATTTACCCGCTCCTTTGATGATTATCGATGATCAGCGTTTTCTTCAGCATGACACAGGCGGCGGTGATCACCCCGAAGTACCGGCCAGGCTCCGGACCATACGACAAGCCTTGAAAGCGAGCGGTAGCTTCTCGGAGCTTTCCTTTCTCTCGCCAACGGTTGCAACTCGGGAAAGTCTTATGCTTGCTCATACTGAAAACTGGCTTTTCCGCTTTGAGGAGTCAGTCCTTTCCGGTCAGACCTATATTGACCATTCAGATAATCAGGTTAGTTACGATTCATATGATATTGCCTGTCTGGCTGCAGGGGCTGGAATATCAGCTATAGACCTTATTGAAGAGGGATCACAAGATAATATTTTTTGTCTTGTCCGTCCTCCCGGTCATCATGCCGAGCAATCAATTCCCTTTGGGTTCTGTTTTTTTAATAACTGTGTTGTGGCTGCCAGGCACTGGCAACAGAAGTACGGAAAAAAGCGTATTCTTATTTTTGATTTTGATGCACATCATGGGAACGGTATTCAGTCCGCCTTTGAAGAGGAGGCTGATATCTGCTATCTTAGTATCCATGAACACCCTAGTTTTAGTTATCCCGGTACTGGGTATGGCGATGAGCATGGGATGGGAGAGGGGAAGGGGACCATTTTGAATTTGCCGCTTTCTCCTGGCGGAAATGATAGTGATGTAAAGAAACTTCTCGAAAATGTTATTCCACAAAAACTTGAAGAGTGGCAACCGGAAGCAATTATCATTGCGGCTGGCTTTGATGCCCACCTTGCAGATGATATGTCAGGCCTGCAATATTCCACCGAACTTTATTATACTTTTGGTAAAACTGTCAAATCTTGGGCAGACAAGTATACAGCTGGAAAATTACTTTCTATTTTAGAAGGTGGATATGAGCTTTCCGTTTTAGGAGAGTCAGTTGAGGCATATGTAAGAGGTATACTGGAGAAATAGTATCCGGTGTACTTAATTTGAAAATCCATTAAGTGAGGCAGATATGTATATTTTACGACATATGACCCCCGATCCAATTACCGTATCTCCAGACATGTTTCTTCCGGAAGCACGTGCCCTGTTAAATGAATATCACTTCCGTCATCTTCCAGTGGTGGATGGGCAGGGAACACTTGTCGGAATACTCACCGATCGCGATCTGCGTTCTGCATATCCTTCATCCATTATCAGTGACAGTGAAAGAAGACTGGTCTATGAACGTGTCCAGGAGACATCGGTTTCGGAAATTATGTCGACTGAGTGTGTCACACTTGGCACCGATTCAACACTTGATGACGCATTATTTCTTTTTGACAGAGACCAGCCGGGAGCTCTTCCTGTAGTCGAGAACGGTCAGGTGGTGGGGATTTTCTCCAATCGGGACCTGAATGCGGCCTATAAAGCACTTTTTGGGGTTGGCGAAAAAGGTGCAGTGCTTATTGGTATAAAAGATGACGGTAGCCCGACCATTATGACGCGACTGGTGACACTTCTTGAAAAGGAACGGATCCCCTTCACCAGAGTTCTTCGTATTTTTGACAAAGAGGTTGGGGATACAATCTATTTACGAATTAATACCTTTAAGATTGCCGCTGTCCTGGACCTTCTTGAAGAGAATGATTTTGCGGTAAAGAAGGGATAAACTGGAAAAATCCGGTCGAGTAAAATTTGACAATTAAACGTTCACTGCCGAGAGGCTGAATGTCTCAGGTGTTTTTATGTCTATTGATACACTGTTTAATCCGAAATCCATTGCAGTGGTTGGCGCCTCTCGAACTGAGGGGAAAATTGGCCATACCATACTTGCAAATATTATAGAGGGCGGTTTCCAGGGAACTGTTATTCCGATTAACCCGGAAGTGGATGAACTGCTTGGACTTCGCTGCTACCCATCTCTTGAAGAGTGCGGTCAAGAAGTTGATCTTGTGGTAGCTGCACTGCCTCAATCACAGGTGAAAGCCGTGGTTGATCAGTGTGCGAAGGTGAAGGCAAAAGCGATAGTTGTCACGGCATCTGGTTATCAAGAGATAGGAAGTGACGGTGCTCTGCTTGAGCGGGAGTTGCTCGATCAGTGTCATCGACGTGATCTGCGTCTGCTTGGGCCAAACTGTCTTGGCTTTATAAATACCAGCAATAAACTGAACGCCTCTTTTGCAGGAAGAATGCCCCCAAGAGGTACTGTTACCCTGTTTTCTCAGTCGTCAGCACTCTGTAGTGTCATGCTTGATATGGCACAGGATCGTCATATCGGTTTAGCTAAATTGATTAGTCTCGGCAATAAGGCAGATGTTTCAGGTATTGATACTCTCTCATATCTGGCAAAGGATAAAGAGACGAAGGTTATTGTAGGCTACCTCGAAGATATTGTCACGGGCAAGAATTTTATTAAGGCAGCCGAAGAAGCAGCATCAAATAAACCGGTAATTATTTTAAAATCCGGAACGACTTCGGCAGGACTCAGGGCAACCGTATCTCATACGGGTAATCTTTCCAGTTCAGACACTGCTTATGGTGCTGCCTTTAAACGATCCGGGGTGATCAGGGCAGATACCTTTGAGTCTCTTTTTGATTACGCCTTAGCATTTTCCCTGCAGCCGCTTCCCAAGGGGAACAATATTCGTATTATTACCAATGCTGGCGGCCCTGGAATTATGGCAGCTGATGCAGTTGAGCTTGCTGGGATGAAAGTTTATGAGCAGGGCTGTCAGTCGGATAGTGATGAACTTCTTCAGCATCTGCCGACCACACCCCTGAATCCCGTTGATGTCTTAGGTGAGGTGGGACCTGACCAATATGTTGCAGCTATTAAATCGGCCCAGGCAGATCCCGGGGTAGATGCTATTCTCGTTGTTCTGACTCCGCAGGCAATGGAACGACCAGCAGAGATTACCAAGGCTGTCACTACTTGTATTGATGGAATTAAACCATTGGTTGCCGCTTTTATGGGTGGTTACGAAACAATAGTGTCTCGTCAGGAATTGGCAGATGGCGGCTTACCACTGTACAAATCACCTGAAAGAGCCGTTGCTGCATTGAAGGCAATGCGCGAATACTCGGCCTGGAAACAGCGTCCACCGCGGACGGTGACCCGGTTCAAGGTCAATCGTCGTAGAGTGGAGCGGATTCTTTCCAGGCGACAGCGTACCGGTATGCTGCAGCTTGGTGAAGTAAAGGGAAAGGATGTTCTTGGTGCCTATGGCTTTCATGTACCAACCGGTGCTCTTGCCTCAACTGCAGAGGAGGCAACGGAGATAGCGGAACGTATCGGATATCCCGTGGCCATGAAAATAGTTTCTCCTGATATTGTTCATAAGAGTGATCTTGGAGGAGTTTTCCTCAATATCACAAACAGTGAATCCGCAGAAGACACCTACGACCTGATGACTTTGAAAATTCGTAAAAAGGTTCCCAAGGCACGTATTGAGGGGGTCTATGTGGAAAAAATGGCAAGTAAAGGACTTGAGGTCATTATTGGTATGACCCGGGACCCTCAGTTTGGCCCCATGCTGATGTTTGGCCTTGGAGGTATTTTTGTTGAAGTGATGAAGGATGTGACTTTTCATCTGGCCCCTATTACCGAACAGGAAGCCATACAGATGTTAAAATCAACTAAATCCTACGCCATGCTTCAGGGACGCCGCGGTCAGGGGGGAGTTGATGTTGCAGCCATGGCTTCAGGGCTTCAGCGTATCAGTCAGTTAACAACGGATTTTCCACAAATTTTAGAGCTTGATATCAACCCGTTTATTGTTGGTGATTTTGGCTCCGAACCGGTGGTGGCAGATGCACGAATGACACTGGCGCCATTGCCGGAAGAGAAGTAGGAGAGCAAAATGGAATACGATGCCAATTGGAAAGAAACATACAAAGATATGATCAAAACCCCGAAACGGGCTTTGTCACAGCTAAAATCCGGCCATCGTGTATTTCTTGGTACTGGATGTGGTGAGCCTACGGTTCTTGTGGAGGCGATGACTCGAATTGCAGGAAATCTGGCTGATGTCGAGATTGTAGAGCTGTTAACCAAAGGAAATGCCCCCTATGCAGAGAAAAAATTTGCCAGTTGTTTTAAGATAAACTCATTTTTTATAGGTCATAATGTCCGTGAAGTTATTCAGGAAGGACGCGGTGATTATACCCCTGTTCTGATGTCTGATATTCCACGCCTTTTTGATTCCGGTCAGCTTCCACTGGATGTGGCACTTATTCAGGTGACTCCTCCAGACTCAAGAGGAAAAATGAGTCTTGGGGTTTCTGTCGATATTGTAAAAAGTGCCGCTGAAAATGCCTCGCTTGTTATCGCGCAGGTCAATCCACAAATGCCATGGACCCGTGGTGACAGTCTTATTGATGTGTATGATCTGGATATTCTTGTTCCTGCCGATGTTCCCATTTTGGAACGAAAGTCCAAACCACCCCATGCAATTAGTAATAAAATAGCAGAGTTTGTAACAGGTCTTGTCCCAAGTGGATCAACCGTTGAATTTGGGTTGGGGCGAATTCCTGGAGTTGGTCGTATTCCACAGGCCGTTATACGAGCCTTAAAGGGAAAGCATGATCTTGGTATTCATACAGAACTTATCACAGATGACCTGCTAGATTTAATTAAAAGCGGGGCCGTGACTGGTAACAGAAAGTCCACTGATCGTGGAAAAGTGGTGGCAAGCTTTTGCATGGGCAGTAAGGAACTCTATGATTTTATAGATGATAACCCACTGTTTTCATTCCGCCCGACTGAATATGTAAATGATTCTAATATAATAGGGAAGCAGAGCCGAATGGTTTCTGTAAATATGGCTCTGCAGATTGACCTTACAGGTCAGGTCTGCTCGGATTCAGAAGATGGGTTTTTCTATTCCGGAGTAGGTGGGCAGGTTGACTTTAACCGTGGTGCTTCCCGTTCCGAAGGAGGACGAGCAATCATTACCATGCCCTCCACAACCCGTGATGGAAAATCACGGATCAGGGCACACTTGAGCCCCGGTGCCGGTGTTGTTGTCAGTCGGGCCACCGTCCATTATGTTGTGAGTGAATATGGAGTTGCCTATCTGCACGGGAAATCTGTTCAGGATAGGACCTTGGCTCTTGTATCCATTGCGCATCCCGATCATCGTGAACAGTTGCTGAAAGATGCCATTGAAGCGCGATATATACGTCAGGATTTTGTCGAGATTGAAGGGAAATTTGTGGTTGCACCTCAGAATATGATGAAAGCTACCTATTTGCTTGATAGTGGGACAGAGATTCATTTTAGGCCAATCCACCCAACCGATGAACCCCTGATGCGTGATCTGCTTTACGATCTTTCCCAGGAGACATTGTATTACCGTTTTATGAGTCATAACCAACATTTTGGCCATAAAGAAATTCAAAACTTTGTCTATGTGGATCATCGAAAAGATGTGGCCATAGTGGGAACCCTCCCTGAAGCACATGGGGATGATATCGTCGCAGTGGGAAGGTACTACCTAGACGAACGAACAAACAGGGCGGAAGTAGCCTTTATTATTCGAGATGAGTGGCAGAATAAAGGCCTGGGTACCTATATGTTTAAGCACCTGATAACTCTTGCAAAAGCGGGTGGTATTGCAGGGTTTACAGCGGAAGTACTGCGTGATAATAAGCGGATGCAGGCAATTTTTAACCATTCCGGATATAAGGTGCAGAGTAGTGTTGAAGAGGGTGTGTACAGCTTCCGGATTGAATTTTAAAAATGTATACGGGGTTGTGACAAGAGGAAGAATAAAGCGATTTACCGAGTGTTTGGTGTTGTTTTGTGGAGCCTGCTTTATAATACCCTCCATTTATGCACCGAGCTTGATCACTATGTGAATACCAGAGGTGTTACTAGTTCACTGACAAAGTTCCTCTGATGCTTAAGCGTACAGCAAGGCCATCTTTTTTTACCCCGATGGCCTTTTCGGTCTATCTATTAGCTCTTGGGGTCCCTGAACGAACCCATTGTGTTACGGTGTTGCTGTTCGTACCGGTAACGCGCGTCTTGTTCCACCGGTCCCACGTTTCAATCTTTTCGCCACTCCGTAGTTAAAGCCAAAGGCCATCGCCATATTCTTAGAGGTGCGCCGTGCTGTCCAGACGTATGGCCCGCTGATTCTAATCAACGTTGTTACAACATCGATGGACTGCGAGTAGTCCTTTCCCTGAATCTTTTCTCTATTTCCATAGAGTGATGTAAGTTCACTGGACGTTGGCATCCGCCAATCATTGTGACCACCACCTGAAAAATTTTCACAATACAGGCCGGCATCCGACCAGTTGATGCCCGTTCCGTTATCGCTTGCCGCCCAGATAAGTCCGGTTTTCTGGTCCTGAACCGTTCCATCAGCTAGATTTTGGAACCTGGTGTCGGCGGCTGTTGCAGAGGAAATAAAAATGCTGCTGAGACAGGAACAGATAGTGATAATTAAAAGAGTAGTGGAAATACTTCTAGTCGTGTTCATTTTTGCTCCTTTTTAGATTGTTTTTCAGCGGAAATATTGCCAAGTATCAAGGGAGGGCTCCAGGTGAGCCATGCATCATCGGGATCTCTGTGCAGAATGAAGTGTTTACCATTGGCAACCCGGTTTCCCATATCTTCTTCATTGGGAGTTGAAAAAGAGATTCCCCCTCCAATTATGGCTGCAAGGGATTCGGTACTGATACGCATTTCTGTCATCAAGCCCCCCTTGATTCGAAATCCTGTACTGTTCCAGAATTTGGTGTTTGCCCGGATAAGATTTACAAAAGGATCATTGATATTGACGTAGATAAGAACATTTTGTCCGGTCTTGGAGAGCTCATAACCAGTTGTATGGCCAACCTGTACCTGACGATAGTAGACAGGTTTGTTGTATCCCAGGGAACCGAGTCTGTCAGTTTCAAGAACCAGGTTTAAACCGTTAGTATCGCTTATATTAACTGGGCGATTGTCGTGGACATAAAACTCTCGTGAGCGTTCACCTTTTCCAGGCAGAATATTCACATAGGCCCCCTTTAATACAGTCTCCAGGTTGGATATTCCACCAGCATTGAGACGCGCATTGACTGTCCAGAGATAAGCATCTTTATGAAGCAGCGCTTTCATCGATTTGTCAATATAGGCGATTGCATGAACCGTTGTGAGATCGCTATTGAGTTCGATTTTGGTTATCACTCCAATCTTGATACCATTAAAACGAATGTCAGCATCCGGTTCAAGGCCATGATCAACGGAAAATGTAAGCTTTATTTTAATGTCGTCTTCTCGTTGGGCATGCTCGATACTTTTATAAAGCTGAAACGGCTTTTTTGTATCGTTGATTTTTTCCCCGCCATCGGGTGTGAAAAAACTAATCCCTCCGCGCATGATTGTTTTAATGGGATCGATCTGCACAGATACTTTAGGAAGATTGGCATGGAAACGAATACCATTGCTGATAAAAAACCTTGAGAAAGTGGTTACGTGTGTTTCATATTTTGGAAAAATATGGATTTTTGTCTCAATTGTTCCATCCGGAAGGAGTACACAGGATGCAATCTCTCCAACTTCCACTTTTTTAAAATAGACAGGCGAACCAGTTTCCAGAGAAACTGCATATTGGGTGTGCAGGGTTAAATGGAGTCCAGGGATACGTGTGGAAATAGGGGGAGGTGCAGCTAAAGCCGTAAATGAATCAGATTGTTCATCGGAGCTACCAGGCTGTACTTCAAAATAACTTCCTTTCACCAGGGTATCCAGCCCGGTGATACCGTTCATTGATATTTCAGGTCGAACGACCCAGAAAAGGGTATCTTTGTTCAGCTTGTCTCTCGTCTGTTTAACCATTTCAATTTCTGCGATAATACTTTTTAGATCAGAATTCACGGTGAAACCCTTTACGATTCCCACCGGTAGTCCTTTAAAAAAGACCTGTGTTTTTCCTTCCGTCAGACCATTGGCATCATGGATTGCCACGGTTATCATAATACCCGCTTCCTGGTAATCCTTGTAGAGAAGATAAGTACCTATAATGATAGCGACTATCGGAAGAATCCAGATAGGTGATATGCCTTTTGTTGATTTTACTATTGGAGTTTCCATTCTCAATACAATGATAAAGGTTATGGGTTGAGTAGGCTCTACTCTATTATGCATCCCAGAGAAGGCGAGAGTCAAATGTAAGTGCTGCAAACATGGTACATACTACCACGGCGCAAAAGTATGTTGCAGCAGGAGCCGCAGTCGTTGAGCTGAGCCCTCCAAAACTGACAAGCGTTGACATAAGTGCGATGACGAAAATATCGAGCATGGACCAGCGTCCAATAAACTCAATAAAGCGAAACATAGTCGTTTTGTGGCGTAGGCCTCTTTTCCATTTGAACTTGATAGAAAGCAGTATAATAATCATACCAATTATTTTAAAGAGTGGCACCAACACAGAAGCGACAAAAATAATAAGCCCGATTCCGTAATCCTTTGCGTGGAAAAAGTAGATAATGCCGTCCATTATGGTTGAGTACTCCTGGGTCCCTAAAAAATCAACGCGCATAATTGGGAGTAGATTCGCAGGGATCAAGAGGATTATCGAGGTGATAATCAGGGCCCAGACTCGACCTATAGAGTTTTGTTTTCGAAAGTGGAGATCGCCATTGCATCTTGGACAGACGGAGTAGCTATCGTTAGATATTTCACTGCCATTTAGAAGCTTGCCGCAATCATGGCAGGAAATCAGTCCTGCTGCCATTGCAGTTTGTGTCTCACTGGTTTTATTGGACATCGTGGTTTCTGTCTTGGGATATGGGGCTTATTTCTTCCATCTTTCTCCAGAATATTTCTGCATCAAGTGCCGAAGTCGCTGCACGGGTCATAAAGACCAGAAATATAAAACAGAAAAAACCGGTATTGTATTCAATAGTGGCCATACTATTGATTTTAATAATGCTTACAAGAAGAGCAATCAAATAAACGTCGGGCATTCCCCATTCATCCATATGACAGGCTGTTCTGAATAGCAGGGGCAGAGAACGGCTGTAACGACGAAATTTTAACTGCAAGGAGACTGAAAAAAGTAGGCTCAGGTTAAGTAGTGGAAAAAAAATAGATGTAATAAAGACTATAACGGCGACTATATAATATTTTTGAGTGTGAAAAGTTAAAAAAGCATCAAAAACTGATCCGCTTTGACTCATACCCATTGTATTCAAGGACAGAAGGGGCAGGAATATTGCCGGGATATAAGCAATCAGGCCGCCAATAGTGATAGCAAGTACCTTATTGATAGAATTTACCTTTCTGTGGATAAGAACCGTGTTGCAACGGGGACAGAAAAGTTTCTTTCCAGCAACTCCTTCAATCTTCTTTAGGAGCAGATCGCATCCGGGGCAGGCTATAAGGTCAGTGGTTGAAGTCATAGGATTCAGGTGATTGTGGCGGAATTTAATATTAATGAAGATAGCATGGTTTGAGCTGAATATGAAGGGAATATTTAATCAAATGCTTGATTCAATAAAATGGGGTATATGTTTATCTCAGAGAACTTTCCAAGGTTGTGTTGAAAACAGGTGCCGCGTAAAGTTGCACACTGTTTTTATGCCAGATGATCATAAGAGAAAAGGTAAATGGATACGAAACAGACATCCTGCAAACAGTGTGGAATATGCTGCACAAAAGGGGGGCCTGCTTTTCATGGTGAGGATATAGAACTGTTAAGAGAAGGACTTATTCCACGACGGAACCTTGTTACTCTACGCAAAGGTGAGTTTGCCTTTAATCCGGTTGCAGGACAGGTGGAGGCCACAAAAAACGAAATTATAAAAATTAAAGGGCGTGGTAGAGAATGGACCTGCTACTACTACGATGCTGGTTCCCGTGGATGTACAATTTATAATAAACGGCCCATGGCCTGTGGAGTACTGCAGTGTTGGAACCCGGAAGCCACTCTTTTGATTGCCGGTAAAGATCTCCTTACCCGCTTTGACATAGTTGAAGAAGTACCATTGATTGAATTGATAGAAGAATATGAAGATACCATCCCAATGATAGATTGTGAAGGGCTGACGGGGGCAATCGCAACTGATAAAACGGGAACTATTGCTTCTCTTGAAGAGACTGTGAATCGTGATCTTCAATTCCGTAATGAAGCTGTCCTCCATTCAACTATGGTCCTCAAGGAAGAGATGTTTTTGTTTGGCAGACCATTGTTTCAAATACTCCAACCTTTTGGTCTGGTAGCTTCGCAGCATGGTGACCGGTTACGGCTAACGGTTAACGTTTAGAAACATATAACAGGATATTAAAAACGTGGTAAAAATAGAAATAGATTATCGTGGTGATTGCTGAAAAGGTTTCAAAGATGTGCGGGCACGTCTTGGAAAAATGACAAGAGGTCACGAATTTCAGTTTATCTGTGCCGATGATATGGCTGGTAAGATGGATAGGGTGGTCTTAATTAATGGTGGTGTTATACGATCGAAAAAGCAGGAGAAGAAAGGGACTGTTATAACGGTGATGAAGGCGGAATAACAATGGGCCTCTTTGCAAAAAGGCATCTCAAGAAATTTTTTGCAAAGAGGCTGAACTGTTATTTTTGAATTTACCAGGTTTTACGATCGATCACTGCACCCTGGGTGGAAATGGTGATCTGCTCAACAGGAACACTTTTTCCGGCGCGTTCAATAGCCTGGGAGATGATTCCGTTCATGGATGAACAGCATGGGACTTCCATAATAAGAATGGTAAGACTGTTCAGATTGCAGGTACCAATAATATCACTGAATTTTTGAACGTAGCTTTCAGCGTCGTCAAACTTAGGACAACCCATCATAACAACCTTTCCGGTCAAATAGTCCAGCTGAAAATTTGGGGCGGAAACAGCGCAGCAGTCAGCTGCTACCAACAGGTCTGCACCTTGAAGAAAAGGAGCCGTGGGCGGAACGAGACGAATCTGGACCGGCCAGTGAGTAAGTGATGAGGTGCCGCCGCCAGCAGCCATTGCCATTGGTTTATTTGCTGTCTGACAGGGTGTCTGTGGGGCAAATGTTTGGAGTTTTGCAGAAGGACACCCGGACGCTTTTGGTGCCGGAGTCTCTTCTTTCTGCTCTTGCAGATATACGCTAACAGCCTCCTCATCAAACTCATCGGCTTCACGTTCGATGATTTTAAGGGCTCCAGTGGGGCAGGAGCCAAGGCAGGCGCCAAGTCCGTCACAGAGATTATCGGATACCATTTTTGCTTTTCCGTCAACAATAACAAGAGAACCTTCTGCACAATCGGGAACACAGAGTCCACAACCATCGCAAAGTTCTTCATCTATTTCAATTATTTTTCGTATATTATTCATTTTTTAATCCTTATAAAGTGAGGGGTTGATTTGTTCTCGTATGTCTCATATCATATCACTTTATCATATAAACTCCTTGACCTGGGTCAAAGAGTTATCTTTTTTAAAGCTTTTTTTGATGAGCATGGAAACCTGTAAAACGTGAGGAATTGAATGGATATTCTTATGATAGTTGTGGCTTTTGTTTTTGGGTTTTTGGTTAAACAGATTGGCCTGCCACCTTTACTTGGTTTTCTTGCGGCTGGGTTTATTCTGAATTGGTTTGGGATTGATGGTGGAGAGAATCTGCAGGATTTTGCAGATGCCGGTGTCCTTCTTTTATTGTTCAGTATTGGCCTGAAGGTTCGGGTAAAGAGTTTGCTGAAGCCTGAGATCTGGGCAGTTGCCTCTGTTCATATGGTTTTTACAGTGGCCTTCTTTGGCACATTTATCTACCTACTTTCCTATACAGCACTTTCTCTGTTTGCAGGTCTTGATTGGCAGGTAGCCCTGTTAATCGGTTTTGCGCTGAGTTTTTCCAGTACCGTATTTACCGTGAAGGTGCTGGAAGAGAAGGGCGAGATGAACTCAAGACATGGGAAACTCGCCATAGGTATTCTGATTCTTCAGGATTTCTTTGCTGTTCTTTTTCTGACTTTTTCGAGCGGAAAAATTCCCTCACCATGGGCTGTTTGCCTCTTATTGCTGCTTGTATTAAGAAAACCAATTCTTGCCCTGATGACTCGCAGTGGCCATGGAGAATTGCTGATTCTGTTGGGGCTGCTTATTCCCATCGTCTGTGCCAATCTCTTTGAGCTGGTTGGTTTGAAACCTGACCTTGGAGCCCTGTTGATAGGAATGCTGCTTGCCGGCCATCCTAAAACAAGCGAGCTTGCCAAGGCCATAATGAGTTTTAAAGATTTTCTTCTGGTTGGGTTTTTCCTCACTATTGGCCTTTCAGGGCTGCCAACTCTTACGACACTTGCTGTATCATTACTTCTGGTTCTTGCAATTCCCTTTAAAGTTGTACTTTTTTATCTCTTTATAACCCGCTTTAAATTACGGGCAAGAACTGCAGTTTTATCGGCTCATAGCCTGGCTACCTATTCTGAATTTGGATTAATTATTGGTGCATTGGGGGCGTCCAAAGGATGGTTAAGCAGTGAATGGTTGATTGTGTTTGCGCTGGCTCTATCCATTAGTTTTATTTTGGCTTCACCGCTGAACAGTGCATCCTATGCTCTTTATGGTCGATTTAACACATTTATGAAACGCTTTGAGACAGAGGAGCGTTTAGAAGATGACAAGGTCGTATCTGTTGGGGATGTGGACGGAGTTGTGTTTGGTATGGGCAGGGTCGGGGCTGCGGCCTATGAGAACCTGCAGCAACGCTATGGAAAAAGAGTAATAGGGATAGACTATGATATTGAACGCGTTAAGGAACAGCTTGCCCTTGGTATGAATGTTATTCAGGGTGATGCTGTTGACTATGATTTCTGGGAACGTGTTCAGGTGCAGAAAAAAGGAATAAAAATTGTAATGCTCACCATGCCCAATTTTGAGGCCAATCTGTATGCGGCTGAACGTATCCGTACCAAAGACAATGATATAATTATTGCGGCAATTGTCACTTTCGATGATCAGATTGAGATACTGCAGGATGCAGGAGTCAATCTGGTATTTAATAGCAGTAAGGAAACTGGAAAAGGATTTGCCGATCATATTTGTGAACAGATGGGCAAAAAAGAGGTTTCTATTCTTGAGAATCTTTCCTGAAACGTGGCACTAAATTCCAGGAACTTGATTTATTCCTCGTATTTTCCCACTCATGATTTCAAAAGGCTTATACAGGATGCGATTGACCTGAATTGGCTCTTTGTGCTAGATATAAAAAAAAGTATGAGCAGAACGTCAGTGTGAGCCGGAGTAAATTTTTACACAGTTACGGCCACTTTCTTTGGCATGGTATAGTGCCTTATCAGCTTTTTCGCTCAGCATTGTATAGGTTATAGCTTGTTTCGGAATAATGGATGCTATTCCAAGACTGATGCTTATAAATTTGGATACAGGTGAATTCTGGTGGAGGATTTTTAGATCTTCAATGGCAATTCGAGCCTTTTCTGCAATTGTATAGGCTGCATCCGTATCGCACTCCGACAATGTATAAATAAATTCCTCTCCACCATACCTGGCTAGGAGATCGGTGGGCCGGTTAATAATACCGTTTAAGGTTTTTGCCACTTTTTTGAGGCAGGAGTCTCCTGCGGGATGACCATAATAATCATTATATAACTTAAAATAATCGATATCTATCATGACTAGAGTCAGTGCTTGTCTATTTCTACGGCAACGTCGCCATTCTCTACCTAACATCTCATCGTGAAAACGGCGATTGGCGACACCGGTTAACCCATCAAGGCTGGAAATCTTTTTTAATTCATCATTTAGTCTGGCAAAGTTCTCATTGATTTCTTCCATTCGGGAAAACTGCTGCACAACAAGATCGGCGGTTATGGCTGCGGCTTCCCTGGAGGCTAAGACTTCTTTGTATAATAGTTGATTTTCTTCCAGCAGTTCAATTCTACTCTTTTGTGAGGAAGGTTTTTCTGGATGCCATTTTTTAGACATTTATAGTCTCCAGGGCCAGTGAAGCAGCAGTGGCAATGGTGGATGCATCAACAAGTCCATTGAACCCTATAAGTGTAACCGTAACTTTTGGAATTAATCCAAGTGCCGGCAAACATAGAAGAAGATAGTGAATCCCTGCAGAGTGGCCATACTCAACGGCTTCACAACTACTTAACTCCTCATATCCTATACTGATCAGTTCTCCTGGTGATCCAAAACCTGAGACACTATCGACAATCACAACGCGATCTGAATTTTCGAAGTAAGGAAGAAGGTCGAGCCCGGCAAGCCCTCCATCAATAATATCGATGGCAGAAGGTGTGTCATTTTTGAATAAATAGTCATACACCATGGGCCCGAAGCTGTCTTCTGCACAATATCGATTTCCAACACACAAAATTGTGTTCATCATTCAGGCTCCAAAATGTACCCTACTGAAAGTAGCTCCTTTTTTGCTTATCGCATGCACTGAGCAGACCATGCAAAGATCAAAACTACGGACCACATGCCCAACTTCAACGGGGTTTTTAACGTCTTGAACAGGGGTTCCAATAAGAGCTTCTTCGATGGGGCCACGAATATTCTTGTCATCACGGGGAGAGGCATTCCACGTCGTCGGTGAAATGATTTGATAGTGTTCAATGCGGCCGTCTGAAATTTGTAACCAATGCCCCAGGAATCCCCGCGGCGCCTGGACAAGCCCAAACCCTTCACCTTCAACAAATTCGCCATGTGACTTGTAAAAAGGTGCTTTGGTATCAATGTCACTAAACCACGCGTCCATAAGGGGCAATAATCTTGCTGGTCTAGTTAAACGAGCTAATTCTCGGATAAGAGCGGAATTCCCACTCTGCTGAACAAGTTCTTTAAAAAGAGGGGCTTCGTTTATTAGCAGTTCGGCAAGGGGTCCGGTTTCCACAGCCTGATCCTCGTAACGGGGAGCCTTGCACCAGGAATATTTATTTGATTCATCTGGCACAGAGGGTGTGGTAGCTGTGTCCATGGGGTGCCCATTTTTTCCTGTATCAAGGTAGTAGGAGTAACGAATATGTTCAGAAACTTCCTTTTGTGAAAATTCTTGTATTTTTCCGCTTATGCTCACGCCACCACTTACGGCGCCACCTGTTGCAATTCCTGGTAATCCATGTTCGGGCACAGCAAGATATGCATCATGTCCTAGCCCGATGGTATCAAGCCCAAACTCCCTGCCACAGCGAATTAAAAAACCAAGATCACTGGCTGCATGGTTCTTTTCTTCAAGCCAGGTATCCAACTGCTCAGTACTTTGGATCTGCAGCCACCTTTCAATGGAGCATCCTAAAATCTGTTTTTCATACCAGCGACGGAAACCTTTGAGTATCATTTTGCATTGGCGTAAATCAGCTCCACTGGGCCCGGAAGTTATTCCCCCAGGCACAATAAAAGAAGAGTGGGGCCATTGTCCGCCAAGAATAGCAATAACTTCAGGGATTTTTTTACTTGCCTGAATAACTTCGATAACACTTTTTCCTTTATAAGGCTGATATCGTTTTACAGCTTCTTCGTACAGTGCTTTATTTATATATCGTTTGTTTGCAAGATCAGCAGAAAACATCAAAATTACATGGCGAACATCGTTCTGGAGCTTTTCTGCAGCAAGCACTATATGTCTGATAAGACGACCATTGTATGAAACCGCAGATTCGGAGATATTTTCAAGGGCCCGTGCCGCAGCAAGTAAGTGACTGGTGCTGCATATTCCACAAACCCGTGGGGTGATGACAAGACCATCAAGAGCTGCACGTCCAGCCATCATTTTCTCGATTCCACGATACATGGTACCGATCATCCATGCATCGGTGACAACACCGTTATCAATGGTAACCTTTACCTCAAGGTCTCCCTCAACTCTGTTCAGAGGCATTTGAATTGTTTTGGACATATCTTAATTTATCCGTGCAGTAAAAGGTTAAACCCGGTTTTTCCGTTTGGTGAGTCGATCAGGCGCTGCAGCAGCTGCCATGCCCTTGTAAGCAAGGTAGTGAGCTCGACTGACCCCTTTTGGCAGTTCGAGGGGAACGTTAACAATATTTGGTGTGTGGAAGAAGGCATGATGTCTTGGAAAATCAGGTTGGGTACAACCAAAGCAAGGAACCCCTGCATTTGTTTTAGAGTTACGTTGATTCCAGAGAACCTTGTTACAAGGGCCGTAAGTAAGTGGGCCTCGACAACCAAGGTGGAAGAACATACACCCTCGTCCGCCAAAATCTTCTTCTTCAACACGGTATTCATGGTATTCGTTTCTAGTACATCCTTGATGGATAAGCATACTGTACCAGTCATCAGGGCACTGATACTCGTTAAGTTCCGGCATTCCACCATCACCAATTATGCAGAGTATGTCTTTTAAAATTGCTGGATGAACGGGACAACCGGGAAGATTAATAACAGGTCTGTCACGTTTGGATCTGAAATTTTTACCAAGCAAACCGCCACATTCTTTTTTGGTGAACTGGAGACCGCAGGCATCTGTCTCACCAGTGTTACCAATACCACCAAAACTTGCACAGGTACCAACTGCTATAATAACGGCAGCCTGCCTCGCAAGGTCTTTTAGCAAGGAGGACTTTGCTTCCCCCTGAAAGGTGTCGAACATGCCCGTTCCATCAGGACCATTTGCGACAAAACCTTCGACCAGAAGAATGTCCAATGGACGTCTACCACTGCGGAGACCAGCGAGTATTTTATCATGTTCCTGAGCAGTCCCCCCGCTTAAAGACGGATGCCATAGCATTTGCAAGTCTTGCTCTTTGAATAACTCCAGCATATCCGGAGATTCCATACCAAGAAGACTCATGGTGTCGCCACCGCAGGCTCCACACTGCAACCAGTAAACTGTTCGCATTATATTCCTCCACCACAATACCGTAAGGGCATCTGTGTATATATTAAATGTATAATAATATTATCTTGGGTGGGGAGCTAATGTCAAGCGAGTAAATTTGCCGGAGACGAAAGCCTTGCGGTAATTAAAAAAGATTGCGTGTTAACTGGTAATAGCCATTGGTAACCTCATAATCTCCGACCTTGGGTCGAATGTTGTTTCACTCCTTCTACTTAACAAATTTGAAGAGTGTTCTGCATTAAAAATGCTTTGTTATCGAGTACGCTAATCACCTGTCAAAGGGAACTCACCCTCCTAATTGAATAAGTTTTAATTCACTGCTTCGTAAGCGTCATTCAATGTATCCGAAAATCTTATTTGACTTTCTTTATTCCATTTCCTAAAATTCTTTTATAGTAC
>CAZDJE010000046.1:0-30799 GCA_964505715.1 uncultured Desulfocapsa sp. | reverse complement strand
CGGGTAAGCGAAGACTCCGGGTAAGCGAAGACTCCGGGTAAGCGAAGACTCCGGGTAAGCGAAGACTCCAGGTAAGCGTAGACTCCAGGTAAGCGTAGACTCCAGGTAAGCGTAGACTCCAGGTAAGCGTAGACTCCAGGTAAGCGTAGACTCCAGGTAAGCGTAGACTCCGTACTTCGAATTCGTTTATTTGGGCCTCCGAAGCATACTAATGCTATTCGAGGAGGTAAAAAAAGACGTAGTTGGAGTGCTGCTGGATGTTATAGTATTTATCCATCTCTTTATTTGCCAGACGTCATGAAATAGTGTAAGTGAAAATACATGGAAAAACCCTTTGAACTTATAGCTCCTTATAAAGCTTCCGGAGATCAGCCGGAAGCGATAGCAACACTTATTCGTGGAATTACGTCGGGAGCAAAGAGCCAGGTCCTTCTTGGTGTGACCGGATCGGGTAAAACCTTTACCATGGCCTCTGTCATTGCAGAAGTACAGAGACCAACTCTTATCATTGCTCCTAATAAGACTCTTGCTGCCCAGCTGTTTTCTGAATTTAAAGAGCTCTTTCCCAATAATGCTGTCGAATACTTTGTTTCTTATTACGACTATTATCAGCCGGAAGCATATATTCCAACATCTGATACCTATATAGAAAAAGATTCAGCTATCAATGATGCCATTGATAAGATGCGTCATTCTGCAACTCGTTCCCTGTTAACTCGCCGTGATGTGATTATTGTCGCTTCGGTATCCTGCATCTATGGACTTGGTTCGCCGGAAGAATACAAAAATATGCACCTCTTTCTGCAAACCGATGAAGAGTTTGCCCCGGAACAGGTACAGCGTCGTCTGGTCTTTATGCTCTATGAACGCAATGATGTTTCATTTCATCGTGGCACGTTCCGGGTGCGTGGAGATGTGATAGATATTTTTCCAGTGCATGAAGAGGAGATTGCAATTCGGATTGAATTCTTTGGTGATACCATCGAATCCATAACTGTTATTGATCCTCTCCGTGGAGTGGTTCTTGAACGTCTACAGGAGTACACCGTTTTTCCTGGTAGCCACTTTGTTACCAGCAAAGACAGATTGCAGGTAGCTGTGGAGACTATCAAAACAGAACTCAAGGAGAGGCTGGATTATTTTCATCAGGAAAATAGGCTGGTTGAGTTGCAGCGCCTTGAGCAGAAAACCATGTTTGATTTAGAGATGATCCAGGAACTTGGATATTGCAACGGTATTGAAAATTATTCAAGGCACCTTACCGGCAAAGAGCCAGGGGTGGCTCCTCCGAATCTGCTCGACTACTTTGAAGAGGACTATCTTCTTATTATTGATGAGTCCCATATTGGTGTACCGCAGCTGAATGGTATGTACAATGGTGATAGGTCGAGGAAGAAAACCCTGGTCCATTATGGCTTTCGGCTTCCTTCAGCACTGGATAACCGCCCGTTACGTTTTGAGGAGTTCCAGCAACGAATCAATCAGATTGTCTATGTCTCAGCAACGCCTGGTCCCTTTGAGATAGAACAGGCTGAGGGGCGATTGGTCGATCAGATTATCAGGCCAACAGGCCTTCTTGATCCGAGAATTGAAGTGCGTCCGGCATCCAATCAGGTGGATGATCTCCTTGAAGAGATACGGATTCGTACCGTTCGCAGTGAAGCTGTTTTAATCACCACTCTTACAAAAAGAATGGCTGAAGATCTGACCGATTACTATGAAAAACTTGACGTGCAGGTACGCTATCTTCATTCTGATATAAAAACACTGGAACGGGTCGAATTAATACAGAATTTACGAAAAGGTGAGTATAATGTGTTGATCGGTATCAATCTCCTGCGGGAAGGACTTGATATCCCAGAGGTGTCACTAGTTGCAATCCTCGATGCTGATAAGGAGGGTTTTCTTCGTTCCGATCGTTCGCTTATCCAGACCTGTGGGCGTGCTGCACGAAATTCCGAAGGGATGGTTATTCTCTATGGTGATGCTATCACAGGTTCCATGCAGCGTACTATGGATGAGACTGACCGAAGACGAATAATCCAGGCAGCACATAATGAAGAACATGGTATTATTCCCAAAACTGTCAAATCTGTAGTGAAAGATAGTATCCAGAAACACCTGCGGGCCAGTGGCTATCAGGCAGCAGACGATCGTGGGAATGCACTACTCACTGCTGCCGAGGATCTCCCCGTATATTACAGCATTAAAGAACTGGAAAAAGAGATTAAAAAATTGGAAAAAGAGATGCAGACAGCCGCAAAAGAGCTTGCCTTTGAAGAGGCCGCAGCATTACGTGACAGGATCAAAGCACTTCGAAAACTCGAGATAGAAATAGGATGAAAGAGAGTTTCGGGTATCGAATCTCCCATCGCGTGCTCCCCTTCCCCTTACCAAGGGGTGATTCTTTTTATGGTGAGCCTTTTTATGTTCCACCCAATATTAAATCTGAATAAACTAAGTAATACCGGTTGATTTTGAAAAATCGGCTAAATGATCTATACAAGGGCCTGGGAGCTTCAGGGCAGAAAAGAACATTACTCAATGAGTACACAACATGACTAAAGGAATTGTGGTAGCAGGTCTTGCCGGAGGATCGGGAAAGAGTGTGGTCTCTGTTGGATTAACGGCTGCTCTTGCCAGGCAGGGGAAGAGTGTTGTTCCCTTTAAAAAAGGTCCTGATTATATTGACGCGGGGTGGATGAAGCTTGCTGCCGGAAGAAGCTGCTATAACCTTGATCCCTTTCTGATGAGTGCAGAGAATATAAAATCCTCTTTACTTAGCCATAGTGAAGGAGCTGATTTCATAGTCTTGGAGGGAAATCGAGGATTGTATGATGGTGTCAATATAGACGGCGGCTATTCCACAGCAGAATTAGCGCTCTCTCTTCACCTTCCTGTGTTGCTGGTTGTAAACTGTACCAAGACCACTCGAACCGTTGCAGCGATGGTACTAGGCTGTATGAAACTTGATGAGCGTGTGGATATTCGAGGAGTTGTACTCAACCAGATAGGTACCAAAAGGCACCAGACCATAGTTACCCAGGCCGTAGAAAAATACACAGGACTTCCTGTACTCGGTGCGATACCACGGATGAAACGTGATATCTTTCCCATGCGCCACCTTGGAGTGACCCCGCATCAGGAGTACGAAGGCAGCGATGAGGCAATAGAACTCCTCGCTGAGACGGCAGCTGAACATCTTGATCTTGATCGTATTCAAGAGATTATGGCTCCCATCGAGAAAAGGATATCAGTCGATCCTCCTCAGTCGTCCAAACAGAGACTCCGTATAGGGTTGCTTATGGATGCGGCTTTTCAATTCTATTATTCAGAAAATCTCGAGGCGTTGGAACTTGCCGGGGCCGAGTTGGTTCCTCTGAATGCAATGGAAGAAAAGAAGCTTCCAGAACTTGATGGCCTGTATATAGGTGGAGGATTCCCTGAAACCAGTGCGAAGGCACTTGCGGCGAACAGCTCTTTTCGGGAGTCTGTAAAACTTGCCGCCGATGCAGGGTTGCCGATTTATGCAGAATGTGGCGGGTTGATTTATCTCGGTGAATCCATAGAACTTGATGGCGAGGTGTATCCGCTCAGCGGGGTTTTTCCTGTTCGTTTTGGTCTCTCTAAAAAACCTCAGGCGCATGGATATTCAATTTTTGAGGTTGAAGGTAATAATCCTTTTTATAGGAAAGGTACTGAGATCAAAGGGCATGAGTTTCGCTATTCCACTATCCTTGAATGGAAGGGGGATCATACGGAGTTGCCATTGAAAATGACAAGAGGGGTTGGCTTTTCTCAGGGGCGTGAAGGGCTGATGAGGAATAATGTCCTTGCTCTTTACACCCATATTCATGCAGTTGGGACACCCGAGTGGGTAGAGGGATTTATGAATCGCTGTTACGCCGTGAAGGGGGAAGGCGGCCTGCGGAAGTAGGGCACTTGTATTTCCACAGACCGTTTGTCTTTAATCCTCGGTGTGACACACAAGATCAGGCGTCAGAAACCAGATAGCAGCAGGTTTGCAGGACCAGACCTTATCGTCCTTTTCAACCACGCAGTCTCCAAATTCCCATCCAAATTTTGCTAGATGTTTGGTCAAGGTAACCTTTGATGCTTCATAAACGTCCCGATCAAAGCCTTCCAGGTCCGAAACACAAATCATTTCAATTTCTTTTTTCATTTCTTTTCCCAGGTTTGAGATAAGCATTTATATGGCGGATAAAGTAAAGCTCGACTACATCCTGATAATCCAGCCCTATTTTTACCAGAAATTATACTTCATGCAAGGTGACAAATTTGAGCGCATGGGTTGTGCACTTGGTAACACAGGCAGGTTTTAATCCCTCGTCAACCCGATCCATACAGTAGTCACACTTTACAGCCTTTTTAGTTTCCGGATTCATCTGCGGAATGGTCCAGGGACATGCTCCGGCACAGGCCATGCATCCGATGCATTTTTCCTCATCGATATAGACAATGCCATCCATACGCTTAATCATGGCCTGTGTAGGACAGATAGGCACACAGAATGGTTCGTCGCAATGATAGCAGGATCGAAAAGAAAATTCAGTTTTGGGAACTCCTTTTATTGTGGTGAGTGATTCGTGATCAATTTCACAAAGAAATGGCCCAACAGGCAGGCCTTTATAGGTTTTACAGTGAACCTCGCATCCGTGACAGCCGATACATCTTCTGGAGTTGAGGTAGATCATATATTTGTTCATAATTCGACCCTCCTCTTAGGATTACGGACACTGCGGCGCACTAAAACAAAAGACTCGCAAAGATTAATTGCTCCTCCTGCCTGATCCCAGTCATCCAACTTTCCGGTCATCAGTTTCTGGTCACTGATCCCGGCATGATAGGAGCGCGTCTGCAGCGGAATCTGTTTACCAAAGCCATGAACCATATACACTGCTTCCGGGTGGATATAGTCAACGACATGTGCATGCATTGGACCCGAGTAGCTTTCGTCTTCCGATGATATATTCACCAGATCTCCTTCGACGATACCAAGTTTATTAGCAGCCCTTTTATTAATCCAAAGCATATTTTCAGGCATCAATTCTGAGAGCAACGGGTTATTTGTGGTGTGTCCGTGACTATGGACAGCCGATCGTCCATACACCAACCTGAACATCCCTTTTGGAGGTTTAATAGGGGATACATACTCTTTAAGAGATGGCAGTCCTGCATCGTCGAGTTTTTTACTGATAATTTCAATTTTCCCCGATGGGGTTTTAAACTGGCCCTCGAGATTTTTTGGATCGTACATGATCGCTTTATCGGTGAGTGGTACAAATCCTTTCTCATCAAAGTCGGAAAGTGAGAATCCCGTTGGTTCAAGTTGCCAGTTCCAGAGCTCTTCAGCTGTGTTGTATGGAAAATACTCGCCAAGGTCCACTCGATCAGCGAGCTGCTTGAAAATCCACCAACCCGGTTTTGTGTCAAATTCCGGATCAATTGCTCGTTGTCGGATGGCAAGGCGGGGTTTTAAACTTTTCTGAACACAGATGGTGCTTTCACGTTCAAGATAGGTTGATTCAGGAAGAATAACGTCTGCAAACCAGCCAAATTCGCTGTAATGGGTGTCAATGGACACCAGAAGATCGCAGTGCTCAAAGGATTGTTTTTGACGTTTGGGATCTGGCAGTCCCGAGAATGGGTCGTGTCGCATTGCGATCCACGCCTTAACAGGATACGGATCCTCTTTTTCCATCGCATCGAAAAAAAGATGCGCAAGACCTGGGCCTTTGTCAAAATGTTTATATTTCCAGCCAACACCGTCTGCACGTTTAATATCAGGTTTTGGACAGTCCAGTGCCCGGAGTCCTTTAATACCACAATCGCCTGGTCCCTTAGGGATAAGGAGTCCACCTTCCTGTTCTATATTGCCCATCAGGACATTTAAGATATGGAGTCCACGGGATGCGTAAAAAGAATCCTTGTAACGTGATAGATTCCAGCCGGGATGGAAAATAACCTTGGGCATAGCCGGAATGATCTCATCAATAAAAGACAGGATAGCTTTTTCTTTGATACCACATTCTTTCGCGGCCCATGCGGGTGAATACTGTTCTACAAAAGAAGCTAGTTCATCAAATCCAGATACGTACTGCTTTACAAACTCAGCATCATACGCATCCCTTTTGATCAGTTCATGGATCATAGCAAGAATAAGGGCATAATCCGTTCCCGGTCTTACCTGGAAGAAACGATCCGCTTTAATCCCTGTCATGGTCTGGCGCACATCTACATAGGTGAGCTTGCCGCCATTTTCAAGCATATCCATGGTCTGCAGGTTTTCACCGATACGCAGTGATGCAAACATGTTTCGTCCAAAGAGAACCAGATGTTTGGCATTTTTAATGTCATAGATAAACCCTTTACGTCCCACACCATTCACAGAAAGGCTTGCATGATGGGTATTACGACCACAGGTGCAGTCGTGGTTGGTATAGTTTGGAGAGCCAAAGGCATGTATAAAGGTTTTATACATATTCTGCCATGGACCGCCTCTCGACGAGAGAACGACTGATTCCGGGCCATGCTCTGCTTTGATTTTTTTTAATTTGTTGCTGATGTAATCGAGGGCGGTGGGCCAGCTGACTTTCTGCCATCGACCTTCACCACGAGCACCCTCTCTGATGAGCGGCTGTTGTGGACGTTCATGATCGGCCACAAGGGCTGGACCTGCAGATCCCTTGGCGCACAATGCACCACCGAGGATATGCTGGTTCCCTTCAATCCACGTTACTTTATTGTTTTCTGACTCCACACGAATGGGACAGCGCACAGTGCACATCCCGCACATGGAGTAAACAGACTTCTTCATTTGAATTTCCTCCACTAAAAGAAAAATGATTTTGGTTATCTGGCTGTAATTGCCTGATTGATATCTAGTTCTTGTATGATTCTGCTGCGCCTTCTGCGTTCCATCACCTTTTTAAGGATGGCCCAGGCGATATAAAAGGACATAAGCGACATAAAATAGAAAAATATCGATCCTATCAGTATGGGTTCTGCGTTCGATGAGCCAAACTGCATAATGTATTCCGTACCGGTGAGTTCTATCAGTCGTTCAGGACGGAAAAAGGTGTTCACATAGGACATTACCATTAAGATTGGCAGATACATGGTGGCAAAACTGAGCAGCAGGCCTTCAAGAAAATAGTCGTAATAGCAGCGGTTAAGCTTTGCCTGGTCTATGTTCCTTGCCATGCGTGAACCTATCTCTCTGTCTTCACAACGCATGGCCTCTTCCCGGATCTCAAGCCAATGATAAAAATCCTTTTCAAGTTCAACGTGTCGTTTGGTACGGCATGTCTTGCCAAGAAATTTTGTGCAGCAGACTGTTAAGAAGGCTAGCAGTACCAGGATAAAAGCTGGCCCTGTGACGGCGAGCAAAGGAGAAAGCAAAGAATCCACCATTCCTGCAAAAGCTAGTATTGCGCCATACAGGAACTCCCATACGATATCTAAAAAATGTTCCATGATCTATCCATCGGTAAAGAATTAACAGGAACTGCCTCAACATTTGTAACAACTGTCGAGGCAGTTTCTTTATGGTTTCTCTATCTGTTATTCCTAGATCCAGTATTCAATCTTGAGGAAACGGAAGAACAGGAAGAACAATGTACAGGCAAGAACGATCTTAAGAGTTTTCTCACTGAACATCTTCTGACAGCGACTACCAAGCATACCACCTGCAAATCCACCAATGATGATTGATCCGGCGAGAACCATATCTGGAAGATATCCGTTCAGGACATATCCGATAAAGGAACCAACACTGGAAAAGCAGGTTCCAATAAGAGATATTGGAACAGCAACATACATGGGAAGTGCAGCAATTGTGGTCATCATGGGAACGAGCAGGAAACCACCGCCAATACCAAAGGCACGGGAAGCAATACCGACAATAATACCAAGGAATGCAAAGAGCAGTGGATTAATGCGGAACTCTTCACCCCAGAATTTAAAGCGGTAGTCGGTCAGCCCTGATTTTACAGGTTCAATGGAACCCATTTTAACAGCTCCACCGGTTTCTTTTGCTTCCTTAACCGCAGCGTTAAATTTCTGGGTCATTGCCTTGATATTTTTTCTCTTATTCATGGCACCAGGTGTCATTTCCATAAGAGTTTTAATACCCATAATCACAACGAGCACACCGAGCCATTCCTTGTAAGCCTTCATGGAAAGGTACTGGGTGGCATATCCACCAAGCCAAACGGAGCCGAGAAAAATACCTGCACCAAAAGAGAGTCCCACAGGCCAGGCGACACGTTTTTCAACCACGGCAAAACGGTAGAATGATCCAAGTGGAGAGAAAAGGGTGAGTGCGATATTTGAAGGACGAAGCACGTTGGCAGCATTGATACCAACAGGACCTGCGGTCTGAACAAAAAGAGCCTGGAAAGCACCCATAAGCATACCACCAGCAGCACCGATCATGGAGAAATAGGTACCTACCAGTATCGCTCCAATAATAATGATGAGAGGGTTCATGTAACGATAGCCTTTGGCAAGCCAAAAACCGTTCTTTTCAATGGAGTAGGATCCATCTTTACTTCCATTTACATAGACATCAAACGCTGTATCGGGAGCAGTGTGACGAAAGGACATAAAAGAGGCGGTGAATTTTCCAGTTGCTTTGTCAAGTTTGAGTGAGGTTCCTTTGTCCCAGTAATTTCCAGTTTGAGCAAAATCACCAAGAACACTTCTGGCAAAAATAACGACCTTACCTTTTTTATTCCCTTCCTTAACAACGGTGTTGATTCCATATTTGTTTTCATGGCCAAACTTCAGAAAATTCCATTGTTCGGAAGTTTTGATTGGTCCCATCATATCTTTGGCACCCACATCATCAAAACTTTTCTTCAAACTAAACATGGTGGTGTTGTAGAGGCCCTGGCCTTTTTTAAAGAGAAAGGAGGGTCCACCAAATTTCTTGTCCACATCTTTACCAAAGGCATCACGATTACTTGTGATCATATAGTAAAGAGGTGGAATAGAGGTGTCCGGGGAGAAGCCAACTTTCTTTCCATATTTTGGAAGCTTCTTTTTTTCAAATTTACCATCGGTATCCGATGTCTTAAATTCTTTCTGCTGGGCAATGGCAATATAGAGTTCCTGCCCGGGAGCAATCTGTCCCTCTATGGTAACTGTGTCGCCTGCTTTATATTTTTCTGCTGAAATAGTAGTTCCAGCAAAAGAACTGTTTTGCCAGGCTAAAAGCCAAATAGAAATTACCATCAAGGAAATTGACAGCCTTTTACATTGCATCATTTTTTTACTTCTCCTCTTTTCAGATTTGTTCAATCAGGATAGAAGCCGACTAATGATCAGGCTCCCTTGTGTCAATTCTGGTCTTGACTCTTCTTGATTCGGTTGGTTTGCCCTTATTACCTCCTTTGAATAGTACTTTTGGTTGAAGATACTTATTTGCTGAGATTGAGAACTTTGGTGACTTTTTCCTCAAGTTTATATCGATCAATTGGTTTTATACAATATTCGTCAGCTCCAAGACTGATAGCCTCCTTGGCCGTTTCCGCCGTTGGGTAGCCAGTCAGCATAATAATTCGTATTGAAGGATCAATTTTCTTGAGAATGGCAAGAACCTCAACGCCATTCATTCTTTTTAATTTTATATCGAGGATAGCCAAATCTGTTTTATGGAGCTCAACGTGGGTAATTGCGTCCTCTTCTTCGGTAAAAGCATGGACCGTATGACCAGATTTTCTTAAAATTTTACCAATAAGTACTGCGGCATCTTTTACATCGTCGAGTGTAATGATCTCAGCCATTGGTTTCTCCTGGATTACATTGCTGATTGGAATTTTCCTGCACGTATGATATTGCTGGTAGCACAACATGAAACGCGGTTCCACCAAGGTTTTCGCCTGTATCACTGTCAATGGCAGGTGACTCGACTTCAATCCTACCACCATGTTCCTTGATGATTCCGTAGGAGACTGAAAGGCCAAGTCCCGTCCCTTTACCAACGGGTTTTGTAGTGAAAAACGGATCAAATATTGAAGAGAGATTACTATCCGGAATACCATGGCCGGTATCACGAATTGTGGCGATTATCTCCTTACTGTCATCGCTGTTTCTGGTGGAGATAAAGAGTTTGCCACTGTCCTGTTTTTCCATGGCATGGTGGGAATTATGGATAAAATTAATGAAAACCTGACGGAGCTTTTCTATGTCACCTATAGTGGTATCGAGAGCAGGACTAAGATTTTGATATACTGCGATATTATCCATACTCATGGAATGTTGGGTGACAGCAAGAACATCAATCACAATTTCGTTGAGAGAGACTTTGTCTTTTGAACTCTCACTCTGCCTTGAAAATTTAAGGAGGTCAGCCACAATCTTTCTGCACGCTTTGGTTTGACGTTCAATGACCTCAAGACTTTCCCCTTCGTTGGTGTCTATCGGATAATCATCCAATAATAACTGGCTATAGCCAAGGATTACACTGAGAGGTGTGTTGATCTCATGAGCAACGCCTGCCGCCATCTGACCAATGGATGCCATTTTTTCGCTCGATGCGAGTTGGGCCATCATGGTTTTTACCCGGGTCAGATCCTTGGCGATTCCTTCACAACCGGTGAATTCATCGTTTTCATTATGAATGGCATTTGCGGAAAGCAGGATGTAAATCAGGGAGCCATCGGCTTTTTTAAATTCAAGCTCTAGGTCTTCAACGAAGCCCCTTGTTAGGATTTCTTCAAAATAGTTGTCGAGGTCATGTTCATTATTAAAAATATCCAATAACTGAAGGTCAGGATGGTCATCGAAGGAATATCCAAGCATCTCAAAACCCGAGGCATTCATATTGATGAGTCTGTTTTCGGCATCGCCGAAATAGACCATGTCCTTTGAATTAATGAAGAAATTTCTGAACTTCTTTTCGGATACCGATAGTTCCTTGGTACGACTTTCAACCATTTCTTCAAGGTGGACATTTAGCTCATGGAGTTGAGCTCCGGTCTGTTGAAGTTCTTTATTGGTGGATTTAAGACTTTTTGCCTTTGTTTCTATGGCATGAAAGCCTTCGATACCTTTGTGGTAATAGATGGTTACTGCCGCAAGGGAGGTCATAAGAAGTGTGTTGAATCCGCCAGCCAGTGGTGCCAGGGTTTTCCATTGTTCTTCACTGTTACTGATAAGTAAAACCTGTTTGACAAGATGTCCCATTGCTCTGGAAACGGCAAAAGCGGAGAGGGTTATACAGAAGTAGAGGAGAAAGCCCCAAAGGAAATTATCAGGTTGTTTCTTTGTTAATAGGTAGGCGTAACGAAGTGAAAGAAAAGAGAAAAATATTATAATAAGCGAGCCTGCCATATCGGTAATGTCGGCAGGTAACATACTGAGTTCCGTCATATCTTCTCCTCCTTACAGATTTCAAAGTAAAGAGAACGCAGACACAGATAGAGAAAGAACATTGCCGGAACACTGAATATATGATCAAGTTTTGTGAAATAATAGAGCAGTTTATTACTGGTTATGGGACCTGTTATTTTTGCTGAGAGATAGCCTCCTTCTTTTATAATGTGACTTGCCTCGATGGACTGTCCGACCCAATGCCCCGTAAAGGCAACAATGTTCCACAATATCATAAAAATGCAGAATATTTGCAGGAAACGCCAGCCTTTATTGGGAAAAGAACTTCTACGAATATCCCAGAAGAGATAGCAGAGTGCTGCAAGGAAAAAGATGTGGGCCAACTGATGCACGTAAATCCCTTCAGGGCTGGCGTGGGACTGGAGCGCATGGGCCTGATTCGGAATAAAAAGAAATGCTGTAAGGAGGAACAAACAGAACTTCTTTTCTGTTTTTCGAAAATGAATCATTTAGCTCCGGTGCAACATTTATGAGGCAGTGAAGAAGAATTATTCTTGTCAGTATCTGCACATGGAAGTCAACGGATATAGAAAGAACAGCGTTAGGACTGCATCATTCAATTAATCTGTTGGCCCACATCTGCATATCGTATTTGCATAAGTAATGCCAAAATGAAAAGCGAGGCATTAAAACAACAATATCACGTGTAAACAGTGTTATGCAACGGTTGGGGCTAGGTGTTTATTTCTGGAATACGGGGATGGGATGGTAGAGGAGTGGGTTCTACTGCGACAAAAAAGTTTCGGTGCAACAAAATTATTGCGGCTCTTGTTTATTCTTTGAACGTTATCGATTGAATGGAGTGGTTGCGCATAAGTCTTTGAAAAGCTTGTCTTTCCATACCACTTGCTTTAGCGGCAGCCGAGACGTTACCGCTGTGGCTCTGAAGGCCATCTGTCAGGTAGGAAACTGTAAAGTCTGACACTATGGACTGTTTTGCCATTTTATAGGGGAGTTGATTCAACTCCTGTGAGAGTAGAGAGGGGCTTTGCGGTTCGCAGGTGTTCCTGCCCTCATCATTTTTTAGATCATTGACCGTTAAAATATTGTCAGTAGCGAGAAGTACGGCCCTGTTAATGATATTTTGAAACTCTCTGACATTTCCCTTCCAGACCTGTTTCATAAGACATTGCAGTGCTTCTTTACTGAATACCATATCTTCACGTTCGTACTCGGTTGCATATATTTTAAGGAAGTGCTGGGCCAAAAGAGGGATATCTTCTTTTATTGCACGGAGGGAGGGGAGAACAACGTTCATAACATTTAAACGATAATAGAGGTCTTCCCTGAATTCCCCTTTCTGAATCTTTTCCTCAAGGTTTTGATTGGTTGAGGCGAGAACCCTTACGTCTATTTTAATAGTCTTTGTCTGCCCAAGAGGTTGAATCTCCTTCTCCTGAAGGACACGAAGCAATTTTGTTTGTATGCTAACCGGGATGTCGGCAATTTCATCGAGCAGAATAGTTGACCCTTCGGCTTCAAGGAACAGCCCATCTTTATCGCTGTCAGCACCTGTAAAGGCGCCTTTGCAGTAGCCAAAAAGTTCGCTTTCGAGGATCTGCTCAGGTAGGGCCGGGCAGTTCACTGTGATCATTTTTTTTGAAGCACGTTTGGAGGCCATGTGTACGGTACGGGCCGCAACTTCCTTTCCTGTGCCGGATTCACCACGAATAAGAAGTGTTGCATCACTCTGTCCAAAACGGGTGAGTAGATCCACAGCTTGGCGAAGGGCCTTTGATTGACCAACGAATTCGGTGGATTTACTATTGTTGATGACCTGCTGCTGCAATCTCTGATTTTCTTTAAGTAGTTTAGTCCTTTCCATGGCCCGCGTGACAACCCTACTTATTTTGTCATTATCAAAAGGTTTTTCAAAAAAATCATAGGCACCATTCTTGAGCGCCTTTACAGCCATCTCAACCGTTGCGTAACCTGTCATAATTATTGTTGAAATACTTGAGTCTGTTTTTTGTATAAAATCCAGAAGCTGGAGACCATCGCTTTCCGGTATTATGATATCCGTGAGAACGACATCCGGTTTCCAGGCTTTTATGATATCCTCAGCTTTACTGACGCTTCCGGCCAGTGAGATTTCACAATCGCATTTTTTTGACAGTACTTTTTTCAGAAGATTGAGAAGATCCTGTTCATCATCAACAATAAGGAGTCGCATTTTGTGTTTTTTGGTTTCTTTCATCTAGCTTTTTCCCGATATCTTCAACATTTCCTGAAAGTAATACTGCACAAATTTTCCTGAGATGGTGTCCAGTATCGAAAAAGTAAGTTGTTTTTGCGGTGGAAATGAACCTGTGAGTGCAAAAAAGACATCTCTTGAAAGTGAGTCGATTGCTGAACTGATTTCTTTTCTATCACTGTTGTCTTGAAGACTCCTGCAGTGAACCGGTCGTTCGCTTGCTATAAGGCAACAACAATTGTTTTGGGAAAGCGGACAGCTTGTAAAAGTCTTTGTATTTTTAAACTGCAGTGCCTGGGCTGCTGCTGAATGAATGACGGTCTCCCGTGCCAGACTTGTGAGAGAGAGGTTCATATTATGACTGATAAAAACGGCTTCAATAAGTTGTATCTCAAAATATTCATGGCAGCATTGTTCATCCTTAATCCAGCAGTTATCAGCAAGGCCTTCCACGGTGGCAACCTTCTCTATAGCTGCCTGGTATTCAATGAAAAATGGTGTCAAATCAACGGTGTTTGTATCCTGGATACTTGCTTGCCGAGCGCTGAGGGGACGCTGCTTTTTGCCATACTTTTTTAGTAGCTTCCATTGACTGTAATTTGTTGGTGTGGCACGTGTCTTTTTCAAGGCTTTTTCAGTAAGCTTCAGACCGAGTCCACGTCGTAAAAGGTAGGCTGACACAAAGGTTCCCGTACGTCCGATACCATGACGGCAGTGCACCAGAACCTTCTTTTTAAGATAAATTGATTCGTCAAACCAGTGCAGAGCTTTTTCCATCGCCTCCATTTCCGGTGCACACTCATCGTGGATCGGCAGATAGTAGACCTCAAATCCTGCCTGTTCCTCGATCTCATGGAGGTCACTAAATTCCGCGCAAAGATTAACAATGGCATGGATCCCCTGTTCTTTAATGGATTCCAGTTCCTTATAGGACATTGGGGCATGTCCTACTGCGAGGTGGCTGGTGATCCAGGTAATTTGATATGCCATGGTAAATGCCAATCGGACTATTGAGGTATAAGGTATCTAATTGTGTCAGGAACTCGGGCTTTTGAAAAAGTTTTCAACCTGCAGTTCCACCATCGTCATGTCTTTGAAGTGCATATCCATCTGTTTACTCACTCCAAGAAGCTTTCCTAATGATTCTATACGCTCAAGGAGAACATCTGCGGAGATACCACTGGTTTTAGCATCGAGTAGATCACCCTTGATTGTAACATCAAAGCCGAGTCGATCCAGAACAGTTCTTAAAAAAAGAATACGAAGCTCCCGTCCTTCAAAATCACCACCACCTCCTGCAAAGCGCATCCCGCAGTAATTCGTTGTGAACCCTTTTTCGCAAAGTGCATCGATTACTGTAAAATGATATCCAAAACGGATGTTAATATTCAAGTAATCTTTTCCAAGTACTGCATAACTTGCAGAATCTTTATCCGATTGAAAGGCAAAAGCATCACTCATTGCCATCTGGTCATAGCTTTTCCAGTTGTAATAGGTCTTATCCCCCCAATGGATGTCAGGATGGCTGAAGCCACGCCACAGCGCTTTAAAGGGCGTTGAACGGATTAAATCCAGGTCGATGGAGGTTTGGCTGCCAGCAGCTGGATCCATCCCGCCATCTACATCAACAAGGAATACTTCAAAGGGCAATTCCGTCTGTAATTTCTTTTTCCCGCCTTTGATGGTACCGCAACGATTACCGATGGAGAACATACTCTGAATAGCCATTTCATGAGAAAAGCGGATAATATCATGGAGTGAGCGACAGGATTCCGGGACAAAATCAATCGACTGCGGGTCCACCAGTTTCAGAGGGGTGATAAAATCAAGTACTCTGTGCAGTTTTCTGAAAAACGGCAGATCTTTATCTTTTTTATAGGGAGGGAGTTTCTTTTTGGTGGCCGAATGGTTTCCCAAGGAGACGGTACGTTTATCGGCTGTAAGGGTGATTAAGTCACCATGGTGTATGCGTTCAATATCAACTCCTACACCAAGAAGAAGAGGAACGGAAAATTCTCTACACACCGTTGCAAAATGTCCAGCACTGCTCCCAAGCTGTGCAATAACACCACTTGCCCGGTGCAGTGCACGGACATAGCTAGGCAGTGTCTCCTTAATAACCAGGATAGCGCCCTGTTCCATTTCCTCGAGAGGATGGGTTGAATCAAGAACCCAGGCTTTTGCACAGGTGCTGCCAGATGCGGCCATAACACCACTTTGAAATAATAGAGAGGCATGGGAACTATAGCTTTGCTCCACTCTCTTTTCTTTTGTGTCAAAAATGTGCAGTTCCCTGCTCTGGAGAAAAACAATGGAGCCATCATGGTCTAAGGCCCACTCAATATCCTGAGGGGAATTGAAATGTTGTTCTATAAGAAGCGATTTTTCGCTGAGATCATGAATTTGGGCGTTTGTGAGGGGAGTTGTGCCAGTGTTTGTAGGATCTGCAAGTTGGCTTGTGTTTTTATCAACAGTAAAGAGGTCTGGTATTACCTGTCCACTAACAACGGTATCTCCAAGGCCAGGGGTTGCATGAATGTAAAGCCTATTAGCTTCTTTCCCAGATGGGTCTGTTGTGTAGACAACTCCTGCCGAAACTGGGGGGATCATGATCAGAACCAGAGCTGCCATCACCGTTTCCTCATCACTGAGTCCGCAGTTTATCCGGTATAGTAGAGCTTCAGGGCTGTATTTACTGCACAGCACATCGATATACGCAGTGACTACTTTATCTGCGCTGACATTGAGATAACTTGAGTACTGTCCGGCAAAGGAGCATTGACCATCTTCGCTGATAGCGCTGCTTCGAACTGCAAAGAGAATATCAGCGCCATGTTTTTCCTGCATGCCTGTTTGTGCACCGAGGATCGCCTCAAGAATCTCAGGAGGGATTTCTGCCGTTTGAATGAGTTTTGTTATTTGAGAGGATATTTGAGACAGATTTCTAAGAGATGTAATATCTGTTTGAGCAAGTAATGTATTAATGGCAGGGCGAAGATTGTTATACTCGAGGAAGTAGGCGAAACTGTTGGTGGTGACAACGTATCCCTGCGGGATTTTCAGGCCAAGACTGTGTTGGAGTTTAGCCAGATTACATGATTTTGCGCCGGCAAGGTCCGTTGAGAGTTCGCTACTGTTTAGGGGCAGAACAAAAGGTTCGCCAAAGTGTAATTCGGGGGGGGCGAAAAAAAATTGAGCGTAAAAATTGAATTTATTAAAATAGGCTGGAAGGTCAGCATAGGCTCCTGGAGCCATACGTTGAAGGCTGAGTACCATTCCTTCAACGTTTTCAGCAAGAGCGCTATACTTGTGGAAAATTTTGCAAAAATCCTCTCTATTTCCTTGGTAATAGAGGCTCTCCAGGTCTGCCATTATCTCATGACAGCGACTGTCAAAGATCAGCAGATCCTGGAAGGATTCGTAGGTTGTTCGCAGTAAAGCGCCGGGAGCGAATACACGGTATGTCCAATGTTTAAAAAGGTTTGTCAGCATTGCTGTTTTCTAAACCCTTGTTGCACCCGGCTGTCTTTATGGCCTTAAGGCCTACATCATTGAGGTACTTATGTCTCTTCCGTTTTCTGTACTGGAGTGGTTGTGTCAATCCTTTTGAGTTCAACTCTTCGGTTTTGGGCACGACCTTCCTTCGTTGTGTTATCAGCAACGGGTTCGTTTGCGCCATATCCTTTTGCCTGGAGACGATCGGTAGTAACACCCTGGGATACAAGATATTCGAGTACTGATTGAGCGCGGAGGGTGGACAACTGGAGATTGGCATTTTCCTCTCCAATAGAGTCGGTATGTCCGGCGACTTCCATCAGGATTTCGGAATTATTTTGAAGAATAGCTGCGATACTGTTGAGGGCAGAGTGAGCATCTTCCGTCAGCTCAGCTGTGCCAAACTGAAAGCTGATCCCTTCCAGAATTATTGTTGTCTGCTCAGCAGAACAGCCGGCACTGTCAATTTCAGTTCCGGAGGCAGTACCTGGACAAAGGTCGAGTCGATTGACCAGGCCATCATTGTCCTTATCCTCTTCGCACCCCTGGACATTAACCTCTGCACCTGGAACTGTATCAGGACAGGTATCATCTGCATCGGAAACACCATCTTTATCACTGTCGCTGGTCATAAGCAAAAGCTGGTCTCTTTCAGCTGTCAGGGTACTAAGCTCTTCCTGGCTTTTTGTAAGCGTACTCTGATTGTCACCAAGAGTTGTTACCAGTTCTTTGTTCTTGAGTTCAAGATCTGCGAATTGTTGTTGAGTTGAGCTCAGCATTGCTGCCTGCTCCTCCAAAGCAAGTTTTGTGGCAGCAGCAGCTTCGGTAAGAAGAGCAATCTCCTGAATTTGTGTTTCGCTGGCCTCTGCTTCTTTACTTGCGTTAAGCTCGGTTGTGAGATCTTGGATGATACTCTCTTTCTCGGCGAGAAGGCTAGCGTGCTCAGCACCTATGCTATCAGACAGCACTTTAGCAGCCGCAATCTCTTCTACTAACAGTGTGTTTTTCTGTAACTGTTCGTCACTGTTGTCAGCCGCAATTTTTTCTGTCAGTTCCTGGATGACTGTATCCTTTTCAGCTGCGGTTACGGAGAGTTGTTCTAGTTCATTTTTAAGAGTATCAGACCCATCCTGTACCGTTAGAAGAGAGGATGCCGATGCTGCCAGTTGTGCCTCGAGTTCACTCTGCACAGTCTCTTTGGCGCTGTTCTGTTCATCAATGGTAGACTGTAGTGCTAGCACTTGCTCTGATAATTGATCATTATCGGTTTGCAATTCTACGTTTTTGGCATTGAGCCCGTCTAGTTCGTCCTGGTGTTGAGAAAGAGCACCAGTCGATTCTTCAAGAGCTGCCTTGGCAGGTTCAAGCTCATTGCTCAATGTTTCATTTGCTGTCTGTGATTCGCTAAGATTGGTTTCCAAAAGAGCTATGGTTTCTGTGAGTTGTACGTTGTTGCCCTGGAATTCCGTGAGCTGAAGGTCAAGAGCTTCGATTTTTTCTACAAGTGGAATAATTGTTTCCTGACTCTCTGTTATTACTTGTTCAATCTCATTTTCTCTGTCTGTAAGAAGAATCTGCAGCTGAGTAAGGGCATTACCCGCCTCTTCTTCCATAAGTGACAGTTCGTCAAGTTCTTTTCTCAGAATCTCGTTGTCTATCTGCTGATGAGAGAGGTCTTCCTGCAAGGCAATAAAATTAGTATCATTGTTTTGAAGATCGCTGAGCAGGCTTTGTATGCGTGCGCTCTGCTCATTGATATATGATTGTAAATTAGTGTTACTGAGCTCAAGTTCACTGATTTTGTCAACAGCACTTTGAAGTTCATTAGAATCAGGAGCAATGGGGGTTGCTTCCTGATTCATCTTTACAATAAGGGCGTTTATTTCAGAAACAGCGGTGGATTGAGAAGTGTCGGGCTGAACTGTTACTCCGGTGGTTTGTCCAGATTGGTCTTGGAGTTTTGCCAGAAGCTGTGTTTTGAGGGCCAATTCATCGAGGACAAGAGAAAGATTCATTGTCCGGGTGGCATCTTCTGTTTGTACAAGCTTAAGTGTTTCTTCCGTGGTTTCAAGCTTGTCGCTGTAAAATGCTATAGCTTGGTCCTTTTCATGACCGGCAGCGTTGAGTTGCTGTAACTGTTCCTGTTTTTGTTCGAGGAGTGTCTGGGTAGCATTCTGATTTGAAACCACCTTCTGGGTCTGTGCCTGCAGGGATGTATTTTCTTCCTGCAGAGATGTAATTTCGTCTTTGGTGTCAGAAAGAGCACTGTTCTGCTCTTTGTACTGGTCTTGCAGCTGAGTGAATTCAGTTAACTGTTTGTCACCTTCTGCTATTTTTTGATCCAGCTTTTCCTGGAGTGCCTTTTGTTCCTGCTGCAGTGCGGTCGTTTCCTTTTCAGCGGCAGCAAGATTACTTGTGAGTTCAGGAATTACGCTGTTTGTCGCATTGTCAACCTGAGTAGTCGTCTCTTGAAGTGCCTGCTGAATCGTAGTAATTGCAAGCTCTTTTTGTGCAACTGTATCCTGGATTTCCTGTTTGTCGAGCACCAGTTGAGCACTTTTCTGCATATAAAAAATCAGAAATAAGAAGACGACAAGAATTGCTAAAACACTGCTGTAAATGATTTTTGCTGTTGAGCCCATGATGTTTTCCTCAGGATAAAAAAGTGCACTAGTTTTATATGTAATATTTTGAAACTAACATTTAATGCCTAAATAGACTACTTTAAAGTGCGATAATATTTTCTGTTTGTCAATCAATTAAACTTACTGGAATAGAGCCGGGATAGGTTCTGAGAAGTAAAACAAGAGGGAGAATGTTCTAGTTAATTAGAAGTGCTGCAAAACTCTGCAGCACTTCTGGATATTAGTTTACCGCGGGGGTCGTTCCGAGCACCTTGGCAGATATTTTCTCTTTCTGACTGTCGCTGGGCTCCGGTTTACTCCAGTGGATAAATGCTTCAGTCACTCGCATAAAATCGCCATCATCTTTTTTACACTGGTCACAAATACTTTCGGACTGATCTCGATAAATGATAAGCTTGGAAGCTGGCTCTCCATCTATGGCTACGGCAGCCATTTTTTTACAGCCGCACTCTAGACGAACAATGACAACTCCGATGCCATCGGGACTGCCTTCGAGGATTCCCTCCACCATCGCTTCTTCGTTCTTTTCAGCCACTAATTTTTTATGTTTAAGTTTTTTTTCAGATTGTGCTTTTTTTACCATTGTGTGATCTCTTTTTGAATTACTTAATCGGGGATTTAATTGGGAAATTACAATATAAGACAGATGTGATTGCGGTCAATCTTTTTCATACCACAGGAGCGTCGATTTTATAAGAAGTTAGTGGCTTTTTGAATATAGGATTAATTGCCGATAAATGGAATTATTATACTTGACAAAATACAGGTGGTGAATTAATTGATCTATACACGAAAAAGGTGTTCCAAAATGCGCTGATGCTTATGGAGACTGAGATAGATACTTTTTGTATCTTTATTTTATTTTTATAATTATTTTAGGAGGTTGTTATGGCTTGGGAAGTAATAGTAGACAAAGACAAATGTGCTGGTGATGAAGAATGTGTTAATGCATGTCCTGCTCAGGTTTACGAGATGGTAGACGGTAAAGCTGAAGTTGTTGAAGAAGACGAGTGTCTTGGTTGTGAGACCTGCGTTGAAGTTTGTCCTGAAGGCGCTATCACCGTAACTGAAGTCTAAGTCATTTAGAACTCGGTTTGATGCAAGCCCATTCTCCCTTCGGGGAGGATGGGCTTGTTCTATTTATAGGGTAATCAAATCTCCATGGCTGGAAAACTAGCAAAACTACAACCAAATGCTTCGAAATCCGTTCATCTTCTTGTCGCAGCGTCTCTCTGGACCCTTGTTGGTAGATCTCTTATATCCCGTTGAACCGTATGGTTAAACGCTCTAGGTCAATTATGGATTGTTTTCCCCGGCCTGATTATCGGAATGATGAAGTCACTCTTTTTGCTCGATCGTTCTGCAAAGAAAAGTATTACACGAATTATTGTCACCCGTTATGGACGTTGTCTCGGCGGCGTCTATTCGGTCAAAACCTGGCTGTCTGATGCGGAACTCATCCTTGCCAAAGGAATTTCTCGGTCTCTTTTATGTGTCCATTGGTTGGGTGCTGCTGTTTTTATCAAGAAATGCTTGGATTGCCTGGAAAAAATGCGATAAAGTGCTTCCCGAAAAAGAGAAGCGTGAGGACATTTAGTGTCTTACTCCATGAATACTGTCATAAAAAACAAGAAACCCTTAAGTCCTATTGAACTTGAAGGGGCAACAGTAGCATCAAGGTACTTATACTGGCTTACTTGCTGTTCACCAGTGTTAGATTAATATGAGTAACTCTTTTAACGTGGTTGAAATACGTCAGTCAGCGCTTCATCATAATTACCGCCTTTTAAAAAATCGTATTGGTGCTGATACGAGATTCCTTGCAATGGTCAAGGCCAATGCTTATGGTCATGGCATGCTGGAAACCGCTCGTGTATTGTCAGCCATCGGCTGCTCTTACTTTGGTGTGGCGGAAACCTGTGAAGGTATAGCGTTACGGAGTTCCGGGATACAAGGGGAAATTTTCCTTTTCCTTGGCTTTGATCCAGCAGAGGCTTCTCTTTTATTTGAATATGACCTGACCCCTGTACTATACAATCTTGAATGTGCCCGTGCATTATCAATCGAAGCTGTACGTTTGAACAGAGAGATTAATGTTCATGTTAAGGTTGATTGTGGAATGACGCGACTTGGGGTTTTTCCTGAAGAGCTACTGCAATTTGTCTCTACCCTAAAGAATATGCCGGGACTTGTTTTTGCAGGTATTGCCAGTCATTTTCCCCGAGCGGACGAGGCGAAATCAAATCATACCAAAAGGCAATTTTCCGTTTTTGAACAGCTTTTTGCAGCTGCCGAAAACGAAGTGAAACTGATACGACATACTGCTAATTCAGGTGGCATACTTTATTTTTCAGGTACCCACTGTGATATGGTTCGTACAGGAATCTCATTATATGGATATTACCCGGATGGAGTAACAGGAATAGAGTCGGAGCTTGGTGAAAAACTCCAGCCTGTTATGAGTTTTACCACCAGGGTGCTACAGCTAAAAGATGTACCGGCAGGTAAAGGTATCAGCTATGGTCATACCTTTATTACGAATTGTGAAACCCAGATTGCAGTGCTTCCTGTTGGCTATGGAGATGGTTTGTCACGGAGTCTTTCCAATAAGGGTGAGGTGCTTATCCATGGAAAACGGGCAAAAATCATGGGTCGTATCTGCATGAATCTATGTATGGTTGATGTCTCTCATATTGAAGGTGTTCAGGTAGGTGATGAAGTGGTTCTTCTTGGTTCGCAGGAAGAAGATACCATTAGCGGTGATGAAATCGCAGGTTGGATGGATAGTATCTCCTACGAGGTACTCTGTCTTTTTGGAAATAATAACGAAAGAAAATATATAGAATGATACTCGAAGGCTTACAAAAACTGGTTGATGGCTGCTTTGCTAAAGGCGTGGCTGAAGGGAAGTGGTCAGATAAGGCTGCAGGTAAATATTCAGTTGAGGTCCCCAAAAGGGAAGGGCAGGGAGACTATTCAACGAATATGGCCATGGTTATGGCCGGAATGGAGAAGAAAAATCCTCGCGCAATTGCCGGAGTTTTAGTTGAATTACTTGGTGAACAATCGGAGATTATCGATAAAGTCGAGATCGCCGGACCGGGGTTTGTAAATATTTTTCTCAAACAGAAAGTATGGCAGGATATATTAGGCCCCGTTTTGGCTGCCGGTGATTCCTACGGCACTTCCACTTGTGGAGCTGGCAAAAACGTCATGGTCGAATTTGTCAGTGCGAACCCGACGGGTCCTTTAAGTATTGGCCATGGTCGTCAGGCTATTCTTGGTGATGCCATAGCACGGTTGCTGGAAGCAACTGGCCACTCCGTGTATCGTGAATACTATTTCAATGATGCTGGGCGACAGATGCGAGTGCTTGGACAATCCACTCGTGCCCGCTACCTTGAGTTGCAGCATAAAGAATTTGAATTTCCCGAAGATGGCTACCAAGGGGAGTATATTCAGGATATCGCTCAAGTTCTTATAGATGAAAAAGGTGATACGCTCGTTGCTGATGACGATGTGCTTCCCTTTACAGTGAAGGCAAGAGAGCTGATTTTTGCAGATATCTCTTCTACTCTTAAACGAATGGGGATTGTCTTTGACAATTACTATAATGAGCATTCCCTCTATGACGATGGACATATTGATTCCGTTGTTCAAGAGCTTCGTGATAAGGGACTGGTGTATGAAAAAGACGATGCGGTCTGGTTTAAAACAACCGAATTTGGCCATGAACAGGACAGGGTAATTATTAAAAATACTGGTGAACCGACCTACAGGTTACCGGATATTGCCTATCATCGAGAGAAGTTTAAACGGAATTTCGATTGGATGATTGATGTTTTTGGCTCGGATCATATCGCAACCGTCCCGGATGTTATGGCCGGGCTTGAAGCCCTTGGCTATGACTCAAAAAAGGTAACGGTGGTTCTGCATCAATTTGTAACACTTACCCGAAATGGGAAGCAGGTAAAGATGTCCACTCGTAAGGCAACATTTGTCACCGTTGATGAGTTGCTCGATTTGGTGGGTACCGATGTCGCCCGTTTTTACTTTATGATGCGAAAGGCAGATAGTCAGCTTGAGTTTGATCTGGATCTTGCAACAAGTGAAGAGAAAGACAATCCAGTCTATTATGTACAGTACGGCCATGCCCGCCTTTGTTCTATTTTACGACGAGCTAAAGAATCCGGTATGCAGGACGTGAGTGTCACAGGTGCTGATCTGTCTCTTTTGAAAGAACCTGAAGAGTTACAGTTGTTAAAACGCATTGCCTCCTTTCCTGTTGCGATAGAATCTGCTGCACTTGATCTCGCTCCTCACCGGGCTATCTTTTTCCTGATGGAGCTTGCAGGGGAGTGGCATAGTTATTATAACAAACACAAAGTGATAGATCCTGAAAATGTTGATCAATCAGTCACCGATGCCCGCCTCTGTCTGATCTCAGCCCTGCAGCAGGTCTTCAAGAATGGATTGGAGATGCTTGGCTTGACTGCTCCGGAAAAGATGTAGTAAAAACGAGTAGTGTATGGCTCCCAGGAAACGGAAGAAACCGGTTAAAAAGGTCAAATTTCAACTTACTAGAAGTGGGATTACCGGTATTGCTGTTGTCTGTTTTTGTGTTTTTCTCTGGATGTTTCTGTTTGGCGTTTGGGCAGGTCAGTCGTTTCTGTATCCACCCGTATCCGGTGTAAATGTTGCCTCTGCCGTTTCCGATAGTGGCAAAGGTAAACAGGTGCTGGAGGTTATTCAGTTAGAGGCTGGTAAGAAAAAGAAAATTTTCAGATAATCTTGTAGTCGTTTTAAAATGTTTTCTTGGATATCTCAAAGAAAACACCAGTGGTAGTTATGATACGAAATGCTAAAATGAGTGACGTGAAAGCGATACATCATCTTTTAAATCACTATGCTGATAAAGGGCAGTTACTCGGACGATCCTTTAACTCCCTGTATGATAAATTAAGAGATTTTAAGGTATATGTCGATTCCAACGGTGCTCTTCTTGGTGTTTGTGCGTTAAATATAATATGGGAAGATCTTGCTGAAATTAGATCGCTTGCTGTAAAGGAAAACGCCCAGGGAAAAAATATTGGGAAAAAGCTTGTTCGTGCCTGCCTGGAAGAGGCAGCTCAGTTTGACATTAAAACGGTTTTCACACTGACGTATCAGGCTGGCTTTTTCAGAAAACAGGGCTTTAAAGACACTGATAAAAACAGACTGCCCCATAAAATCTGGAGTGACTGTCTGAATTGTCCAAAGTTTCCAGACTGCGATGAAGAGGCTTTGCAGTGTACTGTCTCTGAAGTTTTATAATTTTCTATAATCCAAATAATAGAGTGAATTGTAACTATGATAGGTAAAGCGTTAACAAAGGTATTCGGCAGTAGAAATGATCGGGTACTTAAGCAGATAAAGCCAATAGTAATAAGAATTAATGAACTAGAGAGCAGTGTCTCATCGCTTGATGATGCACAGCTTGCAGCCAGGACTGTGGAGTTCCGTGAGCGTATTGCCAAGGGGGAACCGCTGGATGATATTCTTCCAGAAGCATTTGCAACAATGCGTGAGGCTGGCAAGCGTGTTCTTGGTGAACGTCATTATGATGTCCAGTTGATTGGTGGTGTTATTCTGCATCAGGGACGAATTGCTGAAATGAAAACCGGTGAGGGGAAAACACTGACCTCAACGCTCCCTGTCTATCTGAATGCATTATCCGGTAAAGGTGTACACCTGGTTACTGTCAATGATTACCTGGCATCCCGTGATGCTGACTGGATGGGAAAGGTCTATAATTCGCTCGGTATGTCAGTTGGCAAGATTATTCATGATATGCCCGATGATGAGAGACGTGAGGCGTATGGCGCTGATGTGACCTATGGCACGAATAATGAATTTGGCTTTGATTATCTTCGTGACAATATGAAGTTTGAACTGAGCGATTTTTGTCAGCGCGGTTTTAATTTTGCCATCGTGGATGAAGTCGATTCAATTCTTATTGATGAGGCACGAACCCCGCTTATTATCTCGGGACCAGCAGAGATGTCGACCGAGATGTATGGAACTGTTGACAAAATCATGCCCGCCTTTAAGGCAGAAGAGCACTATTTGGTCGATGAGAAGGAAAAACAGGTGGCCCTCACTGAAGAAGGAATTGCACTTGGTGAGGAGTTGCTTGAAGTTGACAACCTCTATGAACCGGATTCCATTGAACAGTTACATCATCTGAACCAGGCATTAAAAGCCCATACTCTTTTTCAACGCGATATAGACTATATTGTGAAGAATGGAGAGGTTGTCATTGTAGATGAATTCACTGGTCGAACCATGGAAGGCAGACGGTACAGTGATGGATTACATCAGGCATTGGAAGCAAAGGAGCATGTTAAGATAGAAAAGGAAAATCAAACACTTGCCTCCATTACTTTTCAGAATTATTTCAGAATGTATGACAAGCTTTCAGGAATGACCGGAACCGCTGATACCGAGGCCGCTGAGTTTAAAAATATTTATGACCTTGATGTTGTCATTATGCCCACCAATATGCCAATGGTGCGTAAGGATTTTGCCGATGTCATCTATAAAAATATTGATGCTAAAGATCGTGCTATAGTCCGTGAAATTAAGGATCTCCATGAAAAAGGGCAGCCGGTACTGGTTGGTACCGTTTCAATTGATGTATCTGAGAAGATTTCCAGACTGCTTAAAAAAGAAAAGGTTGCCCATGAAGTCCTGAACGCTAAACAGCATGATAGGGAGGCTGAAATTATTGCCGATGCTGGACAATATGGAAAGGTAACCATCGCCACCAATATGGCTGGACGTGGAACTGATATTAAGCTCAGTCAGGAATCAAAAGATGCTGGGGGACTTCATATTTTAGGAACCTCACGGCATGAATCAAGACGAATTGATAACCAGTTACGCGGCAGGTCCGGTCGTCAGGGCGATTTTGGTTCTTCACGGTTCTTTCTGTCGCTGGAAGATGATTTGTTGCGTATTTTTGGTTCTGGAAGAATCTCAGGAATCATGGATAAGCTGGGTATGGAAGAGGATGATCCCATCGAGCATAACTTGATTTCAAGGGCCATTGAAAATGCCCAGAAGAAGGTGGAGGGGCACAACTTTGATATCCGTAAACATCTACTTGAATATGATGATGTAATGAACAAACAGCGTGAGGTTATTTATCGTCAGCGTCGTGAAGTTCTTTCCGGGGAAAATCTTGTTGAGGTTGTGAATGATATGCTTGGGGAGCAGATCGAGTCGGTGGTTACACAGTTTTCAAATTCCCGACTTGCATCGGAGGATTGGAACTGGGATGGGTTTGAAGAAGAAATTCTTGAACATTTTCACGTAAAAACCAACTGGACTGATGAAGAGCGTTCCGGGATGGATGCGGATGGTTTCCGAGAAAAAATTACAGAAGTTGCCAAATCTCGATATCAGGTACAGGAAGAATTTAATGGTATCGATACCCAACGGCATTTGGAGCGGGTTATTCTGCTGCAGACCGTAGATACCCATTGGAAAGATCATCTCCTGTCGATGGATCATCTCAAGCAGGGGATTGGACTGCGAGGATATGGACAGAAGAAACCACTGGATGAATATAAAAAAGAAGGCTACAAACTCTTTATTCATATGGTTGAAACGGTTAAACAGCAGACTGTCTCAACATTAATGCGTGCAAGAGTTATGCAGGAGGATGACGTTGAGCGTCTTGAAGCCGAGAGACGTGAGCGTCAATCGTTAGAGCAGGCTGGAGCCCAACTGAATAAAGGTCCGGCTGGAGAAGTGTCCGGCGCCGTTAAGCCGGCAAAAAGAGATGGGGAGAAGGTTGGACGGAATTCGCCCTGTTCGTGCGGGTCTGGGAAGAAATTTAAGAAATGTTGCGGTAAGCCAAGCTGACAAGCAATAACGTATAGTACTTACAGGGTAAAATGGGTTTTGGGGACGTTCTCCAAAACCCATTTTGAGTGTTACGCAAAAGAATTTCTAATTACGTATAAAACTCAGCCAACATCAAATATTTGAGACGTAATACGCTGATAAAACATAATCATTACAAATGAACGATGTGTCATCCCCGCGGAGGCGGGGATCCAGTTTCGTGCCGCCCCTCCAGATACCCGCTTCCGCAGGAATGAACAGACAAAAATGGCTGATGAACGAGGCAAGTTCTGGCAACTCGAGCTTTCCTTCTTTGAAATCCACAGCAAATTGTTCTGTCTCCAGAATAAATGATTATATGAAATGAAACTAGAAGCCAAGAGCAGACCTGATCCCAAATTTCCTATTTATTTTTCAAGACACCCGTAACAGGATTGCTTTGTATCATCTGAATCGTCTTTTCCTCAAAAGTGTTCCATTTATCCCATTTCCTGAGACAGAACTGATCTATCAATACAGAGGACAATATAAATACTATCAGTAGTAAACCGTAGCGTCTCCAATGGTTCTTTTTCAGGGCGTACGGGTCATTTGTGGAACGGGTTGAATTTGGCGGGAATATGGCTGTACGGGTAAGAGAAGCTCCAAAAGGAATATTGATTATGGCGCGAGTGTTCACAGCCCAGCCGCAGGCGTCAAGAATGGGGCCAAGATTACGTCTGCGCAACTTAAAGTAGCCGCTGATTGTGGCAGGACCGGAAATGATAAGCAGTATGGCAATGATGGCAAGAGGCATTTGCCACCAAGAAAGTTTGAAGAAATCTGCAACCACCGAGGTAACAGCTGCGCCAATAGCACCAAGCGCAAGACCGATGGCAGCAAAGATACCTGCGAATTTGGCAATATCAAACCCTTGAGCAGCGGATGTCTTTCCTGAGCTTATTTTTCCTAAAGATCCAGTGACGGATTTTGAAATGTTCGATTGAAAATTTTTGTTTTGAGCCACAGATATCTTTTGTAACTGCTCTGAAACAAATTGTGAAATCTGTTTATAGGGTGACCAAAAAGCTTGTCTGACGCTGATCGGATGCTCAATTAATTTGACAATAGTTGCATCCCAGTCCCGCCCTTTTCTATCATAAAAGATGCCGTTACGACCGATTCTAAGGTTATCGGAACTGCCGTTGGTTATGGCGGCGACAATCGTCATTTTTTGAACACTTTCCTTGCGAACACAATCACAATACGCAAGATAGGTTCTGCTCAACTGAGCAAGAGCACTGTGTTTATTGGTATCGTTTACTTTTACGCAAAGCTCACAACTACGAGCATCCAGATAAAGGGTTCCAGCCTGAAAGACGGCGGTTGTATCCTTGGTATAGAAATCGTAAAATGAAACAAAATTATTTACTAGCGAGTAAAGATCCCGGGAATAACGAATGAGTTTATCCACCGATGAAACAGCATTTGCCTCAGGCTCTAGAGCCTGATCCTTAGCGATGAGAACGGTAATCACCTCTTTGCTGCCATTTGCTAGCAGTTCTCGAACCCGTTCAATCCCAAGTGGTTCAACAAGCATTCCTTTTTTGTTGCCGAGCCAATTTTCATAGGCAGAGAAGTTTGTGCTGATTTGTTCCCAGTCATTTACAGTAAGGTTGCTTTTTGCTCCCAACAGAGGTGTTATAATCTCCGAAGACAGTTGTCCTACTGTTTTCCTCCATACAGGGTTTACTCCCGTATTCAGTGGCAATGCCTTATCGGCGTCAATGCTTGCTAAAGGGAATGCAACCATATCTTCAGCACCTTCGCCTGAATTTGAAAGATCTTTTAGAGAGAGTGCTTGATAGGCTTCGTTGGATGGAGTTAATGCATCAACGGCATCCGGATCAAATTCTACCAGACGACAACGTGTAAAATAATCATCTACTTTTGGCTTGATCGCAAGAAAAACAGTTGCAGCATCAGCAGTTGCATCACCATAGGGAAGGATTTGGCTGGCATCGTTATCTGCTATTTGCCACCAATCGGAATAGTCCTGTGCCTCGGCAAAGAACGTATCCACCTTTTCCAGCGATACTCCAGGCATTCCACAGCGGTCTTCTTCGGATCCTGTGCAGGCCATGATATCCTGAATAATACTTTGTGTGTTCTCATCATCGGCAGAATTCACAGGGATAATGCCATCACCGTTAAATTTTGTTTTTGCAAAGATTTTTGCTGTATCTGCGGTGTCAACAGAGGTTATTTCTGTTGCATCTGCCTTATCTAGATTTTTTAAAATTTCTCTGGCAGATGCTAGAACAGCTTTTCCTTCATCACTACCATCGTCAATGGCTGAGAGCGGCAGGGCACTAGCACCTTTTATCAGGTCATCAGGATTCTTGAGGAGGGTTCCCGCCCATTGTACGGCGGCAATAATTTCCGGTACCCGAATGCGTCCATCCCCGTCTGTATCGATTAGTTCAAGAGTTTTTTCGTCAAATTCAAGGCCGCTTGTTGGGCAACTCAAGGCAGCCCATAGTTTTTGATCGAGCTGTCCCAGAGCCATCAAATCGGCTCCAGTTTCGAGTTTTATCTGATCAAAGCCACCTAGTTGTATAAAATTCCATTTGTGGCATGCTGGAGAAGTGTTTGTTTGTTCAAGTGTGGTCATGGCAGAGTGGTTTAGAATGTTGAGTAAAAGGAATCGTTTAAAATAGTGAATCATGTCCCATGGAGAAAGGCGAGAAAAAAGTAGTCGAGAATTTATTCGTAACATTTCCATTTCTTGATTTGGGAGATGCCTGTTTGAGTTCACTAGGCAATGAATGGAGTATGTAGATGTGCAATTTTACAGGATAATGAAAACGAACTGTGGTGTTCTGGAGATTAGCCTTTATTTCAGATTGTTATGTCGACTTGCAACATATGGGAAAGGCCACGATTTATTAGTGAATGTCCAGTGGAAGTCCTGCAAATTCATGGAATCCTAAATGATTACATGTATGGTACATTGCTCCCAAAAATAGAAATATCTTTCTCAACTAGAACTATTCAATCTGGCCTTATCAGAAAACATCACAACCGGCTCATCTTGCCTAATGGTTAATCTTGTCGATGCTATTTTCTTGAAATGAAATTATTTTCAATAAAAGTGCAAAATAGGTATTTATACTGA
>CAZDJE010000045.1:4748-31302 GCA_964505715.1 uncultured Desulfocapsa sp. | reverse complement strand
ATTTATGAGGGTTTTTATCCGCTGTTTTTGCTGGTTTTTAGACCGCTGGTTACATCTGTCCCCAATTGGCACTAATTGACATCTTCTGGACGTAAACGACGTTGGCTCAAGAGGATGATTTGGTCCGACCGCTTTTTTGTCCACTTTTTTCAACTTATCTCACCATAAATACAATGCGCTTAGTTGCTCACGAGGTGAGCTTGGTTTTTTGTGGGGCAAGAATTTTACTGAGAACCTCATTGAGCTCTTCTATTGAGAAGGGCTTGGGCACCACGCCACAAAATCCATATTCCTTGAAGTTGGCCATTACCGGATCATTGGCATATCCACTGGAAACCAAGGCTTTGACATCCGGGTCCAGAGCACGAAGCTTTTCAAGGGTTTCCACTCCTCCCATACTGCCAGGTATGGTTAGATCCATAATCAGTAAGTCAAATGGCGTGTTGTTTTCCTGTGCCTGTAGATACATTTTTATAGTTTCGTGACCGTCTGCAGCAGCAGTACTTTTACAGCCTAGGTAGTTGAGTATTTCCATAGACATCTCGCGAACAAGTAATTCGTCATCCATGATCAGGATTCGCCCCCTGATGCTAGTGACATTGTCATTTTCAACTAAATTGTTTTGTGAAACAACCTCGTCGGAGATTGCTGGCAGATAGATGGTGAAGGTCGTTCCTCTAACGCCTTCAGAATGAACCTGAATAAGCCCACCATGATTCTTGATAATTGAATAGGAAATTGCCAGACCAAGGCCGCTTCCAGATTGTTTGCTGGTGAAGTAGGGATCAAAAATCTTAGAGAGGTGTTCTTTTTCAATACCACAGCCCTGATCCTCGAATTGCAATTTGATATACTGCCCAGGGACCAGAGGAAGGTCCGTTACCGGTTGAATAGTTATATTCCTGCCGTGTATAGTGATGGTTCCTCCATCTTTCATGGCTTGGCTGGCATTAATAACAAGATTTTGGGTGACCTGGCTGAGTTGTCCTTCATCCGCTTCCACAGCCCAGAGATCATTCGCAAAATCATAAACGCAGTTCACATTGGAACCTCTAAGAATAAAAGCCGTAGAGTCAGTAATAAGATCACTAATAGTTGTGGCTCGCTTGATGGGTGCCCCGCCTTTGGAGAAAGTAAGAAGCTGTTGAGTCAAGCCTTTAGCCCTCAAGGTCGCTTTTTCTGTATTCTCAAGATAGCTGTGGATCTTGTCTGGAGAGTTAAGGTGCATCTTTGCCAGTGAGACGTTTCCGAGAACAGCAGCCAGGAGATTGTTGAAGTCATGGGCGATACCTCCAGCTAGAACGCCCAGTGATTCAATCTTCTGTGCCTTGTTTAGTTCTTCTTCCATACGTTTTTTTTGAGTGACATCCCGGAAGATACACTGTGTTCTTATAGGCTTGCCATCAATAAACTTACAGATGGCATTACCCTCGATATTGATTTTCTGTCCATCTTTAGCGGTGAAGACAGTATCTATGTAGTTGATCTTTGGTTCAGTAATTACTCGTTTGAAAGTGTTAATACAGTGATCCTGGCAATCAGGGGATATGAGTTGAAAGATTGAAAGGTTGGCTATTTCGTCCTCGCTATATCCAAACGTTTCCCTCCAGGCACGGTTCACGTACAGAAGCTGGCCGTCAGGGGCCACCAGTTGAATTAGGTCTGTTGTATTTTCAAACAAATTGCGGTAGCGTTCTTCACTTTCCAACAGGGCTTGAGCGTTTACCTGATATTCACTGAGATCTCGAAAAACACCAGTCATTGCGACAGCAGTGCCATCTATAAACCGGGTATTGCAGCGTCCTTCAACCTTTATTAGTCTCCCATCTTTTGCAATAAAGACAGTGTTGTTGCGTTTGACTTTCTGACCAGACAACAGGTCCTGGAATATCACTTCACATGATGCCTGGCATGTAGGGGCCACAATATCCATAAGTTTGAGCGTTTTTAGATCTTCATTACTGTATCCAAGGGTATCTTGCCATGCCTGGTTGACAAAGAGAAAGTTTCCATCGGGTGCAACGGAATGAATAAGGTCTGAAATATTATTTTTTAAGGCATCAAAAACCTGGGCCTTATTTTTCAGGGAAACTATGGATTGCTCATGGCTGGCAATGGTCTGTTCCAGTTCTTTAATTCTTTTAGTAAGTACTGTTGGGTCTGGTGAATTAGTCATATATGTTTCATCCTGGTGGATAAGGAAAGATTGCATATTCCTGCAATTCTCTTGTGAAAAATATTCACACGTGGAGAATTTTATCTGAAATTTAGTACCTAGTGCACCTAACCGTTGCTATGTAGGTTATATCTTTAATTACTTTGGCACGATGTACTTCTATTTTATTTAATCACAGTTGAATTACTTTTGGTAGAAATTATGGAAGAATCCAATAAACGGGTAGACACCTAGGAAAAATAATTGGGGACATTTTCATGCGAATCACCGGATGCTACTTTAATGGAAGATACCTTGACCGATAAAAATGCTGTGGATGCGTTAAAAAGTAGGGGGAATTTTCTTTTTTAGGTGGTTTTGAGATTTGTATTTATAGCCCTGTTTCTTCAGGGCTATAAATACAAAGATGTTTCTGGAATGTTACAGTCGTTTCTTTCGGGCAGTTTTTCAAATAAACGACTACTTATTTTTCCGCTTTGCCCAGGAATCACGCAGGCTAACGGTTCTGTTAAAGACAATTCTACCAGGTTGTGAATCTTTGGAGTCGACACAAAAGTAGCCCTGTCGTTCAAACTGTACGGAGGTTCCGGGGGCTGCATCAGCAAGGGAAGGTTCAACCAGACAATTGGTTAAAGTCGTGAGAGAATCAGGGTTCAGATGTTCCTTGAAATCAATATCTTTGTCTGCGTCTGGATTTTCAACACTGAAAAGCCGGTCATAAAGGCGTATGTCACATTCTATTGCCTGCCCAGCAGAAACCCAATGAATTGTACCTTTTACTTTACGACCGTCCGGCGCATTACCACCATGTGATTCAGGGTCGTAGGTGCAGTGGAGTTCAGTCACCTCTCCAGTAACGTCATCTTTTAGTACCGCATCACAGGTTACGAGATAGGCATAGCGTAAGCGAACTTCACGGCCAATATCAAGACGGAAGAATTTCTTTGGCGCATTTTCGAGAAAGTCACTGCGTTCTATATAGATTTCCCTGGAGAATGGAAGTGAGCGGGTCCCCATTTCAGGGTTCTGAGGATGGTTTTTTCCTGTTACATTCTCAATTGTGTCTTTCGGGTAGTTGGTGATGATCACTTTGAGCGGATCAAGTACCCCCATTACCCGAGGAGCGATTGTATTCAGATCGTTGCGGACACAATTTTCAAGAACTCCCATATCAATCCAGCTGTCTCGTTTCCCAACTCCGATCTCGGCACAGAAGGCCCGAATAGATTCCGGTGTGTAGCCACGACGTCTCAGCCCTGATACGGTAAGCATCCTGGGGTCATCCCAACTGGATACATGGTTGTCATTGACCAGTTGCATCAATTTACGCTTAGACATAACGGTGTAACTGAGATTCAAACGGGCAAATTCTATCTGCTGTGGGTGGGACTTTGTTTCAAGAGTGTCGAGTACCCAGTCATACAGAGGACGATGATCTTCAAATTCAAGTGTGCAGAGAGAGTGGGTAATCTCTTCCGTTGCGTCTGAGAGACAGTGGGTGTAGTCATACATGGGATAGATGCACCATTCGTCACCGGTGCGATGGTGGGGGACATTCATAATCCTGTATAAAATAGGATCACGCATATTCAAGTTCGGTGATGTCATATCTATTTTGGCACGCAGTACATGGCTGCCCTCTTCAAAAGCTCCATCCTTCATTTTCTTGAAAAGATCTAGGTTCTCTGCAACCGTACGATTTCTGTGAGGGCTCTCTTTTCCAGGTTCGGTTAGAGTTCCACGATATTCACGCATCTCCTTAGCATTAAGACAGCAGACATAAGCCTTTTCTTTTTTGATGAGTTCGATGGCAGAGGTATAGAGTGTGTCAAAATAGTCAGAGGCGAAGAAGAGATTCGTCCCCCAGTCAAACCCGAGCCATTCCACATCTTTTTTGATGGATTTTACGTACTCGGCCTCTTCTTTACTCGGATTGGTGTCATCAAAGCGAAGGTGGCAGCGCCCATTAAATTCATTTGCAATCCCAAAATTGAGGCAGATTGACTTGGCGTGACCAATATGGAGAAATCCATTCGGTTCAGGAGGAAAACGGGTAACAGGAGTGGTGTGCTTTCCCGCTTTAAGGTCTTCAGCGACAATTTGCCTGATAAAATCAAGAGGTCTGGTGTCGCTTTCATTTGTTGTTTTGCTGGTATTCATACTATATCTCTTTCGTTTTACTAGTAAAGTTTTGCAACATCGGACAAACGTCTGACCACACTATCCCGGCCTATGGTAACAAGAATGTCAAACATGGAAGGGCCGGCCAGCTGACCAGTGACCACGGTACGCATTCCATTGATGATTATTCCAGGTTTGATATCAAGTTCCGTTGCAAGATCACGTGCCGCCTGTTCTGCTGTTTCCAGTGTGAACTCATCGAGCGCTGTATATCGCGCAGCCAGCATGGGTAACCACTCTTTTAAGCCTTCATGCTTCAGAACATTTTTCTTCAGTGGTTTTGCTTCAACTGGAAATTCATCGGAAAAGTACGCCCGGCCAAGATCAGCAAAGTCAGTAAGGGTATGAAATCTGTCCCGGATAAGATCAAGTGTTGCCAGGAACCACTCTTTTTTCTCCGATTCATATAGATCATCCCAAAGGTTTTCTTCTTTGAGAAAAGGTTTGACCATTACTGCAATTTCTTCAATTGGAAGAGTACGCAGATAGTGTTCATTAATGGCTATAGCCTTGGGATCGGTGAAAAATTTAGCATCACCTTTTCTATGATTAAAGATAGAGTTGGATTTGTTGATTCTTTCCAGAGTGAAGGCCTCTATCATTTCCTCTTTTGAGAAAATCTCGGTGTCATCACCGGAAGACCAGCCAAGCAGAACCAGGAAATTTGATAATGCCCATGGGATAAAGCCATGTTTCTGGTAAAACTGAACGGCAACGATTTCTCCATGACTTCGCTTGGAAATTTTTGCCTTTTTAAGGTCAAGTGTCAGCGGCATATGGGCAAAGACAGGAACCTGCGCTTCGAGGGCTTCATAGAGAAGTACCTGGCGTAGGGTGTTGGTCATATGATCCTGGCCACGGATAATATGGGATATTCTGTCACGAATATCATCCACGACATTACAGAGCAGATAGAGAGGTTTTCCAGTGGAGCGAACAATAACAAAGTCTTCAATTTCATTGTAGTTTGCTTTTATATTTCCCAGTACCTTGTCATCATAAGAGAGAATACCTTCGCGCTCGGGTACCTTAAAACGTACGACAAAGGGAAGTCCTGCAGCTTCTTTTTCTGCAATATCTTTCTCACTGAGTTTGCGGCAGGTACCATCGTATCCATAGGCTGTTTTGTTGGTCTGTGCAGCCTGGCGTTTGGCATCAAGCTCTTCTTTGCTGCAGAAACATTTATAAGCCCTGCCACGATCGAGCAGTTGTTTTGCAGCGGCCACGTGATCAGCATCAAAGTCAGTCTGGAAATAGGGACCTTCGTCCCAATCAATTCCAAGCCACTCCATGCCATCAATAATTCCCTGAATGGATTCCTGAGTGGAGCGTTCAGCATCGGTGTCTTCAATGCGAAGAATAAGCTTGCCACCAGTTTTTTTAGCATATAACCAGTTGTAAAGGGCCGTTCTGGCACCTCCAATATGAAGATATCCTGTGGGGCTTGGGGGAAAACGTAAACGCGTTTCAGTCATTTGAAAACCTTATTTATATTTGTGGAAAGAGAGGAAATTTAGTCGAGACATTCATAATATGCCAGATGTATATCTTTTTCGATCAGTTTGTTCAATAGCTATTGATATCAAATTTACGATTTAGCATGGAGGTTCCTTGAAATGCTTAAATATTTTTAGTTGTTCTCTTGAGTGGAACTCGTTATACTTCGATCTTTTTAGCTGCATTTGTGTGAATGGATGCCAAATCATACAAAGTGCTAAAAAATCATACTAAATGGACTACCATTAAATAGAGAATTTCAGGATTGAAGGAAGGAGTGACGATGAAAGTATTGATCAGTGACAGCATGTCTCCATTAGGAGAGCAGATTTTAAAAGATGCAGGACTTGAAGTAGATGTGAACACCGGGCTCGCACCGGAAGAGTTAAGGGATATTATTGGTGCATATGATGGCCTTGTTGTTCGTAGTGCCACTAAGGCTACTGCTGACATAATTGATGCTGCTGAAAATCTGAAAGTCATTGGTCGTGCCGGAATCGGACTTGATAATGTTGATATTCCTGCAGCAAGCCAAAAGGGTATAGTTGTTATGAATGCCCCCGATGGGAATGCAACCACCGCCGCTGAACATGCCATTGGTATGATGATGTCCCTCTCCCGTAATATTCCCCAGGCAACAGCTTCCATGAAGGAAGGAAAGTGGGAGAAAAAGAGTTTTATGGGACGTGAACTCACTGGAAAAACCTTTGGTATCTTTGGAATTGGCCGTATTGGTGCTATCGCTGCTAATCGCGCCCAGGGTTTGAAGATGAAAGTTATCGCCTATGATCCTCATATGCCCAAAGAAATGGTTGATAGACTTGGGGTGGAACTTGTCTCTGTTGAGGAGTTGGCGAAGCGGGCTGATTATATCACCGTTCATGTGCCACTAACCAAAGAGACGGCCAATGCGCTCTCCACCGAATTTTTCACTAATATGAAAAAAGATGCCATGTTTATAGATTGTGCGCGTGGCGGAGTGTGTGATGAAGAGGCTCTGTACAAGGCGCTTGTTGATGGTGAGATAGCGGGTGCTGCACTCGATGTTTTTGCCCAGGAGCCAACCACGGTTGAAAATTGCCCACTGCTCGGGTTGAAAAATTTTATCTGTACTCCTCACCTTGGAGCTTCGACCACCGAGGCTCAGGAAAATGTTGCAACGGCTATAGCTGCTCAGGTTGCCGAATATTTAACCAAGGGTGTGGTAACTAATGCTGTAAACGTTCCATCGGTTAGTGATGATGTACTCGCTCAGGTCGGTCCCTATATTAACCTTGGCGAAATGCTTGGTTCCCTGCATATGCAGATAGCAAAAGGCGGAGTTGAAGAGGTCTCCATTGAATATTCAGGAGAGCTTGCAGAGCTTAACACCAGCCCAATCACCGTAGCTTTCTTGAAAGGGCTCTTTACCCCGATACTAAAAGATGCTGTAAACTATGTTAATGCGCCTGTGATTGCTAAGGATCGAGGAATCCGTGTGGTGGAGTCCAAGAGTGACAGATCAAATGATTTTGTAAATGTGCTTCGCATAAAAGTTGTTACCAACGAAGGGGAAAATGAACTTGTTGGAACTGTATTTGGAAAGAACGAGGCACGTTTGGTGCGCTTAAATACTTTCCGTCTTGAGGCAGAAGCTTCAGGCCCGTTGCTGCTTGTGTATAATAATGATGTTCCCGGTGTTATCGGGGCGCTCGGTACAACACTTGGTGCAAATGGGGTAAATATCTCTCGTATGACTGTTGGGCGGGAGAATGCTTCGGACCAGAATATCATCTTGTGTAGCACCGATGCTGTTATATCAAAAGAACTGCTCGAAGTGGTCAAGCAGATTGATAATATCGACGATGCGCTGTCCCTTGAGCTTGTATAATGGTATCTGTTCTGCACTAGAGTTGGTTGAGAAAAGCCGGAGTCTCTTCATCTAATTCCGGCTTTTTTATTGTTTACACTGTCTTTTTTGAGAGGATGTTATGACTTCTGAGTATGAGCAGGGATGTCCCTGTGGTGATGGAAAGGTGCCGGATCAGGATGGGCGATGTGTGATGCCCGAGGTCACATTTTTGGCCTTTATCATGTCTTTGAATACTTCAGCTCTGTTTCATCTTGGAGAGATTGCCGATCCTGAAACAGGGGAAAAGCTGATTGATTTTTCTCTGGCACGTCATGCAATCGACACGTTAGTATTGCTACAGGAGAAGACCAAAGGAAATCTGGATAACGACGAAACGGAGATGTTGAAGAATGTTCTCTACGATGTGAAAATTCGTTTTGTGCAGGCTGTGAAAGATAAAAATGCTGCAAAATAGTTTCTTTTCGCGTTGCTCAGGCTGATGGAAGAAGCTGTTGATGCAATTACGGTTCAGGCTCCTGCAAAGGTGAACCTGACTCTGCATATTCTTGCTAAGCGCCCGGATGGATACCATGATCTTGATTCGGTGATGCAGAAGCTTGATCTTGTAGATACGATCAGAATTTCTCGTCGTAATCATCCCGGAATTCAACTTTCCTGTCCCGGTTCTGATATTCCCGAGGATGAATCCAATCTGGTTTGGAAGGCAGCATCTTCTTTTTTAGGTGCAGCAGGATTGGAGAAGCAATGGGGAGTCTCTATTGTTCTTGATAAAAACATCCCTGTAGCTGCAGGACTTGGCGGCGGCAGTAGTGATGCTGGGTGTGTGCTCACTGCAATGAATTCTCTTTTTAAGGCGGATCTTGCAGAGGAGGTTTTGCTAAAATTGGCGAAAGAACTCGGAGCAGATGTGCCATTTTTTGTATCCCGATATTCTGCAGTACGGGCTACCGGGATAGGCGATAGGATGAAGTTGCAGGAATCATTGAAAAATTGTTCGTTATTGCTGGTGAATCCAGGATTTTCTGTATCCACCGCCTGGGTTTATGAAAATTATACATTGACAAGGACGGTTAAAGATTCTAAGCTGTCTGATTCTCGTAAAATCGATAGTAAAGATAAGCGGAGTTATTCTTTACACAACGATCTGGAAGCAGTAACTCTTGAGCAATATCCGGAGCTTGTGACTATCAAACGAATTTTGACTGATAATGGCGCCTCGGCTGCGCTAATGTCAGGAAGTGGACCGACTATTTTTGGGATATTTCCCGATGAGTCCGGTAGCGAAAATTGTTCTTTGCAGCTTTGTGCAGAGAAAGTTAGAAAAAAATATGGGCAGGGTGTCTTTGTTACCCGGCCTGTGAGAAGTTGATTTTGTACGTTGTAGTTGGTTTCAGGTGCTGAAGGGTTGCACATATTTTTCCAATACTAGTTTAGTATGCTGGAAAAAGAAAATGTGCGAAGATGCAGTGCCTGAGAGCAACTACAAATGGGGCGTAGCCAAGCGGTTAAGGCACCAGGTTTTGATCCTGGCATGCGGAGGTTCGAATCCTCCCGCCCCAGCCAAATTATAGGGACAGTATCTCATGTTTGTTCGTTTGAGCCTTGTTGCATAGGTCTACTATGGTACCAAAATTCAAGTGAACGAACATGAAACCTTGTTTCAATAATTACTAAACATATTCTATATTTATAGAAAAACCAAAAAATTTCCGACCATCGTATAGAGACATAAGATTATGCCAAATATTATTAAGATTTTTTCTGGAAATGCCAACCCTGCGATGGCAAAAGAAATCGCCGAATATCTGGATATTCCACTTGCTAAGGCTGAAGTAAAACAGTTTAGCGATGGTGAAATCTTTGTTGAAATAAAAGAAAACGTGCGTGGCGCTGATGTCTTTATTATTCAGCCAACCTGCACTCCGGTTAATGATAATCTGATGGAACTGGTTATTATGGTTGATGCGCTGAGACGTGCCTCAGCCAGACGAATTACTGCAGTGGTTCCATACTACGGATATGCTCGGCAGGACAGAAAGGTCGCTCCTCGTGTGCCTATTTCGGCAAAGGTTGTGGCTGAAATGTTTATGGCTGTGGGGGTACGCCGTGTCTTGAGCATGGATCTTCATGCCGGCCAGATTCAGGGATTTTTTAATATTCCGGTTGATCACCTTTATGCTGCGCCGGTTATTCTTGATTACATCAAGGATAAATTCTCTAATGTGGTTATGGTTTCACCCGATGCAGGTGGTGTGGAAAGAACCCGTGCCTTTGCCAAACGTCTTGATGCTGGACTTGCAATTATTGATAAACGTCGTGATCGTCCTAATGAGTGTCAGGCGATGCATGTTATTGGTGACGTAAAAGGTAAAACCGCCATAATGCTTGATGATATGGTCGATACTGCCGGGACACTCTGTAATGGTGCTGCGACACTGATTGAACATGGAGCAAAGGAAGTTCACGCTTGTTGCTCGCATCCAGTTCTTTCAGGACCTGCCGTTGAACGGTTGACCAATTCAGTAATCAGTTCACTGGTTGTGACAAACTCCATCCCTTTACGCGGTGATGCGCTGAAGTGTGATAAGATCAAGGTGTTGTCTGTTTCCAATCTTCTGGCACAGGCCATCGACTGTATTCATACAGAAGGCTCTATCAGTTCTTTATTTGTTTAAAATTGATGGATTCGTAAAAACTCTTCATCTTCTTCGTTGCTACGAGATTTAAATCATTGCGACGTACTTCTAGTACGCCGAAATGATTTAAACATCTTGCGCCTCGAATATGAAGCTTTTAACAAATCCATCCTTATTCTGGACTTTTTACGAGTTCATCAAAATTATAATTCAGAAACATTGAAATAAATCCTGACTGTCAAATGAAAATCGAAAAGTCAGGGCCAAGGAGGAATATATGCTTCAAGTAGACATGTCTGCTTCAAAAAGAGATAGTTTTGGAAAATGTGCCATGCGTCGGTTGCGTGTGAGTGGAAATACTCCCGCAGTATTGTATGGAGAAAAGAAAGAGCCTGTTTCTCTGCAGCTTGAAACAACTCCATTTCTGAAGAGTCTGTACCAGATCAGTCGTAAGAATGCGGTTGTTACTCTTGCAATTAATGGAGACGAAACTCGTCACGTTATGATGAAGGAAATTCAGACGGATCCCGTTACTGATTCCCTGATTCACGCAGATTTTCTCGAGATCAATCTTGATACACCAAGGTGTTTCAAGGTGAGTATTGAACTTGTAGGTACGGCAAAGGGTCTTGACCTTGGCGGTGTGATTTTAGTTCGTAGCTCTACAGTAACGGTTGAAGGTCTTCCACTGGATGTCCCCGATGCTGTTAAGGTTGATGTCACTGCTCTTAACATTGGCGACTCTGTTAAATTCTCCGATATCAGTCTGCCTGAAAAATTGAAAATGATAAGTGATGCTTCTGCTCTTTGCGTAGAGGTTGTAACCAGATCAGCAGAAATTGAAGAAGAAGAAGAAGCTGGAGAAGCAGCAGTCACAGAATAGTTTGTCTGGCCATTCGTTCCTGTCGTTTCAGGATACGACAATTGATTACTCGCTCTTATACTCAACTGAGAATCAATATAAAGTTTCCGTAACTATACAGGAGCACTTCAACTACGTCCATTTTAGCCTCCTCGAATAGCATTAGTATGCTTCTCCGGAGCCCGAAATAAACGAATTTGAAGCACTCAGTTTGCGCTTATCTGCTAAATAGTTACACCCCAAGAGTACTTCCTTCGGGGCGCGTTCAGAGTTAAGGGTAATGAATTACCCTTACTGAATTGTTATAGTTGTTAGCTGTATGTCCGGAGAAATTCCTGTTGGAGTTTTCTCCGGATTTTTTTTTAGAAGAGAAGTGAAACTGTTATTATTCCGGGATTGTAACGATTATTTTTGGCTTTCGCTAGCGGGTGTGTTTATTAGGTGAGTTACCTCGTTTTTTTTCAAAGTATCAGCTTTTAGTCTAGATATCTTTATTGAAATTCACTTGATTTTTAAATTCCACGCTCTCAGCATCTTAGATAACTCAGAAACTGGAGTATAATTTGTTCTTTTACCGTTACCGGTAAGTAGCGCATTAGGAATTACCAATGACCGAAGAAACGTATTTGATTGCTGGTTTGGGGAACCCTGGTGCCAGGTATGAAAACACGCGGCATAATGCAGGATTTGTTTTAGTTGATAGCCTTGCGCGAAGTGAAAAAGAATATCTGAGTTCAGAAAAGTGGGACGCCCATTATTGCCGTGTGTCACTTTGGGGGGCTCGTGTGTTCTTTGTGGCGCCACAAAGTTTTATGAATCTTTCCGGAAATGCAATTTCCAGGTTTGTTGATTTTTTTAAAATAGAGACCAATCATCTTCTTGTTATTCATGATGATATAGATATGCCGCCTGGACGTGTAAAGCTTGTTTCAGGTGGAGGCCCTGGAGGACACAATGGAATTCGTTCTATGATTCAGTGCCTTGGAACCAGGGATTTTTTTCGTCTCAAATATGGAGTGGGACGACCAGGACAGAATAATGTTCACTCCGACATTCCCGTCGATCGCTATGTTTTGGCCTCTTTTACTGAGGAGGAGCAGCTGCTTCTTCAGAAAAGGACAAAGCCAATTATAGAGGGCATACAGACCTTTGTACGTTCTGGTCCGCAGAAAGCAATGAATATGCTTAACGTGATTAAGTAGAAGGGCTAGCTTGTGATAAGTAGCGGCTTTTTTGAAGCGTATTGTCAACAGGTGTGGTATAATTAATATTCGTTGTTATGTAATCAGAAACAGTTATCTATTTTTTAACCAGTTTACTATCGTAGCTTGGCATTCTAAGCATTAGGATACCCTCCAATGCTGAACATATTCATTTCCTGAGTATGTATGCCTAAATCCCGACGTTATCCCAGGAGGATACTTTGTTTGTTCAAGGTGATATGGCCGTTTATCCGGCTCATGGAGTAGGTGTTATCGAAGCTATTGAAAGTCAAACTGTTGCCGGAATTGATCAGGCTTTTTATATCATGAAGATTCTTGATAATGATATGAAAATTATGATTCCTACGGCAAGTAGCGATAATGTAGGTCTTCGTGCCATTATAGGCAAAAAAGAAGTGGAAGCAGTTCTTGAAATATTACGTTCCCGTGAAACTGAAATTGGTACCCAAACATGGAATCGGCGTTACAGAGATTACATGGAAAAAATCAAAACCGGTTCCATTCATGAAGTTGCTGCTGTACTTCGTGATTTATATCTTTTGAGTGTCGATAAGGACCTCTCTTATGGTGAACGCAAGATGATGGATACCGCAAAAAATTTACTGGTAACTGAAATCTCGCTTGCCAGGAAAGTTGATGAGTCTAGAATCGAAACCATGATTGAAGACATGTTTAATTGAAATATTGTTCCAATATCTAATTCAATAGAAAATACTTTCAGCATGGCATGCCGTCATGAACTCCCCTAATTTAAAAAAATCTTTTTCTGTGGATTCTGCTGAGATACTTGAGCTTCAAGTATCGGCAGAGCTTGCAGGGAACCGGTTTGATCATTTTCTTGTTCAGCTGATCCCTGGGACCTCAAGAAGTAATCTTATACAGTCCATACGGCTTGGATTGCTTTTGGTCGATGGTTCAAAAAAGAAGTCCAGTTATCGTTTAAAGAGAGACGAATTGATCTCTGGTACTCTCTATCAGCCCCCCCCTCTTGAATTGATTCCACAGGACGTTCCTTTTGATATCCTCTTTGAAGATGAATTTCTTCTTATTATCTCAAAGCCGCCAGGAATTGTAGTTCATCCCGCAAATGGTAATCCTGATGGTACCCTTGTGAATGGTTTGCTTCACCACTGTCTGGAGATAGCTGAGGTTGGAGATCATATTCGTCCCGGGATTGTCCATCGCCTCGATAAGGATACTTCTGGTATTATGGTGGTCGCAAAAACTGCAAATTGCCACCGGCTCCTTGTTGATGCTTTTAAGGAACGAATCGTTGAAAAGGAGTATCTTGCACTGGTCTTTGGTATTATGAATCAAAGTACAGGCCGAATTGTGGCTCCAATTGGTAGACATCCTGTGAACCGACAGAAGATGACTGTGTGTGAAGAGGGAAGAGGGCGCTATGCCGCAAGTAACTGGAAGCTACTGGAAACCTATTCAGAAGCTTGCAGCTTGTTGAAGGTTGGGATTGAAACTGGTAGAACCCATCAGATTCGTGTCCATTTAGCCTCACTTGGTTTTCCGGTTGCAGGAGATACTCTCTACGGACGAGCCAGGAACACCAGGATATATCCAAGACAGATGCTCCATGCTTACCGTTTACGACTGCTACACCCCATCACAGAAGAGGAATTATCCTTTATTGCTCCTCCATGGGAAGATTTTCAGGAAATACTTGATCAACTTCGGGCAGGAGAGTGTGAAGTGATACGGGATCTCTCTTGAATATCGGAGTGACCGGTGGGATTGGCTGTGGCAAAAGTTCAGTTGCCAAAGAGTTAACTGAACAAATTGGTGGGAAGTATATAAATGCGGATCTTCTTTGTCGGGATTTGCTTGAGGTCGGAAACCCTGGATACCAGGAATTAACGAAAAATTTTTCTAAAGATTTCTTTTTGGCAGATGGATCAATTAATCGCCCGCTTTTGCGAAAGACAATTTTTTCAGATAGCATTCAGCGTGCAAGGCTAGATGATATTTTACATCCTCTGGTACGTGAAGAATTGATTCAGCATGCACTGAATGCTACCAACAATAAATATAACCTTGTAGCTGAAGTTCCTCTTCTTTTTGAAAAGGGATGGCAGGGTGATTTTGGCTGTTCACTCGTCGTTTTTACCGATATTGATACTTGTATTGCTAGAATTATGAAAAGGGATTTCGTGACGGTTGAGGATGCTATGGCGGCAATATCCAGTCAGATGCCTCTTGCAGAGAAATGTAAGTACGGTGACTCTGTTATAGATAACTCAGGAACTTTTGACAGAACCATTGCGTTGTTGGAACAGTTTGTAGCTGAAATGACGAAGAACAGTATTTTTTATAAGAAAACGTGAGAATGGATGAAAAAGTCTTGACAGCTTTTTCCTGAAACCTTACTATACCTTCAATCAAACCTTAATCCTTCCTGAGATTCTGATCAAAAAAAAGAATACAGTAAATCAAAGTTAATTATAGTTTAGTTATAAAAACTGATCCACAAAACTAAAGAAATTGTACAGTTGTATCGGTACAATTCATGACTATTCAATCATTTCCTTATAATCCTATCTGACCACTATCGCACTCTTTAGCGCTTATACTATACAGAAAGCTTGATACCACATTTTGGATGTATCTTATCTGAATGCGTTAGTGCCTGCGGGTTTAAATAAATTACTAATTATAATTATATCATTGTTGATATTATTCCCTTCCCTTGGAACAGAAGTTATGCATCAAAATTTACCAACTGCCTTGCCAAACAGCCCTTTTACTGGAGAACTTAATTAATGAATCTGGCTGATCTAAAACTTAAGAAAATTGCCGACCTTGTTAAACTTGGGCGTAAGCTCAAGGTTGAAGGTGTGAATACTCTGCGCAAGCAGGAACTGATCTTTGCTATCCTCCAGGCACAGGCAGATAAAGATGGAAAAATGCGAGGGAGTGGTGTTTTGGAGATCCTCCCCGATGGATTCGGTTTTTTAAGGGCTCCTGATTATAATTATCTTCCAGGCCCGGATGATATCTATGTCTCCCCATCTCAGATTCGTCGTTTGGGTCTTCGTACCGGTGACAGCATAGAAGGGCTGGTGAGGGCTCCTAAGGATGGAGAACGTTATTTTGCTCTTCTCAAAGTTGAGGCGATTAACTTTGATTCTCCGGAGGCGTCAAAGAAAAAAACATTATTTGGAAATCTTACTCCACTTCATCCTGAGGAGAAGTTTAAGCTTGAGGTAGAGTCTGACAACTACTCCATGCGCTTAATGGAGATGATGTGTCCTGTTGGGAAGGGGCAGCGTGGTTTGATTGTAGCTCCTCCAAGAACAGGTAAAACGGTCCTTATTCAAAAGCTTGCAAATGCCATTGCTCGGAATCACAAGGAGGTTTTCCTTATTGTTCTCCTGATAGATGAGCGGCCAGAAGAAGTGACAGAAATGAAACGTACCGTTGTGACTGCAGAGGTTGTCAGCTCTACCTTTGATGAACCGCCGCAACGTCATATTCAGGTTGCTGAAATGGTAATTGAAAAGGCGAAACGACTCGTTGAGCATAAAAAAGATGTAGTTATTTTGCTCGATAGTATCACTCGTCTTGCAAGAGCCTACAATACGGTCACTCCTTCGAGTGGTAAAATCCTTTCCGGTGGTGTTGAAGCCAACGCTCTGCATAGACCAAAACGTTTTTTTGGTGCTGCCAGAAACATCGAAGAAGGGGGAAGCCTTACCATTATCGCTTCTGCCCTTATCGATACCGGGAGTCGTATGGATGAGGTTATCTTTGAAGAGTTCAAAGGAACCGGAAATATGGAAGTTGTCCTTGACAGGAAGATGTCTGATAGACGTATTTATCCGGCTATCGATGTGAAGAAATCCGGAACCAGAAAAGAAGATTTACTTCTTGAGCCTGTTCTCTTGAACAGAGTTTGGATCCTAAGAAAATTATTAGCTTCCATGAATCCGGCAAGTGGTATGGAATTTCTTCTTGATAAGCTAAAGCAGCACGAAACGAACGCTGACTTTATCGATTCCATGAACAGCTGATATAGTGTGAAATCTCATTTTTTGGTTGAGATGGCTGTTTTTTGTTGAAATTCTTACCTGAGTTTATTATTATTCTATACTTTTTTGAATTGTAGAAACACAAATGTGTCCTGACAGGGCACTCTTATTTTAAGGAATATAAATTATGAGAAGCGATATACATCCAGAATATCATGCGGTTACAGCTGTTTGCGGTTGTGGTAATGAGGTTGAACTTGGATCTGTAAATTCTGAAATGGTTGTTGAAATTTGTTCAGCATGTCATCCTTTCTTTACAGGTAAGCAAAAGCTTATTGATACTGCTGGCCGGATTGAAAAGTTTAAGAAACGTTACGCGAAGCATTTCGAAGAAAAAAAGTAGTTTTAGTGATTCCTTAGCACTCCCTGATAGTTCGTTTTGCTTGCTCCATAGTTTTATAATGGTACCAGCGTACTAATCAACTATTAGAATAATCAGTGTAGTGTTAAAATTCATTTTGCTTTTTTGTTGATCCACAGCCTGTTTACAGGTTGTGGATTTTCTGTTTTATTCCTCAGATTTTCCCTCGGGTATTTCTTCATGATAGATAAATTTGTCGACCTGGATGAAAAAATATCTCATCTTGAAGGGCGTCTTTCTGACCCATCTCTTATTTCCGATCAGAAAGCGTATCAAAAAGTAGCTCAGGAACATTCTCATTTAAATAAACTCAAGACTCTGTACGATGAGTTGGAGAGTGTTGTCACAGATATTGCTGGTAATCGTGAACTGCTTCAAGAGGGGGATGATGACCCTGAATTGTTGGAACTTGCCAGAGAAGAAATTGAAGAACTTCTTGTTCAGGAAAAGACTCTTGAGCAGGATATTATGCTTCTTCTCTTGCCTAAGGATCCCAATGACGAACGTAACACCTTTCTTGAGATTCGTGCCGGTGCAGGTGGTGATGAAGCAGCACTTTTTGTGGCTGATCTTTTTCGCATGTATTCCCGCTATGCGGAATCCATGGGCTGGAAGGTCGAAATTATGAGTTCCAACTCACTTGGAATTGGTGGGTTTAAAGAAATCATTGCATTGATTACCGGTGAGGCAGTCTTTTCACGGCTCAAATATGAGAGCGGAGTGCACCGTGTCCAGCGTGTACCTGAAACCGAAACTCAGGGAAGGATTCATACCTCTGCTGTGACGGTTGCCATATTGCCTGAAGCCGACGAAGTTGAGTTGAATATCAATCCAAGTGAATTGAAATTTGATGTGTATCGGGCATCGGGTCCCGGTGGGCAGTCTGTTAACACCACAGATTCCGCTGTACGAATTACCCACCTACCAACCGGATTAGTAGTAACTTGCCAGGATGAGAAGTCTCAGCATAAAAATAAGGCTAAAGCGCTCACTGTATTACGGGCTCGTCTTCTTGATAAACTGGAACAGGAACATCATGACAAAATGTCTGAAGCCAGAAGGAGTCAGGTGGGAACCGGAGATCGAAGTGAACGCATCCGTACCTATAATTTTCCTCAGGGAAGGCTCACTGACCATCGTATTAATTTAACTCTGTATAAACTTGATATGATTATGGCTGGTAAATTAGAAGAAGTTCTCACTCCGCTAATCACCCATGATCAGGCAGAAAGACTTAAGCAAATTCAATAGTAGGAAAAATCAAATTCACTATATTGCTGGACGGTTTTGTTAAGAGGCTATGAGTGCAGATTTATGAAGTTCTAGAGCGCTCCACTTCGCACCTTGCCGAAAGTGGCATAGACAATCCAAAACTTGATGCTGGATTGCTGCTTGGCTATTGCCTGGAAAAGTCACTTACTGCTCTCTACCTGATGGCAACTGAAGAGCTCGATCCAGAGATCAAAAAACAATTTTTAAACCTAGTTAAACGTCGTCAGCAGAGAGAGCCTCTAGCCTATATCGTCGGTACCCAGGAGTTCTGGTCACTTGATTTCCTTGTGACTCCTGATGTCCTTATTCCTCGTCCCGAGACAGAATTGCTAATTGAAAGAGGACTTTCCGTCTGGAAAGCAAATGGTATATGCAGGGGAGCCATTCTGGACCTGTGCACCGGAAGTGGAGCTATCGCAATTGTTCTTGCAAAGGAACTGGGTAGGCCGGTTATTGCCGTTGATATTTCGATGGAAGCACTTCGGGTTGCCAGAAAAAATGCAGAGTATCATGGTGTTGCCCACCTTATTTCCTTTGTTCAGAGTGATCTTCTTACAGCACTTTCTTCCACGCCGTATTTCTCTTTGGTTCTTTCGAATCCTCCCTATGTGAGTAAAAAGGATTTGCAAGCTGGGTTACAGCCTGAAGTGGATCGTTATGAGCCACACCTTGCACTTGATGGCGGTGACAGGGGCATGGAGATAATAACGAAAATTTATGATCAGCTTCCACAACATCTCCTCCCAGGTGCAACTCTATTGATGGAAATTGGGACCGATCAAGGGACTGAGATTTTAAAGCTGTTTTCAGCAAAAAGATCGAATGCTGAAATCTTTACAGAATTACGGATAGAAAAGGATTACAGTGCTCATGATCGAATTTTTCAGGCGAAAACAAAAATCAGCTAATCAATTTGTACAGGTGGAATCCAAATGGAAAAACTCGTTATAGAAGGTGCAAAGCAGTTGCGGGGTGAAGTAAGGATCAGTGGAGCAAAAAATGCTGCATTACCTTTGATTGCTGCAAGTCTGCTGGCACCTGGTATTCATGTCCTTCACAATGTACCTGACCTGCGGGATACCAGAACCATCCTCAGGCTTCTTGAATCCCTCGGTCTCACCTGGGAAAGGGAAGGCGAAACGCTTAAAATTGACGGTACTGGTTTGCGCTTTTCCGAGGCATCCTATGAACTTGTGAAAACGATGAGAGCATCTGTTCTGGTTCTTGGCCCACTACTTGCCAGACTTGGACAGGCAAAGGTCTCTCTTCCCGGCGGCTGTGCTATCGGGGCGCGTCCTATTAATTTTCACCTTATGGGGCTTGAACAGATGGGCGTTCGCTGTGATCTTGAGCACGGGTATGTGGATGCCTCTATCGATGGCAGACTGCAGGGTGCCACTGTCTATTTTGATGTTCCATCCGTTGGTGGTACGGAGAACCTGCTTATGGCAGCTTCTCTTGCAAAGGGAACAACCGTTATTAAAAATGCGGCACGTGAGCCTGAGATTGGTAATCTTGTTGATATGTTAAACGGTATGGGCGCAAAAATCGAAGGCCGGGACAGTGAACGATTAACCATACATGGTGTCGAAAACCTAACAGCCGCAGAAAGTACCATTATCCCAGACAGAATAGAGGCTGGTACATATGCAATAGCCATTGCTGCCGTTGGTGGTGATGCTGTTATTAGCAACTGTGAACCTGCTCATCTACCATCACTTGTTGAAAAATTACGTCTTACTGGCGTGAAGGTTGAGGTAGGTGCTGACTCTCTTCGAATTGTTTCTGATACAAATACTCCCATTCAGCCAGTAAATGTTACAACCATGCCATATCCAGGGTATCCAACCGATCTTCAGGCTCAGTTTATGGCCCTGATGGCCTGTAGCAATGGCTTGAGCGTGATCCATGAGACAATTTTTGAGAATCGTTTTATGCACGTGGCTGAGCTGCAGCGAATGGGCGCAGATATTCAGGTCGATGGACGAGTTGCAATGGTTAAGGGGCTTGGGGAAATGCCACTCACAGGGGCCCAGGTTATGGCAACGGATCTTCGTGCCAGTTCCTCACTGGTTATTGCGGCCTTAGCAGCAAAAGGGCGTACGGAAATTTCAAGGATTTATCATCTTGAACGTGGCTATGAAGATATGGTAGGAAAACTAACAGGGCTAGGAGCAACCGCCTGGAAGGAAAAAGAATAACTTCCGTGGCCTATAGTGGAAGCGGGAAGCTGATTGTAATTTTTGCTCCACCAAGGGTGACAGACTTACTCACTTCAATTGTGCCTCCATGTTCTCCTATCATCTGTTTTACAATTGCAAGCCCTAAGCCGGTGCCATCTATTCTTCTCGTGTAGAAGGGTTCAAAAATCTTTTCCTCTTTGCCTGGTGTAATGCCTGGCCCATTGTCTTCAATGCTGATCTCTATTTTATCAGCCTCATGTATTCCTTTTACCTCGCGCGCCTGAATACATATTTTTTCATCTCCAATAGGAGTAAATGCCAAAGCGTTCTGGAGAATATGGTTCAGGATGGTGAACAGCTGATATTGGTCAGCCCAGATATCAACAACTGTATCAATTTGTATGTCAAGTAGACAATCCTTGGGCCATGAGGCTGCCATACTGGCAACTTCTATCACTTCATCGAGGCACCGTTTTAGGGAAAACCAGTCATTTTCAGCATTCTCAGGCCGGGCAAATTTTAAGAAATCAGAAACAGTATTTGACAGCCTGTTGGATTCTCTTAGAATAATACCGATTAACTCTGAGTTTACATCCTGCTGTGGAGTATTCATCAGGCTGATCTCATTTGAAAGTACCTGGGCGGAACCGGAAATTGCTGTCAGTGGATTTCTGAAATCGTGGGCTATCCCAGCACTCATTCTACCAATGGCAGCTAGCTTTTCGGCTTGCTGCATCTGCTTTTCCAGTCGTTCGACCTCACTGATATCCTGAATGGTGATAACTCTGCAATTTTCACAGACATCCTGTTCAGTACCTTTTGGCAGGTTGTTTTCATGGAGCAGTTTATGCTGTAGTTTAGCGTATGAATAGCCAATCCTGGTTCGTCCGCCATCCTTTCTTAATAATTCAGCAGAATGTCGGGAACCATGGTTAGTAAAACGCACATTTGGAAAGAATTCATGGAAGTCCTTGTCCTGTAGTTCGGTGAGAGAATAGCCTATAATCTGTGTCGCTGCCCTGTTGACTGAACTGATCTGGTTCTGGTCGTTTGTTGTGATTATTCCGGTGTTGATATCATCAAATATCTGTTTGTAAAGCAAACTGAGTCGGTCAAAATCACGCACTGACACGGAGAGTGCGGCTTCTGTTTTACGTAGCCTTCCGGCAAAGAGACTACTGAGTGTTGCAACCAGAAAGAATGTGAGCCCGTACACGGCAAAAAGGTTGAGGGTGGCAAGTCCGTCTCGTCCATTATCATAAAATGGAACATGGAGAAAAGCTGGAAATATTTTGTAATATTCAAGGCCAAGCACAAAGGAGTACTGCAATGTTGCGGCTCCTGCTGCAATGAGACCACCGAGACGTGGTATGATCAGGCCACCGGCAATAATAGGGAAAAAATAGATGGGGGAGAATATTGAGTGTGATGCACCAGTATAGTAGAGCAGGGTGGATATAAAAAAAGTATCGAGCAGGATCTGTTTGATTCCAAACCGTCTTGTATTTACTATTCCTTTTAGGAGGAGCAGTCCGGATAAAATTGCGCTTGCATAGACCAGCAGGATAAAAAAGAACAGCAGGGGAGGGGGGAGAACAATTACATTGTACTGACCGGATTGGAGATAGGCACTTACCCCAAGCAGGAGAGTGTAGAGAACGACACGAAGGAAAAGCATCCAGAGTAATTGATTAACGACTAATCTATGGACAGTTGTCTGATGGGGTGCCGAATTTTTGTCAGGATGCAAGGTTGCCATTGCCACGTTATCCTATAGCATATTTTTTGACTTTGTAGCGTAGTGAGCGGAAACTGATACGCAGCAGTTCGGCTGCTTTCATCTTGGAATTGCCGCTTTCTTCAAGAGCAGCTGTGAGAAAGCGTTTTTCGGTTTCAGCAATCACCTCTTCAAGGCCACGGTTGAAAAGTTCTTCTTTATTGGCAACCACTTGAAAGGGCGATGGCACCATGCTGTTACCAGCGCTGTTTTCAAACCTAAAGCTTGAAAGGGTTAAACTTTCAGGGAGAATAATATTTGATGATTCGAGGGCAACACCTCGCTCAATGATATTTTCCAGTTCGCGAACATTCCCAGGAAAGTCATAATTCATCAGAACTTCCATTGCATAGGATGATATTTCCTGGATTTCTTTGCCGAAGAGCTTTGAGTACTTTTTGAGAAAGAAATCAACAAGGAGTGGGACGTCTCCCTTTCGCTCGCGAAGAGGGGGAACTCGAAGTGGCACCACGGCTAATCTGTAGAAAAGATCCTCCCTGAAGCGTCCAGCCATGATTTCTTCTTCAAGGATTTTGTTAGTCGCTGCAATGATACGGACGTTAACGCTCTCAATTTTAACACTACCAACTGGTTTAACCTCACGTTCCTGAAGGACACGCAGAAGTTTTGTCTGGATGATGGGGGTGAGTTCACCTATTTCGTCGAGAAAGGCTGTTCCATTATTGGCCAGTTGAAATAAGCCTTGTTTGTCACTGATTGCACCGGTAAATGCACCCTTTATATGGCCAAAGAGTTCGCTTTCCATCAGTTCTTCGGGAATAGCACTGCAGGTAATGGGGATGAAGTCCTGGCTGGCAACATTTGAGTGACGGTGAATAGCCTGGGCGACCAGTTCTTTGCCAGTACCGGATTCTCCATAAATAAGAACGTTGGCTGGAGTGACAGCGATTCGCTGGATCATCTCAAAAATCTTGATAATCTCACGGCTTTCACCAATTATTTCAGGAAACTCAGCAGAGATAAACTTTGCTGCATCGCTCTGGCGACTCTTTGAGGTTGCAGAGCAGATAACGGATTTGATTTCATCAACATTAAAGGGCTTGCTGATGTAGTCAAAGGCACCATTTTTCATGGCAAAAACAGCATCATCGGGGGAGGCAAACGCGGTGATCATAACAACGGGAAGTGCGGGATGTAATTCTTTAACCCCACTGAGTAGCTCGAGTCCACTCATCCCATCCATACGAATATCTGAAATAACAAGGTCAAATGGCTGTTTGTGGAGGAATTCCAGGGCCTGCTGGCCACCCGGGGCAGTCTCTACCTCATAACCTTCTTTTTTGAGAAGGATTTTGAGGAAGTCCCGCATACTGCGTTCATCGTCAACGACTAGGATTGAGGTCATGGTTTCTTCAGTGGAAGGGGGAAAAAACTTCTGTTAGCTTTAGTAGTAATCAGGAAAAGTATTGAGACTGAAGGCTAAAGGCTGAATGATTGATCATGGCCTTTATCTTTATCCCAGTCTTCAGACTAAATATCTTTAGCCTGATATCTTTGAATAATAATTTAACACTTTACTGAATAAATTTGCACCTTAGTACAGGTCAGAAAGTTGAGTGATAATATTTAACCTACCGCATTAACCAGAACTTTTCCAATCCTTATAACTATAGCATCTTAATATTCACAATAAGGAGCTCTTTTGCTCTTTTTGGGAGATGTTTAATTGCATATTCTCTTGATGAGGCAAGAGATCGTGATTCCCGAGGTTCAGAATAGACAAGAGTGACTGGTCTGCGGCCACGAGTGTATTTTGCACCTTTGCTTGAGTGATTATGCTCATGTAGGCGCTGGTCAAGATTTGTTGTTATTCCGGTGTAGAGGGAGTTGTCGCTACAGCGAAGAATATAGACGAACCAGGAGGAAGGCTTGTCAACCAATGTGATGCTCCATTAAAAATAAAAAAAGGCCCATGGTATACCTGTAAAAGATACCATGGACCTCGAGTGAACTAAACACAATTGAGAAAAAAATTATTTCTTATGGGTAGCTCTCATTGTTTTGGCAAGTTCTTTTACTTCACCAAGATCTTCGGTCATCATGTTCCATCCATACCAGTAGGCATAGTCAGGATTCACATGAAAGAATGCCTGGTAAGCGCGCATACGATGTTTCATATACATGCGAACAAGAATCTGGTCAATGTAGGAGAGACCATCAAGATTTTCATCCCAGTTAGAACCATTGGTGTGCATCATGGTAAGCAGGAAGGGATAGTTAAAAGGATACGCCTCGGGCTTTATGATGATTCCATCTTTATAAAGAGCTGCAACGGTCTCAATGGCTTCTGCCATCAGACGATCAGCTTTTCCAAGAATAGCATCACCCATATCAAGTTGTTCTTTAGCATAGGCTTTAGCGTGACACTGAGTACAAGTCTTCAGCATTTTGTCGCGCTCTTTCTGCCAGGATGCTTGATCCAAACGAACCATATCTACGGATTTAACAGCATCGAGAATAGGTGTGGCCTCTCCGGTTTCTGGATCAAGTACTCCAAGAGCTTTGAGAATAGTTACTCGGTCAGCTGCCTCTTGTTTGTCCTCGGGCAGAGGTAAACGCACGCCAAGGAATCCCCAGGCTGTGTGGTTCTCATGGGTTCCATCAGCAAGATGACAGGTCTGACAGGTTGGTGCAGTTGCGCTCTCGGGTAGATCTCCGGCCTGTTTTGCGAAATAACGCATACCATGCTTGGAACTTGACCACATTTCCCATTGCGGGTGATCATATCCCATATGGCACTGCTGACATGCTCGTGGGTTGTTCGCTTCTTTTTTGGAGAAAGTATGACGGGTATGACACTCGTCACATGAGTTCACTTGGTAGCGATAGCCCTTGTCTAGCTGATCTTTTTTCTCAGCTTCTGTTCTGATACCCATGTTATGGCAACCGCCGCAACCACGTCCACCCTCAATCAGCTCATCTGGAGCTAAATGGGTGGCAGGGATAGCATTGAGTACTGCCCAGCCAAAGTTGTGTTTACCTTTCTTGAAGGATTCGAACTGTTCTTCATGGCACTCAGCACATTTTGCTTCATTTGGAAGCATCGCCAGTTTTGAATCTTCTGCGGTTGTGTGCTTTTCTCCGTGACAGGTGGAACAGGTGACATCGTTTTTAGAATGCTCCGATGCTTTCCAGTCCTGAACCATGCCAGGGGAAACTTTTGTGTGGCAATCAACGCATTTGTCTGAGGCCCCGGCAATTCCTGCCGTGGTCAACAGAACAAAGGCACCTGCTGCCAGTACTGCTTTTAATTGAATCATTTTCCCTCCCAAAGGTGAAAATGGTTAATGTTAAATCTCCATCGTTATTCGATAGAAATACTAAATTAAGAATACCATAGTATAAGGACAAGTGAATCACAATTCATTGACATAAGTCAATTGCTTAAAAGCGAGTGATGGTTTTTTTTAACATGTTCGCTTGCTTACGAACACTTTCTGGATAGAGTCACTGGCGAAAAATAATTGCGCTCTTCTCTTGTCAGACGTGAGAATTTGCGGTATTAAGAAGCAGGAAAACAGTTCAGAAATTGAGGAGAACAGGATGAGTGAAAAGATAGGGTCCGAGGAGACCAAAAAGATCGGGACTGAACAGTCATTTGAGTCACAGGCTCTGACTGATCATTTGCGCGAACTGCGTTCCTGTCTCATAAAATCATTTCTTGTCATAATTGTTGGTTTTGTTGCATCCTACACCTTTATTAAACCCATAGGGACCTGGTTTTTTAAACCTCTGATAGATGTTCTTCCCGACTCCAGTTCGTTGATTTTTACATCGTACCAAGAAGGGTTTTTTTTTATCTAAAGCTCGCACTTGTCTGTGGATTACTTCTTGCCAGTCCCGTAATATTTTATCAAATATGGCGTTTTATTGCCCCCGGCCTCTATAAACATGAAAAAAGGGTGATTATTCCCTTCACTTTTCTGTCAACCGTCTGTTTTCTTGGCGGTGCTGCCTTTGGGTATTTTGTTGTCTTTCCTCCAGCCTTTAAATTTCTTGTTGGCTACTCCAATGAATACCTTGCCTCTATGCCGGCTGTGAGTGAGTATTTTTCGCTTGCTTTACGGTTGCTGATTGCGTTTGGGGTGATTTTTGAAATGCCAATACTGATGGTCTTCCTTGCCAAAATGGGAGTGGTGACTGTTCCCTTTTTGAATAAGAACCGTAAGTATGCAATTCTTATAAATTTTATCATTGCAGCCATCCTGACCCCTACACCTGATGTGGTGAATCAGATGATGATGGGGATACCCCTGCTGATACTGTATGAGATCAGTGTGGTAGCGGTATACTTTTTTGGCAAAAAGACCTTTATGGGGTTCAAAGAGGATGGCGCAGGTGATACTGATACTGAATTACTTGAAAAGGATTAACCCGTAAAAATTCCAGAATAAGGATGGGTTTTTATGAATCCATCAAAAATAAAGAATAACACTTTCCGTCACTTCTGGATTTTAAGATTCTGATTTGGTA
>CAZDJE010000045.1:0-4648 GCA_964505715.1 uncultured Desulfocapsa sp. | reverse complement strand
AAAATAAAGAATAACACTTTCCGTCACTTCTGGATTTTAAGATTCTGATTTGGTATAAGGAATGAGTAATAAACAGTTTTGAAAAACACTTGAACTACGGAGATAACTATGAGCAACAGTGCTGAATACGAAAAGCTTCTTGAGATCGGTCGTCCACCTAATATCAAAAAACTTTTTCCCAATTCCCATGCCCTTCTTGTTAGTGGTAAAGTTATTGATCGCGCCCTGATTGCCAAGGGTGGCGCAATGACTATTGCAGCGAATGCTCGTTCTACTTTTGTTGTTCGTGGTGCATTGCAGGCTGCCCAGCGTGCCAATAGTGCGATCATTATTGAAATAGCACGCTCAGAAGGCGGAACAAACGCCTATTGTCCCGTGAGTCTCTGGAATATGGCCACCGTCGTTGACAGTATCTGTAATGAGCACGGTATTACTATTCCGGTTGCTATCCACGCGGATCATTTCGGAATTAAAAAAGAAAGTGATCTGGATCTTGCCAAGGTGGAAATTCCATCTATTTTTGATGCTGGGATTACTTCCATAGCAGTCGATGCCTCCCATATGCTCGATGACAAAAACCTGCTGGCAAATATCGAATTGAATAGCTGTATTCCTGCCTGGGCTGGTCTTGAGACTGAGGTTGGGGAAATTAAAGGAACTGAAGGCTTATCGACCGTTGATGACGCCTCCTTTCTTATTAAAGGACTAAACGCCTATGATATCTGTCCTGACTGGATAGCATTAAATAATGGTAGTATTCATGGCCTTGAAGCATCCGGACAGGGGATACAGATAGAACTCACCGGTGAGATCCATAGAGCACTTGCCCCCTATGGTACATCAGGTGCGCAACATGGCACATCCGGGAATAGTTCCAAACGATTGCGCGCCATATGCAAAGAAACAGCCACGACCAAGGCAAATGTTGCAACAGCTTTGCAGATGGTTTCCTGGGGGCTAGAGGTGAATGATGATGGGAATGCCATTAGTGATAAGAATGGACGTTTTATCAAAATTAAAGGCGAAGGTGTAGGAGAGGACATGTGGACCAGCATGGTTGCCTATGCCGATGAACAGGGATGGAATGGGGGGGATTATAAAAAATTAAATCTTCCCTTTGAAAATAGTCTTTGTGGGCAGTCAAAGGAAATACGTGACAGGATGTGTAAACGGGTTGAAGACTTTGTTTATAATATGCTGGTCAATGTTTTCTCTGCCGATGGTACAGCTGATCTTGCAAAGAAAGCAATACTTGATGCAGGATCCTATGATCTTGGCCCCAAGGCTACACGTATAGAAGATCCAGCTGATTGGACAAAAGATAAAATAATTGCTCGAGCTGCAGAGCTTGATACAGATAAAGGACCAGAAGGGGATTTTGATGATTGATGGAAAGAAGCAAATGCCAATGAAAAAAATACTGGTTACAGGAACAGCTGGCTTTATCGGCTCTTTCCTGGCACGGAAACTCCGTGAATCAGGATGTGAAGTTATTGGTGTTGATACAGTAACAGATTATTATGATGTGTCGCTGAAGAGAGATCGTTTGGCAAAGATTGCCTCGGGGGAAGGGTTTCAAAATCTGGAGATTGATATCTCCGATCGTGGAGCCATGGAAAAACTGTTTACTGATCATAGTTTTGATGCCGTTGTGAATCTGGCTGCCCAGCCAGGGGTTCGGTACTCTCTTATTAACCCGGCGTCCTATATCGACACAAACATTGTTGGTTTTGCGAATCTTCTGGAAGGTTGTCGGAATTCCGGGGTGAAACATTTTGTGTACGCGTCCTCAAGCTCTGTTTACGGGGCAAATACGCATCAGCCATACTCGGAGCATGATAATGTAAATCATCCTGTATCCCTGTATGCGGCATCAAAAAAATCAAATGAGCTGATGGCCCATTCCTATAGTCATCTCTTTGGGTTACCCTGTACCGGGCTCAGATTCTTTACGGTTTATGGTCCATGGGGACGTCCTGATATGGCGCCCATGTTATTTGCTAAGGCAATACTTGCCGGAGAGCCTATCAATGTCTTTAATAACGGCAATATGGAGCGTGATTTTACTTTTGTTGACGATATCGTTGAGGGGGTTGCCCGGGTGGTCCAGAAGCCTGCGGAGCCTGATTTTGAATGGAAATCTGAGACCCCTGATCCCGCAACGTCCTACTGTCCACATCGGGTGTATAATATTGGAAATAATAAGAAGGAGCGCCTTCTCTATTTTATTCAGTTATTGGAGCAAAATCTGGGACGGAGTGCCGATAAGAATTTCCTTCCCATGCAGCCGGGTGATGTGCAGGCAACCTATGCCAACGTTGATGACCTGATCAGAGACTTTGATTATAAGCCGGATACTCCCCTAGAGGTTGGTGTGAAGAGCTTTGTTGATTGGTATCTGCAGTATTATAACTCCCGTTCCTGAGTTGGGGCTGGAATATCGCGTTAGGTGTTTAGGCTAAAGGCTAAAGGCTAAAGGTTAAAGAATTGTATTACTGCCCTTTCTTTACCTTTAGTCTTCGGACTAAATGCCTTTAGCCTGATTGGTTAAGCCTTCATCAATTCCATTGCCGCATTGATGATAGCCGGAGAATCGAGTTTGGCATTTTTCCACAATGTTTTCTGCGGTCCATGCTCGACAAACTGATCTGGATATCCGAGAAGGTGGCTTTTTATTGTATAGAGTCGATTTTTTGAGAGCAGTTCGAGTACCAGACTTCCAAACCCACCATGTTCAGCGTTATCCTCTACTGTGATAATTCGTCCTGTTTTTTCAGCCCATTCACAAATCAGTTCCCCATCCAATGGCTTAATAAAGCGTGGATTAATCACAGCAGCATCAATTCCAAGTTTTTCAAGACCTTCGGCTGCCAGCATTGCTGGATAAACCCTGTTTCCTATTGGCAGCAGAAGAATATCCTTTCCTTCACGCAGCAGTTCTCCCTTGCCAATCTCAAGAGTTGTAAGCTCGGAATCGAGTGGTACGTCTTCTCCGCTGCCACGAGGGTATCTGACGGCGGCAGGACCGGGAAGAGTGATTGCGGTGTGGAGCATGTGCTGTAATTCGTTCTCATCCTTTGGTGCCATATAAGTAAGGTTGGGAATAAATCTGAGAAAAGAAATATCAAAAACCCCATGATGAGTCGGCCCATCATCACCAACCACACCACCACGGTCAATGGCAAGAGTTACAGGGAGATTGGGAATACAGACATCGTGGATAATTTGATCGAGTGCCCGTTGAAAAAACGAAGAATATATAGCCACAACCGGGCGCATTCCTTCAACGGCAAGTCCTGCAGCAAAGGTTACTCCGTGCTGTTCTGCAATTCCCACATCAAAGAAACGATCCGGAAAATTTTTGGTGAATTTTGTGAGGCCTGTTCCAGCCGGCATTGCAGCTGAGATGGCAACAACTTTGGGATCATTTTTAGCAATTTTGCAAAGTGTATTGCCAAAGACTTCAGTATAGCTGATTGATGCAGTTGATGGGTTGGGAATACCCGTTAGAACATCAAATGGTCCAAGCCCATGGTAATTACCGGGGTTTTTTTCTGCCGGTTCATACCCTTTGCCTTTTTGGGTGATTACGTGAACGAGTACAGGACCATCAACATTATCTCTGATGTTTTCCAGAGTAGGAATGAGATCCTCAAGTTCATGACCTGAAATTGGTCCGATATAATAAAATTTTAGAGCCTCAAAAAGCATTGCGGGAGTAAAGAAGCTTTTGATATTTTCTTCACTCTTCTTCAATACATTTAAAAAACGATCTCCGACGCCGCTCAGTTCTTTGAGGCGGGTGGAAATATGTTTGCGGAGTCGTCTTACGGTTTTACTGGTAAGCTGCCTGGAGAGAAAACTTGACATGGCGCCAACGTTTTCAGAAATGGACATTTCATTATCATTTAAAATTACAATAAGATCTTTATCCAGATGTCCTGTCTGATTCAGTGCCTCAAAGGCCATGCCAGCAGTCATTGAACCATCACCAATGATGGCAACTACTTTGTTTTTATCTTTCTTGAGATCTTTTGCACAGGCCATGCCAAGGGCTGCGGAGATTGAGGTGGATGAATGCCCCGTTTCAAAGGCATCAAATTCACTCTCTTTAAATTTTGGAAACCCGCTCATCCCCTTATATTGACGAAGGGTGGAGAAGATTTCCTGTCTTCCCGTGAGCAGCTTATGGGCATATACCTGATGACCAACATCCCAGACTAGCTTGTCTTCCGGGGTATTGAAGACATAGTGGAGCGCAAGAGTAAGTTCAACCACGCCAAGGCTTGGTGCCAGGTGGCCCCCTGTTTGGGAAACGGTATTGATAATAGTTTCACGCAGATCCGAGGCGATATTCTCAAGCTCAGGAATTGTGAGGCCGCGAAGATCAGCAGGAGATTTGATATCGGTGAGTCGTGAACTTACTGACTCGGTAACATTTGTGGTTAGCATGGTGTTTATCCTGGGGTTGCCGCAATAATTAATGCGACCGGATATATATATATTCGGCCAGCAGGCGCAAAGGCTCCGCTTTGTCGTCAAAGGCTGTAAGACATTTCTTTGCCTCTTCGACCGCATTGTGTGCACGTGTTCGTGTCTCTTCTACACCAAAGTAAGCAGGATATGTGGCTTTGCCAAGTTCTGCGTC
>CAZDJE010000044.1:0-31376 GCA_964505715.1 uncultured Desulfocapsa sp. | reverse complement strand
AGTTGAAGATAATGGCCCTCCATGAGACAAAGTACGCTTTAGTCGGATGAACCATAATAATTTTAAATATAAATAATCCAATATGACAGTTGCACTATTTGACCTAGACAACACTTTACTCAGCGGTGACAGCGATCACGAATGGGGAAATTTTCTTATAAAGAAAGGATTGGTGGATGAAAAGCTCTATAAGGACGCTAACGATGATTTTCATCTTCAGTACAGGGAAGGACGCCTTGATATATTCGAGTACACAGCGTTTAGTTTTCAACCTCTAAGTGAACACACCGTCGAGGAACTTGATCTTTTGCATGAAGAGTTCATGGCTACCGTAATCAGCCCTATGATTGGTCGAAAAGCGCTTCAACTTGTCCAGACACATCGTAACCAGGGCCACGTCCTCGCTGTGATCACGGCCACTAACCACTTTATTACTGGCCCAATTGTTAAACGCTTTGATATTCCAAACCTTATTGCTACCAATGTGAAATTGGTGAATGGTCGCTTCTCCAATAAAATTGACGGCACGCCTTGTTTTCGTGAGGGAAAGGTGGAAAGGATTAAAGAGTGGCTTGCTGAAAACAATGAGGACCTAGAGGGAAGCTTTTTCTACAGTGATTCCCACAACGATCTGTCGTTGATGGAACTTGTAACTACTGCGATTGCAGTAGATCCTGATGATGCATTGGCCGCCATCGCCAAAAACAGGCAGTGGGAAACTATCTCTTTACTTAGTTGACGCCTCACTATCGCATACAATACAATGACGTATTAACAGTCATATAATTTCAATACTTATTGTTTCACATGATGTCTATATTGTTCATTTGGTTGTTGTTGTACCCTGTAAAGTCAAGCAGGCTTGACCTTACAGGATAATTTCAACAAACGGTGAAGCATTTGTTCTGATATGGCGTTCAACCACTATTGCTTCACTCTTTTTGTTTCGAATTTGTACCTGTACCGTTTCCCCTGTTGCAATAGTCGAATCGAGCAATGCCAGAGCGATCGATCTCTTTCCAATCTTCTTATCTTTCTGTTGCTGCTCTTTTTTTACTTCATCACTTATATGAAATGGAACGCTAGTCCCACTTGTGATATACCCTATTTGCTTTCCTTCTTTGAAAACCTCATACCCTTCCCTTGCAACACCTTTACCTGTTAGGGTTAATGACCTGATTGTTTTTGGCAGGACCTTGTCACTGCCATATCCGCCAATTTTATTTTTTTTGACGACTTTATACTGCTCAGCAAGGGATACTTTCCCTATATAATCCCCTTTAGCATCGGAAAAACTTACAGCAAACCGAGAAAGCTTTGACGCAAAAACTGGTATTTCCTTGTTGTTTCTATCATGACCAAGCTCGTGGCCATATAGTGGCATTCCCGCCTCAAGCCTCAAGGTATCTCTTGCCCCAAGACCGATAGGCTTTGCCCCTTTATTTAGCAATATATTCCACAACTTAACTGTATCTTTGTTTTTAAGGAATATCTCAAAGCATCGTGGTTCACCTGTATATCCAGTTCTTGCAATTTCTGCCGCCATACCAGACAGTTCCACACTACTCAGGCTATTCCTCTGAGCCTTTGGTAAGGACCCTTTGGTAACAAGTTTTTGAAGTATCGTTTCTGATTCAGGACCTTGCAGTGACAACATAGCTATGGACTCGCTTTTGTCCGTAATTTTAACATTTTCAAAATTACGAGTCTCATTTTTCAGGTACTCCAAATCTTTTTCTCTGTTCGACGCATTTACGACCAGCAAGTACTCATCTTTCTTGAACCTGTAAAGATATGTGTCATCCAGAGTGCCTCCAGTTTCAGTTTGAATAATCGTGTATTGACTCTCCCCCACTTTGAGTGCTTCTGCATTATTACTTAACACGTGCTGTAAAAAGACTAATGCGCCAAGACCTCCAAAGTAGATACGCCCCATATGGCATATATCGAATAAGCCGCAATGTCGACGTGTTGCCAGGTGTTCGTCACGTACACCATCAACATACTGCATTGGCATTTTCCACCCACCATATTCAGCCATTTGGGCCTTCAGGTTCAGATGCTCTTCATAAAGGACTGTTCTTTTAATATTTTCCATCACAGATTTCCCATTTTAAAATATGTTCCTTTTTTTAACCGGCATGGCCTCGGTGATTGATCCTAAAAATGTTTCTGCCGCGTGACCAATGGTTTCAGCAAATGTTGGGTGTGCATGTATTGTTGTCTCCAAATCTTTTGCGGTGTGCTCTTTGTGGATTGCAAGAACAAGTTCATGGATCAATTCTCCGGCATGAGCACCACAGATACCAGCACCTATTAATTTGCCACTTTCTTTTTCAAAAAGAAGTTTGGTTATTCCATTTTCCTGGCCACTGCTCAAAGCACGGCCATTTGCACCCCATGGATACTTGACTCTGTTGTATTGTATCCCTGTATCCTTTGCTTCCTTTTCAGTATATCCCGCCCAGGCTAGTTCCGGATTGGTGTACGAAACCGATGGAATGATTTTAATACTATTTTCAGATTTTTTTTCTACAATATATTCAACTGCCACCTTTGCCTCAAAGCTTGCCTTATGCGCAAGCATTGGATCTCCTGTTACGTCACCCACTGCGTAAAAATTTTCAACAGAGGTCTGTTGGTTTGAGTCAACTCCAACAAAACCACGATGATTCAAGTCAACACCAACATTAGTTAATCCAATGCCTGAACTGTTTGGTGTTCTCCCCACCGCTACCAGCACCGCGTCGAATTCAAGAGGAATGCTTTCTTTGGCTCCTGTTATTGTTGCTACAACATGATCTCCTTCTATAACCATGCTTGTTACTTTTGATTTCGTCAAAATCGTATATATTTTTTTGACTTTCCTCAGCAGTGGCTGAATAAGATCCTTATCCGCAACTGGGATAATCTGCTTATCCATTTCCACAATGGTAATTGACGAACCAAGAGCAGAGTACACCTGTGCCATTTCAAGCCCAATCACTCCCCCCCCTATTATCAGTAACCTTGGTGGTACAAATTTTAAAGCGAGGGCATCACTGGAATCCCATATCAATTCATGCTCAGGGATGCCATTTAAAACAGATGGAGAGGAACCCGTCGCGATAATTGCCTGTTTAAATTTGACAATTGATTCACCTGTAGATCCACTAAAAAGAATGGTATTACTATCCTTAAAAAAAGCTTTTCCAGTTAATCGTGTTATCCTTCTCGCTTCACTGAGTCTAGACAAGCCACCTGTCAATTGCGCTACCACCCGATCTCTTTTCGCACCCAGTGTTCCAATATCAAAATGGGGTGAGTCATAAAGAACACCATACTCAGCAGCATCCTCTTGAATATCAAGAAATGATGTCCCATGCAGAAGCGTCTTAGAAGGTATACATCCCTCATTCAAACAGACGCCACCAAGGTTTTCTCGTTTATCAACCAGACATACCGAAAGTCCAAGATCTGCTGCTCTAAAAGCTGCCGTGTATCCACCCGGACCTCCTCCAACCACCACTACATCATATTGATTATTTTCATTCATAATTTTTCACAGCAACGAGACAAGCGAAGACTTCGAAGGTTAGAGAAAAAAGTCCATTATAGACAGGCGCTAAATCACGAGTTTATACAGGTCACTTGCCCTGTATGAACTTCTTACATGAGGTCCCGCAGCAACACCCTTAAAACCAATTCGTAGCGCCACATCACGTATGGCATCAAATTCGGCAGGTGGCACATAGCGAAAGACCTCTACATTGTCCTTTGTTGGTTGAAGGTATTGACCAAGCGTAAGCAGATCGCAGCCGGTTTCCCGAATATCTGCCATAGTAGTTTCTAGCTCACTTTGCGTTTCCCCAAGTCCTAGCATCAAACCAGACTTGGTCACGATATGGGGATACTCTTCCTTCACTCTTTTAAGCAGGGTAAGAGAACGGCTATAACTCGCCTGCGGACGAACATTTGGGTACAATCTCGCCACAGTTTCAATATTATGATTTAAAACAGATGGGTTATATTTACAAATAGACTGAAGTGACTGAGCGTTTCCCATAAGATCAGGAATAAGAATCTCAACTTTTGCTTGTGGAGAGCTTGCTCGTATCGCTACCAGGGTTTTTCCGAAATGATCGGCACCGCCATCCGGTAGGTCATCCCGGGTAACGGAGGTGAGAACAGCATACGTTAAGCCCATATTTTTTATGGCCGCCGCAATTTGAGTCGGTTCAAGCGAGTCAAGTGGCTCCACTCCTCCATGCCCTATGGCGCAAAACCCGCAATTGCGTGTACAATTGTCTCCCATCAACATAAATGTTGCAGTTCCTTTACCAAAACACTCAAATTGGTTTGGACAGCGTGCCTCCTGGCAGACAGTGTGTAATTTACTTGTAGCAAGCTGACGCCTTGTCTTTTCATAGCCTGGCCCCGACGGAAGCCTGCGTTTAAGCCATTCTGGCTTTGGCATTCGTTTTTTCGTGCTGGGTACAGTATCTGCTAAAACTGGATTAAATTCACGGCTGATTGTGTCTGTCATAACGGTCTCGACGTCCTTCATATTTAATGGCTGCTGCAACACTTCCGCCATAGAACCCATAGTAACATCCATCAAACCACAGGGATTAACCCAGGAAAATGGTTCAAGATCAAGATTCACATTCAGAGCCATGCCATGATAGGTTATGCCATGCCTGACACTAATCCCTATGCTTCCTATCTTTTGATCTCCTCTCCAGATTCCATGGTTTCTCGGATCCCTATTGGCTTTTATGCCAAAGTGAGCAGCAACCTGAAGCATTATTTTCTCCAGCAAATTGACATACTCTGCAACGCCTAAATTTCTCCTGCGAAGATTAATCAAAGGATAGCAGACTATCTGGCCAGGACCATGATAGGTGACTTCCCCACCACGTTCGGTCTGAATCAGTTCGACACCTTTGGTTCGTAGAAACTCTCCACTTACGGTTACGTTTTCAGGGTGTCCATTGCGGCCCAGAGTGAAGACAGCTGGATGCTCTAGAATCAGGCAGATGTCGTCAAGTGCCCTTCCCTCATGAATGTCTTCCAAGAACTGCATCTGTTGCTTGTGTGCTTCACGATAGGCTAAGAGGCCAAGCCGGATTATTTTAATATTGAGCTTTTTCATCCAGTTAAACAGGGAGTACGTGCCGCACGTGTCTCATCAAGCCTGCGAACCTTGGTCATTACGGGTGCATTACGGAGTGCGTCGCCATCCTCTTTTGCTTCCAGTACAACTGCTTTTAACACTTCCGTAAACCGATCCAGATCCTGTTTGTTTTCTGTTTCTGTTGGCTCAATCATTATTGCCCCATGCACAACCAGAGGAAAATAGATCGTTGGAGGATGGTACCCGTGGTCTATCAGTCTTTTTGCAATATCAAGTGTACTTATGTTGTGTTTCTGCTGAAGTGCATCGGAAAAAACACATTCATGCATGCAAGGAGTGTCGTAGGCAAGTTTCAAAGAACCGTCTAATGACTCTCGAACATAGTTAGCGTTCAGCACTGCAAGCTGACTCGCCTTTTTCAGATAAGCCCCGCCCATAGTGAGGATATAGCTGTACGCTTTTATCAAAACACCAAAATTCCCAAAAAATGCATGGAGACGACCTATTGAATCAGCATGATCAAACACAAGTTGATACTGCTCTTCGACCTGAATAACTTTTGGAATTGGGAGAAAAGGACGCAAACGATCAACAACACAGATAGGCCCAGATCCAGGCCCACCGCCACCATGAGGGGTGGAAAAAGTCTTATGGAGATTCAAATGCATAATGTCAATTCCGCAGCGTTTGAAATCGACAATTCCCATCACCGCATTTAAATTTGCCCCATCGCCATACACCAAGCCGCCTTTGTTGTGAACACAGGCGGTAACTTCACGGATCGAAGTTTCAAAAATCCCAAGAGTATTGGGGTTCGTTATCATGATACCAACGGTTTCCTCATCCATTAGCGCCTCAACACTCGCCAGATCAAGTGTTCCATCCGCCTTGGACTTTACGGAAACCGGTTTAAAGCCACAGAGGGCAGCACTTGCTGGGTTGGTTCCATGGGCTGTATCAGGAATAAGGATTTTTGTTCTTTTTTCCCCTTTTTTACGGAAATAGGCAGCAAAAATCAACATTCCCGCCATCTCTCCCTGGGCTCCAGCGGATGGCTGCAGACAAACCTCGTCCATTCCTGTAATAGCGGCAAGTGATCTCTGAAGCTCAAAGAGTATCTGCAATGAACCCTGAGACAACTCATCGTCAAGCATCGGGTGAGCAGCAGCAAGCCCTGGAGTTGCAGCCATCTTCTCATTAATCTTCGGGTTATACTTCATGGTGCAAGAACCAAGCGGGTACATGCCGGTGTCCACACCAAAATTCCAGGTTGAGAGTCTGGTGTAATGACGAACAATATCAACTTCACTTAGATCTGGAAAATCGGGTCCATCACTCAACAATTTAATGTCAGATGTGAAAAGAGCTTCAGGGACATCCTGCTCAGGCATACTGAATGCCGTTCTACCCTTCTCACCTTTTTCAGTTAATAATGGCTCATCGAGGATTAATCCGCTTAGTCCGGGGCCCATTGTCATGATCGCACCTCCTTAATAACTTCATCCAGGACAGCTTTTGATGCCGTCTCGGTTACGCAGAACAGGTACGCGTTATCATATTTTGGATAGAAACGACTGAGTTGTATGCCTGCAACGATACCTTTTTCCAGGAGGCGCTTTCTTGACTGTTGAAAATCCGAATCGAAACTCAAGGTGAATTCGTTAAATGTCGGTCCCGAAAATAGAGGCTTGGCTCCGGCTTTAATTAAGCCATTTTTAAGATATTCCGCCTTATCATAATTGAGCTTAGCCACGCGACGAATTCCTGTACCACCAAGTGTTGCCATATACGCTGCTGCAGTAAATGCACAAAGTCCCTGATTGGAACAGATATTTGATGTCGCCTTTTCTCGACGGATATGCTGCTCTCTTGTTGATAAAGTAAGCACAAAACCACGTTTGCCTTCAATGTCAACGGTCTCTCCAACCAGTCTGCCGGGAAGGTTGCGTTGATATTTTGAGCGACATGCAAACATACCAAGTCCTGGCCCGCCAAAAGATTGGGTCATACCAAAACTCTGCCCTTCGCCGCAAACAATATCAGCCCCACTATCACCAGGATTTCTTAACATTCCGTAAGCGAACGGCTCTGAAAAACAACTTACAAAAAGTGCATCAACATCATGTATTTTAGAGGCTGCAACTTTTAAATCTTCTATCACACCAAAGAAATTAGGCGATTGCAGCGCAACTGCTGCAAGATCATCAATACCTGCTAAGGCTGATAAGTCTGTTCGCCCCTGATTGTCTGTCTCAAGTTCTACAATTGTAAATGTCTCCGACTGGAGGTAACTCTTCACAACCTGCCGATAATGAGGATGGATTGCAGATGAAATCGCCACTGTATGCTTTTTTCGGCCAACACGAATTGCCATAAGCAAGGCCTCCGCCAAAGCAGATGCACCATCGTACATAGATGCATTTGCCACTTCCATTCCGAGCAATCTTGCAGTCAGCGTCTGGTATTCAAAAATTCCCTGCAGAGTCCCCTGGGACATTTCCGGCTGGTAAGGAGTATAGGCAGTCAGAAATTCCGATCGTGCCATAAGATTTGGCACTATCTCGGGAATATAGTGCGAGTAGCTCCCCGCACCAAGCAGGACGGCCCTAGTACTCGATACTCGGTTCTTTTCACCAAGACCTTTTAAATGATCCGCCAGTGCCCATTCGGACAATGGCCCCTGTATGTCAATCCCTCCCTGATAGCGACAGGGATCAGGAATATGAGCAAAAAGCTCATCAAGTTGACGATGTCCCGTCTTTGCAAGCATCTCTGCGATCTCTTTATCTGTATGTGGCAGGTAGCGCATATTTAGCCCTGAAGTAGTTTTAGATATTGCTCGTGACTTAACATTTCATCAAATTCTGAAGGATCCGTCGGCCTGATTTCCACTATCCAGTTTTTGTATGGATCGCTATTAACACGCTCAGGAGCATCTTCAAGCTCCTCGTTAATGGCTACAACTTCGCCACCGAGTGGAATAAACACCTCCGAGACAGCCTTGACAGACTCCAGAGTACCAAATTCATCACCCTTTTCGAATGTATCACCAACCTCCGGCATTTCTATATATACAATATCACCCATCTGATCCTGAGCATAGTCACTCACGCCGATCCGAATGGTATCTCCACTTTTCTGTGCCCATTCATGATCATCACTATAGGAAAGATCAGTTGGCAGTTTAAGTTCCTTGATTTCCTTCATATTGTCCCTCTTCTCTATTTTTTTTATCGCTTTTTAAAACCGCACCATTTCAATTATGGCAATGCAACTTTCATATCAAAGCTCTTGTAGACAACAAATGTCTCAACGGATTGCACATTATCAATTTTTGAGACTTCTTCTGTGTAAAATTCCAGAATCCCAAAACCTTTTGAAAGCATTACGGTAAGTATCAAATCAAATCGACCAGTTACAACGGCGACAGAAACGACACCGCGCAACCCACTAAACTCCTGTCCTTTTTTGACAAGATCCATATCTTTCAAGCGGATTCCAATCATCACAATGGAGTGGTCAGGAAGAGCCTCAGGGGCTACAAGAGTAGTGATTTCAACCTGATCGCTTTCCCTTAGTTTTTTTACTCTGGAGCGAACAGTCCCTTCGGCAAGCCCGAGAAGTTCGCCTATTTTTTTAAACGACATACGGCCATCCTTGAGCTGCCGTATTATGTCAATATCGGTTGTGTCCATGGAACTTGTCCTCCTTTGTTATTATAATGTAAGGATACCACCACATGCTGAACGTGTCAATTACAACGCCGACATTTGACGAATACATAGTTACAGGAGCACACTAATGACGAAAGCATCCTTTTTCGCCCAAAAGCAGACAGTTGTAGCTTCAATTGACAATGGCTATTTACTTGCGGCTTGATTCTGTCCCTATTTATTGTGCAATGGGGTGAGAATTTCCTCAAGGTCCAGGGGCATCCGAAGTGGAACAGAAAGTATTCCTATAGCTTAATGAATGACCGTAGAAACATCGTCCCAAAAGATCGCATCCAAAGAGGCCTGGATTCCCTGAAAATCGTTTCGGACAATCGGTTATTTGCCTGCTGGATCATTGATTTTGTAGAATATGGTAAACGGTGATTTCTTCCGCCAGCAGGGCTCACTTTCACTTTTTCATAAAAGATGGTAGAAGGTGTTTCTTATATATTTATACACACTAATTTATTTCACAGCGGTCGAAAATGGAGCCAACCATGAATAGAGAGATATACCAGGAACCCCTTGTCAGCAGATACACAAGTCGTGCAATGCAGGAACTGTTTTCAGAAAAAACGAAGTTCACCAATTGGCGAAAGTGCTGGCTCGCTCTTGCCGAGGCACAGTTTGAGCTTGGGCTTACGGATATTATCTCCCAGGAAATGCTCGATGAGATGAGGGCCAATATTCATAATATCGATTTTGATATGGCCGCAGCAAAGGAAAAAGAGATCCGCCATGATGTTATGGCCCATGTCTTTGAATTTGGCAGTAAATGTCCCAAGGCTGAGGGAATTATCCATCTTGGTGCCACCTCACAATTTGTGGTTTGCAATACGGATCTTCTTATCCAAAAACAGGCGCTTGATCTTATTCGTAAAAGTGTCCTGAAAGTTGTTTCCAATCTTGCAAAGTTTTGCCTTGAGCATAAAGACCTTCCAACGCTTGGTTTTACCCACTATCAGCCCGCTCAGCCCACCACGGTGGGGAAAAGAAATACTCTTTATATCCAGGATCTTGTGATGGATCTTGAATATATTGATTCTTTTTTCGATCAGATAAAAGCAAGGGGCGCTAAGGGGACCGTTGGGACCCAGGCCACCTTTATTGAGCTTTTCCATGGAGATAACGAAAAAGTAAGAGAGCTGGACAAACTTGTTTCTAAAAAATTAGGCTTTGATGAAGTTTTTGCCGTAACCGGACAGACATATCCAAGAAAACTTGACATGAAGCTTGCGGAAACCCTAGCCGGAATCGGAGCCTCGGCACATAAATTTGCAGTCGATATGCGACTCCTTTCCAACCTGAAGGTACAGGAAGAACCATTTGCCAAAAAACAGACCGGTTCCTCTGCCATGGCCTACAAACGAAACCCCATGCGGTCCGAGCGCCTTACGGGACTTGCCAGAAAACTTATGGGACTCCCTGCTGACTTTGCAGCCACATTTTCCAACCAGTGGTTTGAGCGAACCCTCGATGATTCTGCTATTCGTCGCATGGATATTCCCCAGGCCTTTTTACTCACCGACGCAATCCTTAAGTTATACGTGAACATAACAAGCCAAATGGTTGTTTTTCCAAAACAGATTGAACGTCACCTACGCATGGAACTTCCATTTATGTCCACTGAAAAAATTCTAATGGAAGCAGTCGAAAAAGGAGAAAGCCGCCAGGAGATGCACGAAGTTGTCAAGGAGCACTCACTTGCGGCCGGCAAGCTCGTAAAGGAGGAAGGCCTGGACAATGATCTCCTTGAAAGGCTTGCAAGTGACGACCGCATCCCCTTCTCGCTCGATGATCTTATGGCACTCGTTGGCGACTATACACAATTTACAGGACGAGCATCGGCACAAACCGACGAGTATATCAGAGAAGTGGTTGTGCCACTCCTTGCAGCAAGAGAACATCAGATGGGTGAAGTTGACTCTTCACTCTCTGTTTAGTTTAGGGGATCGTTTTTTCAAATGAATCTACAGTCTCTCTATCTAAGGATCAATCCAGCAAGATATCACTATCTGAAATTTATCCTCGAGGCATACGATGGGCTTTGTCTGCTGTCCACGGTGCCTGAGGAGAAGGGATATGTCTGTATTCGTTATCCGGAAGAAAAGACATTGACGTTAAATCAATTAATTGAATCATTGTTACCCTCTATAAAACCCTTAAATCCATCTTCACAGAAAAACCAGACGCCCGGGAATTCCATGGACTCAAAATCTTTCTTTATCAAAACATTTGGCTGCCAGATGAACCTTCGTGATTCTGAGATTATGGCCCAGATTCTCTCCGAAAAAGGCTATATAGAAACAGCTGAATCCGATAGTGCCGACCTGATTATCCTGAACACCTGTTCGATTCGTGCCAAGGCTGAACAAAAAGTGATGAGCCTGCTTGGTGTGTTGCGGAAACAAAAAAAACGTAATCCAAAACTAAAAATATGTGTAGCAGGTTGTGTGGCCCAACAGGAAGGAAAACAGATTATAGAGCGTATGCCCCATGTTGACCTGGTTGTTGGCACCCAGAACATTTACCAGTTAGCCGAACTACTCGAAGAAAGCGGGCAACAATCCGTTGCCACATCTCTTGAAGATAATTACAGTATTCCCGCTTTTATCCCTGATCTTAGCGAAAAGAAAACGCACAAAAGTCCTCCCATTTACAAGAAATTCCTCACCATTATGCAAGGGTGCAACAACTACTGCACCTACTGCGTTGTCCCCTACACAAGAGGAAGAGAAGTATCAAGGAAATCCGACCACATATTACAAGAAGCTCATGTACTGGTTGAAGGTGGCGTGCGGGAGATTACCCTGCTTGGTCAGAATGTAAATTCCTACGGAAAAACCAATTCGGTTTCCGACAGTAACACCTCCTATAGCTTTAGTGATCTTTTGCGACAGGTTGCTGACATTCCCGGCCTCAAGCAACTACGCTTTACTACCTCCAACCCAAAAGATCTCTCCGATGATCTGATGCGCTGTTTTGCGGAAGTGGATATTCTTTGTCATCACTTTCACCTACCTGTACAATCGGGTTCTAATAGAATTCTCTCCTCAATGAATCGTAAATACAGCCGTGAGTTGTATCTTGAAAAAGTTGCCGCCCTGCGATCATACTGTCCGGATATCGCTCTTACCACCGATATGATCGTTGGATTTCCCGGTGAAACCGACAGTGATTTTGAAGATACCATGTCTTTATTAGAGGAAGTCCAGTTTCATGGCTCTTACTCGTTTAAATACTCAGATCGTCCAGGCACCCGATCTGCTGATTTTGAGAATAAAATTGAGGAATCCCTGAAGGCAGAACGATTACTTAGATTTCAGACACGACAGGATGAAATCTGCCTTGAACATAATCAAAAGTACATAAACCAGACGCTGTCGATGATGGTTGAAAAGAATAATGGCAAAGCACTGGTCGCACGCACCGGAAGCAACCACCTTGTTCATATGGCAGATACAGCAACAAAAAATGTACCAGGAGATATTGTAAAGGCACTGATATTCCATGCAGGACATCATTCACTTCAGGGGAAGCTTGTATAAAAGGATTAGAACTTTTCTCCTGTTCCGTATTACACCCAAATCGACTTGCAGCACCAGAGAACGCATGGTCATCTATTATGAGAAAAACCCTTCGCGCATTATTCACCTTCCCTTCTAAACACCTGATCTTAATAATTCCCTGCGTTATTCTGCTCGCTCTTATCTGCGGTCGTTTTTTTGATACATCAATGCTTAAGATTTTAATTCTTCCCGTGGCAATGTTAACAATTTATCCTGCAATGATTGGTTTTCAGCCAGGAGAACTAATAAAGCTCACGAACATACGGCTGACGCTTGTTAATTTTGGTCTCAACTTCATTGTTCTACCGGCAATTGCCGTCCTGATAGGCACAACATTCCTGCATTCCTCGCCCGAGCTTTACATTGGCTTGTTGATTATAAGTGTCGTACCCGGCGGCAATATGGCAGTTGCCTTTACCATGCTGTTTAAGGGGAATATAGAAGCGTCTTTAAAGCTTAGCGCAAGCAATCTTATACTCGGTTCACTACTTGCACCACTCTACCTACATTTTCTTGCCGGGAGTTTTCTTGAAATCGATATTATACATATTACAAAGACCATACTCCTGGTGGTTTTGATCCCCATATGTTTTGGGGTGTTGACCTATAATTTTCTTTTACGGCGCATGAGTGAGAAACAATTCAAAGAGGACATTAAGCCACTGCTTCCGGCAGCCAGTGTCTGGGGATTAATGTATCTTGTTTTTACGAGTGTGAGTTTGAAGGCAGGTATGATTTTCAGCTACCCGGAACTTCTTTTCCAGGCTTTATCCAGCCTGCTGCTCTGGTATTGTGCCGTAATCGTGATCTGTACTTTGATTGGTCGTTTTTTCTTTCAACGCAAGGAAGGGGTGAGCCTTTTATTAAATGTGGAACTTCGAAACCTCCCTATCTGTATTGGGATTGCCGTAACAACATTTCCTCCACAGACGGCAATGATGGTTTCCCTAGCCTTTCTTTTTCAACAACAACTGGCAATCTGGTTTTTCAAATATGATCTGCGTTATGGATTATTGGATACCAAAGCAAGTTAGAACTTGGCTGCAAAATATTTTGTTATCCTCTGGTCTTACAAAGATTAGCTTTACTACATCTGGACAAGTTCCATGATAATAAACAGACCATGGGTATACATAGATTTTGGATGATCTTTTCTCCTGATTGTCTGGAAACCATGTGATTTCCTGTGATGGCAGCCGTGACTCGACAAAGGAGATCGCATCCAGTACCACCCCGTTTGCCATATCCCCTCTGAACCATCCTGGTCCCGATCCATTGCTCACTAGTTCATTCGTATCAACTCTGGATATCTGAATAGCATGTACCTCAAGATGGTCTCCTGAAAAAAACCGGCTGAGATACAACTCTGAAGTACTTCGATTATTCTGTCTGAGCCGAGGCCACACCGGTTAAGAATACAGCTTACATCATGTTCAGAGGCCGTTCTGGTTGATCATCCACCATATGATTACTGTGCGTTTAGCGCCATAGAGTTTACCAAGACTTGCTGCGTAAGCAAAGGCGTGACGTCCAGTTTTTGAAAGATCAGGAGTGTGAGGAATTTTTTTATATGGCTACTTTTGGGACGCTCATTTTATGTTTCTCAATGATTGTATTGGGGAATTATTGCCACAATTTAGTAGTAGCAACAATTGATGAGCAATTGGAAGCGAAAAATATGATTTCTCTGTTCCATCACATTTTTTATGTTTTTGTTTCTTAATTGTTGACCGGACAGGCATCAGGATTTATTCTCGACCTCTTGGAAAGACCACAAACAATTTCATCACACAGGAAAAATTATGCAATTCGGAAGTGACAATCAGGCTGGAGCATCGGAACAGGTACTTGAAGCATTAATCTCCGCAAACAAAGGCTTTACCCACGGTTATGGTGACGATCACTGGTGCAGCGAGGCTGCCACCGCAATTAATCGTTTCTTTGATTGTGAAGCAGAGGTTTTTTTTGTCGCCACAGGCACTGCCGCAAATTCCCTGGCCCTCTCCTGTATGATAGAGCCATGGGAAACCGTTCTCTGTCATCATCATGCTCATATTCTGCTTGATGAATCAACGGCCCCTGAATTTTTTTCTGGTGGAGGACGTCTTGTTCCCATATCACAACAGGCAGGAAAGCTTTATCTTCGACATCTAGAACAGTTTTTCAAAAATGTTTCTCCGGAGGTTCCGCACACTCCCACTGCAAAAGCACTGAGTATTACTCAGGCAAATGAAGCTGGCCAAGTGTATACGGTGGAAGAGGTATCAGCGCTCTGTTCCCTTGCACATAAGAACAATCTTTATGTCCATATGGATGGTGCACGTTTTATGAACAGTGTGGCAGCCCTTGGATGCAATCCTGCTGAAATAAGCTGGAAAGCTGGTGTTGACGTTCTAAGCCTTGGCGCCACAAAATGCGGCGCACTTGCAGCCGAAGCAGTTGTTTTCTTCAACCGTGATCTGGCGCATAACTTCACTCACAGACGAAAACGATCGGGCCACCTTCTTTCCAAGGGGCGTCTTTTTGGTGCTCAATTTGTGGGCTGGCTACAAAACAACCACTGTCTGCAACTTGCAGAACATGCAAATAGTAAGGCGGGTGAACTTGCCGGAAAACTTAATTCTTATGAGAATATCAGTCTGGTCTGGCCATGCGAGGCAAATGAACTTTTTGTTATTATGCCAAAAAAACTAGCCGAGACTCTCCATAATAAAGGTGCAGAATTCTACAACTGGCCCGTAACTGCTCTTCCTGCAGAGACCTCTTTAAAAGATGACGAGGTTCTTGTAAGACTCGTAACCTCATTTCGAACCAGTGAGCAACATATTGCTGATTTTTGTGACATTATCGATGGCCATGCAAGTTAAACCTACTTGCAACCTATAGACATTACCCTGAAATACCGTAATATATCAGTTTCAACGGTATAGACAAACGAGCTCTTACTGACAGCAACAGTGGCATATGATAACAGTTTCACTGTTGCTGTATCTTCCCCTGAAGATAAGAAAAGATCTCTTGTTATTTGTTCTCTTGGTCGGTTTACTGCACTGATTTTCTGTCCCCTCTTCCCGAAACTGTATCGTCAGTATGTAATGATTCCGGTATTTAGAGAACGGGGTGACTCTTAAGTGAACTAAACCAAAATATCACACATTAACCCCCGCCACCCAAAGTGCTACCCCAACAACACCCACAAAAAACCCGACAACACCAATAACTGTATAGAGCCCTTTATCTGCGGTATGAGCTCGCGACAAGTCTATATTGGCAAATTCAACGACTCCATCCGCTGAGCGATTCTCAATTTCATATTTTTTAAGCGCAGTCGTTTTTTTACGCGCCTTAATAATCATAAAAAAACTTACTGCTACGAATACACTTCCTAGCAGGATTGCTGGTATAGACATATATATCCTCTCTATGTTCAAAAATTCAATGGAACTTCAATGGGGGACAGACCACGTTTGATGGCTTTTTGTTTGAAAAATCGCACTACCATTTTCTCTAACAAAACGGATCGTTAGCTAAAATCCTATCTTGTTTTCTTATTTAGGTTAGTCTGTTTTTAAGATCCCACTCTATTGATAACGAAACCGTGTTAATAACCATACGGCCCAATATTTCGCCAAACAAGACATGTTTTCCACAGTAATGTACCGTTGCGGGGCCATGGCCACTGGCGACAGCAACAGAATCTGTCCCCGTACCGGTGGCAATTTTATTAGAAACTGGGCTCCTTATCCCAGCTTCTTGCAGAGCCGCAGATTTCGCTTCTGTAACAATCAGCAATGACTCTACCATGGCAGCTTCAGTCAATATTGCGGAGGTAATAACGATTATGTTGATAGTGCCTATTTTCTCTGCTTGCGCCGCCATTATCCTGTGTTCAGCACGATCACCTGCACATCTTGCGTTGGACAAGCCAGATGTAACGAGAACAACAATATCAATGCCTTGGATAGTCTCCTTTGTCATTCTAAAAGAATCCATTGAAGCCGCAGTCATCAAGCCAACGGTGATCCCTTTCCAGTCGGCATCATCACAGTACTTTGAGAGAGTTAATTGCGGTAACTCTGGAGCTGTCAAACATTTGGGGACTTGTAAATTGACAATATGATCGGCTTGGACAATACCACCGTTCAAAACAGCAGAACTAATTACCCGATGAGGTACACTAAACCCAACATGGATGTGATTCTGCGTATGGTCCAATACCTTTATTGAATTCTTCTCTAATTCCACCGGAACATCAGTCATTCGTTTCACTAAGGCATTGGGGGTGCAAAACTTGTTTTGCATAATCACCGTATCTTTTCTGGGCTACCAAGCACTCTTTAGCTATACAAGGACAGGTGAAATTGGGATTAACAGTATGTATCCGTGTTGTTACTTTTGCTTCAATATCCGTGTCTGCGTAGCTATTACAGTTGTTTCCTTCGTCCCACGCTCCATCTACGAAATCCGCCAAATCAAATTGGGTGTTGGACTCCCAGGCCTTCACAATTCGCCTATTTTTGATGGAAGATATAATTTGAGTTTCACAGGTTATGTATGACCTATTAAAAAAAGTAGCAATCCATCCCTTTACCGGATCACTCTCTTTGAGTAAAACTTTGTTCCAAAACCGCCAGCCATTAAAGTTAGCGACAAGATCCGCAAAGGAAAAAATGCCAGTAGTTGTATACCCAAATTTTCCAGCTTCCTGCTCCTTTCCCCATTTGAGAGCTTGGTCAAGATTGTCTTCCTTATAATCGGTTAACTCAAAATATTGCCAGCCCTGAGCAAAGAAATGTCCAATTTTATCTAAACCAATAAGATGACCATTAATATTAACGACATCACTCAGCTTCTTCATGTTCAAGGAAAAACCTTCCATATAACTGATATCACGATAAATCGAGTCATTTAACGACAAGGAGTAACTGTTTTTGGCGAGTAAACTGCGTAATTGTTTGTCTAGGCCGTAGCCCTTAAGGCCCCATGATGCAGTAAAAGATTGAAAGATTGCTTTTCTAAGTTCTGTGTAAAGAATTTCTTCATCACAAAATTCACCTTCTTTAATATCTTCAATATCCTCCTGTCGATCATTGGCGTTTTCGATCCCCTCTTGAAGACGCTGATTAAATATTTCGTTTATAAGAACGAGGCTATTATCAAGTTCAATGTTTCTTGGAGTCACGCTATCAATTTCAGCAGCAAAACTAACTCCGAAGACAAGCATATTTATTAAAACGTATATAATTATTATCTTATGGTGAGCATTCATAAAGAGACATCCACTCTAAAGCATCAAGTTTGTACCTATTCACCACTGTGTCAATTGGCAGGTCAATTAAAGACCACGTTTAAAAGGTTTTGTTAGAGATTTTTCTTCCTTGGTCTCCCTGCTTTACCTCGATGAACACGACGCCCAAGCATTTCACTGATTTCTTCCTCGAATCGTTTGTTACCAAGGGCAAAGTTACCATTTGCTGATTTTCGAATCTTCTCTAGTTCACCTGACTCAAGTTCATAACGAAACAACTCTCGATACGCAACCTCTCTTGCTGTTTTTGTTCCACCAAGATTCTGGTAAAGGGAATGGTGACGTATAAGATCAGAACTCTTTCCCTGGCTATTTGTCTGATAACTTGACCAACGGTATTCACCGGGATGTTGAACTATCTTTGCACGTACCGGGTTCATCTCAATATAACGCTGACAGGAAAATAGATACTCCTGCTGCTGAACAATGCTAGAACGAAAGCGCCCTTCCCAAAGAGTGCCCGTGCGTTTATAGGTGCGATTGATGTATTGCACATAACGCTGTCCCAGGCGTTTCATAAGGTTTCCTGCGCTATCAGATTGTTTGGGAGTTAAAAGGATATGAACGTGATTTGTCATCAAAACATACGCATGGACTGAGCAGCCAGTACTTTTGGCATACTCCTTCAACCAATCGAGATAAAACAAATAATCTTCTTCTGCAAAAAAACAGGATTGGTGATTATTTCCACGTTGAATGATGTGAAGTGGAATATCGGGAACAATTATTCGAGGGCGTCTTGGCATAGGACTATCAATACTTTAACTGCTGCTGGAAAGCAACAATCAATAGTGGTCTGTCCCCTATTTCTATTTCTGTTCCCATTTCGTTTTTTATCGACTCTATTTTTTACTCGTTTTCCGAAACGTGAAAGTCGTTATGAATATACCACTGAACACCAGTATCATTCCCTTTACATGATAGTCTACCAGAGATTCATCTAAAAAGATGATGGCCAGGATAGTACTAAACACCGGCATTAAATGAATAAAAGGCCCGGCCCTGTTGGCCCCCACCTCTCTAATTGCGCGAGTCCAGCAGATAAAGGCAAGAACTGAGGCAAATAGGGCCACGTATCCAACGGTCAGAAACGTATTGAGATTTAACAACATACGTTTTCCGATCTGTAACTCAAATAAATAACAGGGAAAAAGAAAAATCAATCCTATGAGCATGATGCCGGTTAGATAGGCGATTGGATGCAGCCCTGCAGGGTAATTCCTTAAGTTTGCAGAATAAAAAGCCCAGACGATGGCCGCTACCAGCACCAACAAATCACCTTGATTAAAGCTAAGGTGCTGTAATGTCGCCACATCGCCCTTTGCAATAATCAACAATACGCCGCTTAGAGAAATGAGCACACCAACAAATTGCTTAATGCTTAATCGTTCCTTGTATACTAACCAGGAAATGAGAACAATCACGACTGGGATACAGGAATTCACTAGAACAGCATTAATCGCAGTGGTCGACTGCATGGCAAGGTAGATAAGCGTGTTGAAACCGGTTACGCCCAGCAGTCCTTGAAAAAACATAAAGCGACTATGCTTTTTTAATAATTCCCGCTGCTCATAAATACGTCGCAGCCCAAATGGGGCAATGATCAACAGTGCTAAGGCCCAGCGCCAGAAGGCAAGACTGACCGGTGGAATTTCCGCATGCATCCCACGGCTTAAAACAAAATTTCCGGACCAGAACAGAGCACTCAGAGTTAGTAATAAATATGGCATAAAAAGATATCAGCCTAGGTTTCCTAAAAATAGGTTCTGTTTAATTATAACGATCAAATTCATCATAATATTCGGAAAACCCAACTGCAGATTTCAGATCTTCAAAATCAAGCACATTAGTTGGTTGCTTGCCATTCTTTATCATTTCAAGTGATTGTCGCATGGCTAGAATTGAGGCATTTATTAAACTCAGTGGATATACCGCTATTTTGTAGCCAATATCTTCGAGTTGTTTAGACGGAAGAACAGGGGTTTTACCATGTTCAATCATATTTGCCATTTTAGGTCCTGGTACAGAGTTACAATATTCACGCATTTCCTGTTCTGATTCCGGGGCCTCAAGGAAAGTAATATCAGCACCAAGTCTGGCAAATTCATTAGTTCTATAAATTGCTTCATCAAGATCATGGGTTGCACGTGAATCCGTTCTAGCCATAATCAGAATGTCCAGGCCTTCATTACGTGCATCAATTGCTGCCTGTATGCGTGAGAAAGCTTCTTCCCGAGAAACAACAACTTTTCCTTTTGTATGACCACAACGTTTAGGCATAACCTGATCTTCGATCATAATACAACCAAATCCGGCATCAGCATACCCCTGGACAGTACGTTTCACATTCACAGCATTACCAAAACCGGTGTCACCATCTCCAAACATCGGAATAGAGACACTACTACAGATTGTTCTTCCTTGGGCCACCATTTCCCCGTAAGAGATCAGACCTGTATCTGCCACGCCCAACTGTGAGGCGGATACAGCAAATCCACTCATAAATCCTACACCAAAGCCAGCTTGTTCGATCAGTTTAGCAGATATGGCGTCATGGCATCCTGGCATTGTCAGCAAGCCGGGTTTATTTAATAGATCTCGTAACTTATCAGCAGGACTTATCATATTTTTTCCTCACATATACATATTTTTTCAACGGTATAAAAGACCATACAGAAAACTCCGATTCAGTGAATTACGCTACATTTTATAGGGAATATAAATTGCCATATCAGGCCAAAACCAGAGAAGCAAAACGGTACCCAGCATTATGACAATGAAAGGCCAGACTCCCCGTATCACTTCCGATATCGGGACCTGGGCCACGGCCTGAATAACAAAAAGATTCAAACCAACAGGTGGCGTTATTAGTGCACATTCAATCATGACAACAAAGAGCACACCAAACCAAATGGGATCAATCCCTAAAACTGCCAGTGACGGATAAAGCACCGGCATCATAATCAGTAGCATGGAAAGTGATTCGAGGAAGAACCCCATGATCAACAGAACCACACAGACAATAACAATAAAAAAGCCTGGCTGAGAAATATTATTTGTTATCGCCTCTGAAATTTCATAGGGAATGCGATAAAGTGTGATCGCCTTACCAAATAATTTAGCACCGGCAATGATCAGGAAAATGGTAACCGTAGTCTTCATGGAGTCATTGACGGCTTCTTTCAGTTTCAGCCAGGTCATGCGACGCATGCCATAAACAATAATCAGAGAAATGGCAAATCCTATCCCTGCAGATTCAGTGGGTGTAAACCATCCGGCATAAATTCCGCCGATAACAACTGCTGCAAGCGCAACAGTAGGAGTGGCAAGCAGTGATGCATCCTTGCGTTCCTTCCATGTTGCTTTGGCTGTTGCCTCATATCCTTTCCCAAACTTTGCATAGACAAAACAAAACCCAATAAAAAGAAAGGAAAGAAAGAGACCAGGCCCGATACCGGCCAGAAAAAGATTTATGATTGACTCTTCTGTTATCACACCATAGACAATCATGGGGATAGAAGGTGGAATCAATATGCCGAGTGTACCACCGGCAGCCACAAGACCGAGGACAAAAGGCCTGTGATAGCCACGATCAGTCATCTCGTTAATTGCCACCGTTCCTATAGTTGCAGCAGTTGCAACTGAAGATCCTGAAATTGCGGCAAATATTGCACAACTAATAATTGTTGCCACTCCCAAACCACCTGGCCAATGTCCAACCCAACTCTGAACAGCTCTAAATAAATCCCGTCCGATTCCTCCTTTAAGGAGAATATTTGACATCAAGAGAAAAAGAGGAACTGCCAGAAGCAAAAAACTATCCATAGCACTAAAAAGCGCCAGAGGAACCATGGTAAGGGTAAAGCCCTTTATGGTCAGGAGAAAAAGACCGAGCCCGCCTAGTGAAAAAGCAACGGGAACACGAAGGAGCAGAAGAAGAATAAGGGAGAAAAGAATGAGAATCGTTGTCATTAGTGTGTCTATTTTAAACTAAATGATTTCGTGAAAAGTTATAATCTACGGTGGGTTTGATAAAACTATATCTATTTTTTTGCAGCGACAAAGAAAATAAAAAAATTTGCCAAATTCTTCAGACTTGATGGCCCTCTACTGCAGTAATACTATCTCCACGCAGTAATTTCACAATCTCGACAATTGTCTGAATAAGAAGCAAAGCAAAACCTATGGGAACAGCACTTTCAGTCATCCATTTAGGTACTCCGAGCATGGTTGATGTCTTTCTTCCCAAGTCAATGGATTCGAGAACTACTCCTATACCATAGTAGACTGCAACAAAAGAAAAGGTTGCGATAACAAGAAGGGAAAAAATCTCCAGCACCTTAAACTTCCCCTTACTAATGGAAGAGGTGAACAGTTCAACCGTGATCAGTCCTCTCTTCTTCAGGATGTGAGCACTTGCTAGATAAACAGCCCAAACCTGTACAAATCTTGTTATTTCATCAACCCAGATCGTCGGCATGTTAAAAACCTTCCTCATGACAACTTCATAGGTAATCATGGCACCTATGGAGAAAAACATCCAAGCGGCAATATGGGCAAACACCTCTGTTATTTTATCTATTCTCTGGATCAAATCATACACCACGGAATGGATCCGTTACTCCAGAAGGAATATTGGATCCATTTTCGTATACAGTTTTTACAGTTTAGCAGCTTCCATAACAAGTTGTTTTCCAAGATCACCAGATCGTTCCATATACTTGTCAACAACAGGTTTTGTTGCCTCACGCCATTCATTGCGCTCAGCATCGGTTAAATCAACCACTTTAATCTTATCCTGTGCCCACTTTAATGTATCTTGTTCTATGGTACCCATTTTTTCACGGAGCTCTTTCTCAACACGAAGTCCGGCCTTGCTAATGATGGCACGTTCACTATCACTCAGTCCCTGCCATACTTTCTCATTGATGATTACAATAAATTCAATATCAGCGTTGTAGGTCAGGGTCATGTAATCCATAACCTCATACAGTTTTCTTGATTTTACTGCTGTGATTCCAGTCATACCAGCATCAACAGTACCTCGTTGATATGCCAGAAACTGTTTAGAACCAGACATCATGGTTGGAGCACCCTCTAGAGCAATAACTGTATCACCCAATGTTTTCCCAAAAACCCTTACTTTTTTTCCTTTCATATCAGCAGGATTTTTGATCTCTTCCTTTTTAGTTAAAAGGATGGAACTTCCATAGGCCTGCCACCAGAGAACGCGAGTTCCGGTTCCCAATATGGCTTCATCAAGAGCTGTTCGAATAGGGCTTCCAGGATTTGTCGCTTTAACAACTTTTCCCGGACTATCAAACATAAAAGGAACATAAAAAATATCCACAGCAGGGATGGTTCCAGCAAAACGAGTAAGAGACGCAACACCCATTTCAATAGATCCAGAAGCAACTGCCTGCGGAACCTCTTTATCCTTATACAACTGAGCAGATGGGTAGATTTCAATTTTCAATGCCCCATTGCTCTCACTCTCCACTTCCTTCTGAAAATCGAGTAAATTCTGGCCGAGATGATGTTTCAACGGTAACTGTAAACTGATACGTAATGTTTTTTCAGCATAAGCAACTGATGCCAACGAAAGTACCATAGCAACAAGCACAAATAATTTACAAATTTTCTTCATCAAAATCTCCTTCAGTTATTAAAGTAATTTTTTTGTTTCAGACTGTTAACAAACAAGAACTAATAAAAGGGCTGATATGAATGAACTTATGATTTAGACTTTTTCAGCGGCCTCACATTGGTTCACATTCTGTGTAATAGAAGCGTTTAATACAAAACAGGATGATTAAAGTCAACTTGATTTCAACAAGATGTCTTTTGGGGAGGTGGATGAAATTGCTCCAATTACATTCGAAGAGGTTCTGTTAGCCTCGTTTTTTGACTAAGTCCAGCTTGAGCTTTCTGAAGAACATAATCATACTAATTCCTCCAACCAATACTATTTGTTGAATACTCATAATATGTCGTTCTTCAGAGCTCATCTGACAGTTACGATTTTTTCAGATTGTACTATCAGATCATATTTAAGCTATGCGTTTATCTTCCCATAGCTTCCTTCCCTCTTCAAGCGTGTCCATTGAAGTGCAGCCGTAGCACATTTTCCTCTGATGGGTATGCTTTTTTCCCCTAGTGAGGAGCAGAATACGTTTACAAGGTTTTATTGGAGATTTTTCTTCCTGGGGCTCCCTGCTTTACCTCGATGTACACGACGCCCAAGTATTTTACTGATTTTTTCCTCGAATCGCTTGTTACCAAGGGCAACGTTATCATTTGCTGATTTTCAAATTGTATCTATTTCACCTGACTCAAGTTCATAACGAGGTTTTTCCCATAACGCTGTCCCAGTCGTTTCATAAGGTTTCCTGCGCTATCAGATTGTTTGGGAGTTAAAAGGATATGGACGTGATTTGTCATCAAAACATACGCATGGACTGAGCAGCCTGTACTTTGGCATATTCCTTCAACCAATCGAGATAAAACAGATAATTTTCTTCTACAAAAACAGGACAACAGGATGGATGATTATTTCCACGTTGAATGATTTGAAGTGAAATATTGGGAATAATTATTCGGGGGCGTCTTAGCACAGGATTATCGATACTTTAACCGCTGATGAAAAGTAATAATCAATAGTGGTCCCCCATAATTCGGCCTCCCCCGACTACCAGATAATACCTTTGGTCATTACTTATAGTTGTGTCGTTGTGCTCTGCCAGAGTTTTGCCGAGCGAGGCAGCAATGAGCTTCCTGTCTTCGCATGGAATTGTACCATTTTCAATGACACTTAGTGCTCCATCAATATGTTTTGCCTTGTCTCTATGTTTTATATAGAGCACAACCGCTATAATAATAGAAATCACGAGAATAAAGGCGACAATAGAGAGCCATATCAGCCAATTATTTGCTCTGTTTTCTGCTTCCGACCTTTCCTGTCTAAGAGATTTGTTCTGACTTTTCAGATCACCGTAAACATCCCTCATTTGTTTTACTTCGCCAATTGATTCTAAGGCATTTTGCTTGTCAGTAATAAATTGTGCTGTTGTCGCTGTAAGTTGTCTTTCTTGTTCTCTGTTTGATTGCTCAAGTTCTATAATTCGAGACTCACGCTCTGAAAATTCATTTTCTCTTTGCTGGAGAAATGATTCCTTTGCGACCAAAGCTTTACGTTTTTCCTCTATTGCAAGTCCGTCAGGATTTCCAACTGAAAGTTCTGCAAAGTTCGGCCAGAGCCTTGCGGAGTTTCTTGCGGATCTCGGCCAGTGGTTGCTCTGTATCCAGATTGATTCCTTTACAGAATGTGAGCAGACCGAAAGGTACAGCTCCTGGTTCATGAGTCTGCAGGAAGCGGTAGATAGGCTTGGTTATATCCCCTTTTAGTTTAGCCCGTTCATCCAGATCTATTGAGGTGGTGAGGTTTGCTCCGTAAAGGGAGAGAAAATAAGGACTGACATCTATTTCAATTTTTGTGGATTTTGGCTGCTGCCGGACATGGGATATCATGGTACCGATGATATCCTCCACCACGGTTTTCTTTTTTTCTTCCTGCTCGTAAAGTTCTGTGTTGACCACGGTACCTGCTAGTCGTTTCAGGCTTTTGCTGATGGATTTGTACTGGCTGGTGCCTTTGTTGATATTCATGGTGCGACACATTTCTGCGTAGGTGGTTTTTATCAGGTGGTGTCGGGCTTGTCTGGCCAAAGAGAGGACTGCCAGTAAAACGGATTCGTCGTGGATGGATAATTTCTGTCCGGATACTGTTATTTTACCCCATGAATTTTCCATAACCACCTCGTTAAAGATGGGGCGTATTTGCATATCCCTGCGGCTCATGGGGAAGAATGGCGAAGTGCGAGCCAGCTTTACCGGCATAAAGGCAAGGTTTAGCTGTTTGGGTTTGCCGGTTATCTTTAAGGCATGATCCTCAATAATTTTTTTGACTTTGATAACATTGCGGTAGCCTTTTGACTTATATACTTTTCAGTCAATTGTATCCTGTTCGGCTACATACCATTTTTGAAAATGGCCTTTTTGTTCTTCGGGAATGCTTGGCAGCATTTCGTCATATTCTTTTTTTTCCATCCCTATTCCTATTGTTTGAGCTGGTCCAATAGCGCATCAATAATAATTTCATTCATCGAAGCATCAAAATCAACACTCGCTTGCCTGAGTTTTTTGTGTAAATCGCCGGGGATAAATAAGTTCATACGCCTGGTGTTCTCGTCCCTTGGGTATTTGGAAGGTCGTCCGCCCTTACCTTTTACGGCCTGCGTGGTGTTATTTCTGGCAGCTAATATTTCATCACTGCTTTTGTTTATTTCCTTCTTCTGTTTCATCGTTTCACTGTCGAGCATACCCATGGAAAACCTCCTGTCTGTAATTAGATAAATTATTTATGTACTATATAACACAATTATCGTTTGTACAAAATAAAACATAAATAATGTTTGTATGTTACTACTCGTTAATATGGTTTACATGGAATAAACACTTGTTGCCGTTTGTGCGCTATTTACTATTCTTGAGATTTGTATATTTTATTCATCTCGCGCAAGAGGCTTTTTAATTCCTTAGCTGCTTTGTGTTTAGGTGCGTAAAGGAATACTGATTTGCCGGACAACGGGGCCTGACCATACACTTCATAGTCATGGATTTGGGTTTTCAGGACAGGAAGTTCAAAGTTCTGCTTGATATAGTCCAGAGTTTCCCTGCCCAGGATGGTGCCATGTTTCACTTGATTGAGTAGAAAATAACAGGGCGTGTATCCATAATCGGTTTCTATACTCCGCAGCATTTCCACCACTTTTTCCGACGAATGAAGATCAAAAGGCCTCGGCCTGGTGGGGATGATTATCAGATCAGCAGTCACCATGGCCAGGTACATGGAATCGTTGTCGTGAGGAGCAGTATCTATAAAAACAAACTGGTGATCCTTGTTTAACTTTTTCACTGTTTCCCGGACATCATCACCGGCAGAGCAGACGGTAAGATTTTTTATGTCCTGGCCACCATAAAAATGGAGACAAGTTTCCTGACTGTCTGCGTCGACCAGGGCGGTAGAATATTTTGCATTCGCGGTGCCAAAGGCGAGATTGACGGCTATGGTTGTTTTTCCTGTGCCGCCTTTCTGGTTCACTATTGCTACTATCATTTATGTACCTTTGTCGTTGTTCTGGTTATTTATATTCTTGACATATAAATCATAGAACACAATGTTGGTAGAATATCAAGATGATATTTGTTTTGAAGGCTGTTCTTATATCTACTGTCTTGACACTATGTAATCGAACGATTACAATTTCCATATGTATACCGTTAAAACGCTACCTGAATTTGATGCATGGCTTGATGGCCTGAAAGACCGCATAACCCGTCTTCGATTAAGCCAAACAACGCAAAACCTCATTGGAGGGGTAAATCATGACCAGTAAAATAAATGTTGCCGATCTACCCGAATTTGACATGGCACAACAACTGAAAACTGAAGAGGATATTGCCGCCTTCGTGACCATGGCAATTGAGGATGGTGATGCTGCCGAGCTTGCTCATGCTTTGGGTGTGGCTGCTAAAGCACGTGGCATGAGTGAAGTTGCCAGGAAAACTGGTATTACTAGAGAAGCGCTCTATAAAGCGCTCAAACCGAATGCTAAACCTCGATTTGATACCATAAGTCGAGTGTGTGCAGCTCTTGGTGTCCGCTTAGTAGCCCAGCCTGTTCATGCTCACTGATCTTTTCAACTCGAAAAATGAAAAAAGATGGGCCGTGTTTGCATACTTCTGTGGCCCATTGGAAAGAATGGTGAGGTGCGGGCCAGTTTTACCGGCATAAAGGCAAGATTTAGCTGTTTGTGTATATACCGGGAATAAATACATTCATACGCTTGGTGTTTTCGTCTCTTGGATACTTGGCAGGTCGTCCGGCCTTGCCCTTTACGGTCAGAGTGGGTTTCTTCCTGGCAGCCCATATTTCCCCGCTGCTCTTGCTGGTCTGTTTCTTTTGCTTCATAGCTTTGCTGTCGAGCAGGCCCATGGATAACCTCCTGTCTATAATTAGTTGAATGATTTATATATCATATATATCATATATATTGTTATTATTTATATAAAATAAAGCATAGTTGACGTTTATATGCCATATATCGTTACTGTGATTTGTATATTTTATTCATCTCACGCAAGAGGCTTTTTAATTCCTTAGCTGCTTTGTGCTTAGGTGCGTAAAGGAATACTGATTTGCCGGATAATGGAGCCTGACCATACACTTCATAGTCGTGGATCTGGGTTTTCAGGACGGGGAGTTCAAAGTTCTGTTTGATATAGTCCAGGGTTTCCCTGCCTAGGATGGTTCCATGCTTCACCTGATTGAGTAGAAAATAGCAGGGTGTGTATCCATAATCGTTTTCTATACTCCTGAGCATTTCCACCACTTTTTCAGACGAATGAAGATCAAAAGGCCTCGGCCTGGTGGGGATGATTATCAGATCAGCAGTCACCATGGCCAGGTACATGGAATCGTTGTCGTGAGGAGCAGTATCTATAAAAACAAACTGGTGATCCTTGTTTAACTTTTTCACTGTTTCCCGGACATCATCACCGGCAGAGCAGACGGTAAGATTTTTTATGTCCTGGCCACCATAAAAATGGAGACAAGTTTCCTGACTGTCTGCGTCGACCAGGGCGGTAGAATATTTTGCATTCGCGGTGCCAAAGGCGAGATTGACGGCTATGGTTGTTTTTCCTGTGCCGCCTTTCTGGTTCACTATTGCTACTATCATTTATGTACCTTTGTCGTTGTTCTGGTTGTTGGTGTTGTTGACTCATAAATCATAGAACATAATAAAGAAAGAATATCAAGATGATATTAAATGGACGTTGGTCTTTCGCCTTCATAGTGATATGGGGTAATTCCAATTAGCATTTGGCCACAGGTTTCACCTTTGCCATTTGTCTTACCATGTGATACACTATTTTTGGAGGTGGTAATATGAAAGATGCAACCATGACGGTGCGGATGTCTCATGAAATCAAAACCAGGTTGGTACGATTAGCTGAGGCAACAAACCGTACTCAATCGTATATTGTTGATCACGCTATCGGTGATTATCTCAGTGCCCACGAATGGCATGTGCTGGAGACGAAGAAAGCTCTTGATTATGCTGAGAGCCCTGACGCTGAATGGGTTGATCACGAGAGTATAAAGTCGATGTGGATCAAAAAACTTGAAGATTATTTTGCCTAAAACTCAATATGAGGTGGTAATGTGAAGAACTTGATTGCTCTTGTTGTATTGGCCTTTTTGTTTACGGGATGCGCTAACACAAGAGATCCTAACCCAGTAATGATGAAGCAAGCGAATGATCTCAATTTAGTGTGTCATGAGATAACCGTTGCATATGAATCCAATACAGAAGTCGCAACTTCTAAGATTGATAAGAATAATGGTGATGACGTTCAGGATGTTATCGTGGGCGCCTTAATTTGGCCGGGACTGGCAGACTTTAAGAATGCGGATGGAATCGAAGGCAATGCGCTACTGGACCGGAATGTTAGGTTACTGGCAATTGCAAATAAGATTGATTGTGATACTTCAGATTACCCACCACAGCCAGTTCGATATGATTGATAAAATACAGCTACCAAATTTCTATAGAAGTTCAAAAATGAAGAACACAATAGGTATCATTATCTTGGTATTTCTACTTACCGGATGCGCTACTACAAAGAATTTTAATAGTAATGACAAGGGCAGAATTGAAAGCATTTCTGTAACATCTGAGCACGTAAAATTTAAGTCCACAAAAGATATTATTTTTTTGAATACTGATGCAAAAGCGTGGGCAGGTCTATTGGCGGGGCCAATTGGTGCGCTTGTTTATGGATCGATGGATGATCACACTCCAGAAGCTGTTATCTATGAAATCCTTAACACACAAGATCTATTAAAGAATACTGTTGCGGAGTCTTTTAAATATCATTTTGAACGTAGCGGCCTATTTAGCGTAACATCCTCTGAGAAGGCAGACGCTTATTTAGAAATTGATGTAAGGGACGTCCAGTTTCATGAAATAAATGGGGATAAGCTTAGGTACACGGGGTTATACTTTGCGAGTATCTATGATTCTCACGATAATTCCTTACTTTGGACGCAGCACGAGTATTTTTCGGCATTCAATAGTGATCTGGTCGAATATGAACTCGATGATTACATACAAGATCCGGGAAAACTAAAATATGCTGCGAGTATAGTTTCACAAATGCTTGCTCGAGAATTTATCGAAATGCTAGACGGTAAAGTCACCCCAGTTGATCATGTTTTACACAGTAATACAAAGGAGAACAAATGAAAACTAAAGCACTTATAACTATAACGGTAACATTATTATCTGTATCTAGCTTTTCAGTAGCATCGGAAAGTACACCTGTAAAAGGGACTGAGTCATTCTATATTGGTGCAAGTGCTGGTACCTCTTATGGTCGTGATGTCTGTGATGGCCTGACATTCTGTGAGGACACTGATACTGGCTTTAAGGTCTATGGAGGATATCAGTTTACTCCTGTTTGGGGAGTTGAAGCATTCTATTCAGACCTTGGAGAATTCCATGGTAGTACTTTAACATTCCTCACTCCATCGATAAGTGCGGAAGCATCAGCTAGTGGTGTTGGTGCTGTTGCAACAGCCTCTTGGCCGATTACTGAAAGCTTTGCAATATTAAGTAAGCTTGGGTTGATCTACTGGAGTGTCGATTCCTCAGCCTCAGGAGGTGGTTATTCGGTATCCATTAATGACGATGGTGTTGGCCTTGCGTTTGGCTTAGGACTTCGCTATTCCTTCACAGATAATTTTGGAATCAGAGCTGGTTGGGATTGGTACAACGTAGGTGATGACAGTACAACCGGAGAGTCTGATGTGGATCTGTTCTCCGCTGGATTATTTGTGTCCTTCTGAGTAAAAAAAAATATACCCCTTTCGTAAACAGTATCAGTTGCAAAGGGGTACATAAAACTTAGCAAACGTTTGAACTTGTCATTCCTGATGGATAAAACAATCAATATATGGTTGCCATACCACGATGATTAAACAAAACCCAACAACAAAAAGATATCTTATCATTGTTAACGTCATACTGTTAATGATGGCACTACCCAGACTGAGTTACTCTTTCCAATGTACTAGTCAACTCTATGATAATCTCGCACTTACAGATCCGAAAGAAACTTTCTCGGTTCGTGAAAAAGTCTACATCAAGATTGCTTGCAACGAATTGCCGCAAACAGATCTAAATATTTCTGTATCATGGTACAATCCCCTCGGTGAATTGTTTAGATCCGACTCTCAAGAGTTCACAACTAAGCAAGGCGATAGCAGGATGATTTATTTCTGGATCAGGCTACTGAAAAAAGGTCCACTATCAAGTGCATATACTGACAAATTATATAGCGATAAAAGCTATGGCCAGTGGAAAGTTGAGAGTTATATCACCGATAAAACCAATAATGATACTACTAAAATAGTTTCAAAACAATTCACCTTACAATGAGGAGTAGAATAATGAAAATTCAAAAAACAAGGTTGTTGACAGTAATTAGTTTGGCATCTCTTATAGCTTTAACTGCTTGCAGTGGCAGTGACGATGATGGCTCTAGCG
>CAZDJE010000043.1:0-31495 GCA_964505715.1 uncultured Desulfocapsa sp. | reverse complement strand
GCCCTGCACACAGTTCCGCCTCACTTGCTGAACTGGTCTGCAGCAATTCTCTCAGATCCAATGCCCCAACCTCTGCCGTTGGGCTGCTAAAAGAGGAGATGCGCAAATTGAACTCGCTGCTCATCCAGATTGCAGATGAGACAGCAGTCCCTGCCGGACAGGCACTTGCTGTAAACCGAGAAGATTTTGCAGCACAAGTAACCTTAAAAATCACAGAGCATCCCTTAATCACTGTTCACTACGAAGAACAGACTACACTTCAGCCCGATTCCGAAACACCAGTCATACTGGCTACAGGCCCTTTAACTTCTGAAGAGATGGCGGAATCTCTTGCACAACTCACCGGAAAAGAGCGTCTTGCCTTTTACGATGCCATCGCCCCCATCGTTTCTGAAGAATCCCTCAATATGGATATCATCTATTCCAAGTCACGATGGCAGGATGGTCCAGGCGACTACCTGAACTGCCCCTTTGACAAGGAACAGTATCTCGCATTTATCGATGCGCTGGGAAAGGGGGAAACCGTACCTCTCAAAGAGTTTGAAGATGAGAAATATTTTGAAGGCTGCCTGCCAATAGAAGTGATGCAATCCAGAGGAGAGGACACACTCCGTTTTGGGCCAATGAAACCAGTGGGACTGCGTAACCCGCGCACTGGTCAAGACCCGTATGCAGCTGTACAGCTGCGCATGGAAAACAGAGAAGGCAGTACATACAATCTTGTTGGTTTCCAAACAAAGCTCACCTATCCAGAACAGAAACGAATTTTCAGGATGATACCAGGAATGGAAAACGTAGACTTTGTCAGGCTTGGATCCATCCATCGCAACACCTTTGTCTGTGCGCCCGAACTGCTAGAACCGAGTCTGCAATTAAAAAACACGCCCGGTATCTATCTGGCAGGACAACTCTCGGGGGTAGAAGGATACGTTGAATCAACGGCCATGGGATTGCTTGCAGGGCTCAATGCGGCTAGATCCATCCTGGGAAAAGCAACAACGGCCCCACCTCCTGAAACTGCGCTTGGTGCACTGATTGGCCACCTTACCCTAACCGATCCCGACTCTTTCCAACCCTCGAACGTGAACTTTGGCCTCTTTCCCGCCTGGGAAAAGAAGGTCCCAAAGAAACTGCGAGGTGAAGAACGAAACAGAAGAGCAATGAAGGCACTGAACCTGTGGCTAGAACAGTTCAAAGAGTAACTCCCCGGGCCATAACAGGAGATCAGTACAGGAGAACACAAAAAGAGAGAAACGAAACAGGGGAAGGTTAAAAAAAGTACACAAAGCCAGACATACGACCGAGACATTCGCGTATTTGAACGTCCCGGTAGAATAGGCTTAAAAAGAATAGTTGAGTATCATGGAAAACATGGATGTTTCCAGGCTGGCCCCCGCTGCGTCTGACAAATTCTCACTATACCCTTCACTATTAAAATTCCACTGACTGTCTCCTGTCATAGTATCATACTTCTCATAAAAATAACTTGCCGTGATGCCAAGGGAGTCGCTCACATCATAGCCAAAAGAGAGATCGACAGCCCACATATTTTCACCACTGAAACCATCCACAACGACAAGATCACGCAGATGATGATTATCCGTGGCCTCACCGCCTACAAAAACACTACCGGTTATTTTGGCAGCAAGATGAATACGATCAAAGTCTCCGCTAAGCCCAATCCCTAAATAGGGTGCGTTGAAAATCTGTTCATACGTAATGCCTAGACTATCGGGAGCAATTGTGCCTGCTGTATCACGGAATTCGTTTACTGAGTAGAGGTAGGAACCTCCCCGAGCTTCCCATTCAAAGCTGTCGCGCCGAAAACCAACAAATCCCGTAAACGAAACCGAAGGAGTGGAGTACATGGTCATCTCTGCATTTATATCAAACATTATCGCTCTTGTTACATCGGTATTCGTATGTTCGGAGCGATCGGTCCAGGGCATTCCAAGAACCTGCCAGTCATAATCTTCCATATACCCACTACCATCTCCAATATTGAGCCAGAGATCACCGTGCACGTTTAACCAAGAGAGTGCCTGAACAGAGCCACCAAGACCAAACATATAAACAGAATCAATATCCCAGGTAAGCTCACTTGCTGTATGCCCCCCTTCGACGGGCCAATATACATATTCATGGGCCTCTCCTGTCAGATACCCAACTCCCAGACGACCGCTAAAACTCACCCCGGATCGTTCACCACTTACTTCCGTTGTAGCTTCTGGTTCTACCGTAGCAGCATTCCCCTGGAAAGCTGTTAACAACAAAGTTGCCGCAACGGCAGTGGTCAATTTTACAGAGATTTTTTGGTGCAAACAAATCGATTTCATATCTTTTCTCTCCTGTTTGGTGAAGTCCAAAGCTCTATTGTGCAATCACACTATAAAGAACAGCAATACATCATTAAATCATAATAAAAAAAAATTTAACAATATAATCGAGGCTTCTAAGATACGTGGCAAGAGTAAATTGTGTGGATTGAGAGGCAAGGCTGTGCATTCAATTAGCACTTAACTAATATTTAAATTAAAAAAAAAGGCCGTTACACCAAGCGGTGTAACGGCCCCTTCTGCTAAAAAAAGATTCTTTTATTTCTTTGTCTTGCGATCCGGACAGGTACGTTTGAGCAACTTATTGACGCTGATTCGCATTCGATCAATGGAATTTGCCAGACCACCAATTTCATCGTTTGAATCGGTGTGGATGGAATCACAGAGGTTCTTGCCGATACTAATATCTTTTGCCGATTCTGACAGATGAATAATCGGTGCAACAACGGATCTATCGAGAAAGACCCAGATGCAGATAATGGTCACAAGCAAACAACCGATACCGACAAAAAAGATTTTCATAGCAGATTGTTTAGCATCTGCAAGAGTCTTGGATAGGGAGATATAAATAATCGATGTTCCGACAGTGGAGTCCATCTTCCAATTGTAGCCATTTTCAATGCCGTAAATATCACGTTGATCAGCAGGAGCATCGGCAGGATCACCATGACAGGTCAGACAGAAGGTTTTATTGACTTTAATGGGCTTTGCTGTGTAAAAATATTTTTCACCCTCTTTATCCATGACTCCCTGCTGCTCTTCAGCCTGGGGATTGGAAGCAAAATATTGAATAACTTCTTTTTCCTGAGCGTTGGCCTTATTGTCTGGCCAGAGAGGATCAAGTGTTGCCTGTTTAAAAATATAACCATCAAGCGTTTCCTGGAAAATTTCATACTCCATACGATTGACAACAAACCTGGACATGAGTTCCGGAATAAAAATATCAGAATCATCGACAAGATCTTTGATCAGCGGATACTGTTCCTTCCCAAAAAATGTGGAACTGGCTTCTATATAATTGTAGATAATTTCGCCTTTGCTTTTCGCCTCGGCGATCGCACTCTGCCGGCTAAGCATATAGCTTGTATACCCTATAGCAATTGTTGCCAGCAGACTTAATACCGTGATGATGATGATAAATTTTGACCGTATCCCCATTCTTATCTCCTTTCTTCCTTCAATTTTTCCTAACGAGCTACTGTTGCCACTTGCCAAATTTTGAGAAAGTATAGCACCTCTTCTTTTAAAAGAAACTAAGAAATAAAAAAGTGCCTGTTTTTTCGTAACTATTTAAGAATTCACTAAATAACATTACTTGCTCTCTTCCATAGAGACGGCGCCTTTCTCCTTGACAAATGACCCAAAGCTCTACTAGAAATAGGTTAGGAGAATGGAGATTGTATCTTTACGATTAGATACATTTATATAGATTGTTTCTTTGGGGAGAAAACATGATAAAGCATTACACAATGATCGGCCTTGCTGGGGCGGTTCTTACTGCGCACATATTCGCAGGTTCAGCATGTGCCGGACAGGCTGCGGTGTCACAGGAAGAAATGATTAACGAGATTAACATGTTGAAAAATATTGTTCTTGATCTCAATGAGCGTCTCGCTGGTGCCGAAGAAATGTTGCAGATGTCACTTGAAATGAAAGAGCAGCAAGATGCACAGGTTTCTGAAGTTATTGAAGTTGTCGACGAGCTTGATGAGAGACTTGGAGACGCCGAAAAGCATACTGCACTTGACAGGGTTACTCTGGGAGTGGAGCTTGAAACCCAGTTTAACTCTATACATATGGATGTCGCTTCCATGCCGGCATCCACTCAGATAATGATCGGCCAAATGGCAGTTGCAGGAAGTCAATTTTCTGCTGCAGAGATGGCCCAGCTTCAGCAAATGATGAAACAACAGGGTATCGAAAAGCAATCCATCGACAACAACGCTCTCTTCACAAGCCGCATTCGTCTTGATCTCAAAGCAAAGCCAACCCGCTCCCTCTCCTTTGTCGGCCGTTTTTCAGCGGCAAAAGTCTTTGGCGATTCCACTGGAGTCAAATGGTATAACGGCGGTCCCAATGCTGTCACCATGGATGGAAACGTTTCCAGTAATGGCAGTGACTCCGCCCTGCGTGTTGAACGAGCATTTTTCACCTATTTTGGGGATATGGGCGATGTCGGCTATCACTTCTCCCTGGGACGACGTCCGGCTCTTGGTGGCGCGCCCATGGAATTTTCAAAGTCCACCATGGTTGGTGGATCCCCCATGTCTCATGGTATCAACTGGCAATTTGATGGTGCCTCCCTTGGCTTTGGGCTTGCCGATGTGACCGGAATTCCAGGTACAAACTTTAAAATCTGCTGGGGAGTCGGATTTGAGTCCGGCGTTGGCTCAGGTAATTCCTACTCCATGTCCTACGCCTCGGATGTCGAGGATATGCAATTTCTAGGCTGGATTGCAAATCTGTACGAAGATGAGACCACCAAAGTCACCAACATGTTTGCTCATGCAATGAATGTTACCGATGGGTTTACGGGGCTTGTTGTTGCACCATTCACCCTGAACGGGCAGGACAACAACGGTGACGGACGATACGATCAATACCAGATGAACGCCAACAATGGTGCGTATATCAGTCGTACCGAACCAACTGCAAATATCGGGTCTATTGATATAGTGACTCTGCTTGGTCAGTCGAGCTTTAAAGACATCGGCTTCTTTGTTGATCTCGCCCTCAGTCATGCAAGACCATCCGGAATATCTGGCAACCCAACCATGCAGCTTCTTGGCACCGATTCTCTGCTGAATTCCAATGGCGAGCAGAATAACCATACCGGTTATTCCGTCTGGGCCGGTCTTAAAACCGAGCTTCCATGGCAAGCAACCCTCGGACTTGAATACAACTGGGGTTCCGAGTACTGGATAGGATTTACTGGAGGCGAGGATAATCCTGCTGGTTCCAAACTTGCTACCCGCGGAAGTGTTTACGAACTTTTTTACAACCACCCAATGGTTGACAATAAACTTATTCTTTCAGTTGGAGCTCAATACTACGACTACGAATATTCAGGAAGCGGAAACCCCATGGGTGCACCGGTTAAAATTGCAGACCTTAACGCACTTGATGCCTTCCTTCCTGTTACTGAAAGTATGTGGAACTATTACATGAACATTGTTTATCGTTGGTAAGTCCTTTTTATTGAGTTACTCACACTCACTAGTATTAGACTTTTAGTAACTATTCAGCAGCACTCCAACTACGTCTATTTTAGCCTCCTCGAATAGCATGAGTATGCTCCGAGCCCAAAATAAACGAATTTGAAGTACGGAGTCTGCGCTTACCTGCTAAACGGTTACCGTTCAGAGTTAAGGGTAATGAGTTGCCTTCGCAGAATAATTACGATTTTTCTATATTATAAAGGGCAGGCCGATAGTTTCGACCTGCCCTTTCTTGTTTCTAGGTAACACCACAAAGAAAAACTATTCTTCTCAACACCATACCCAGCTGGAGAGATTGTCCATGTTTTCTGCTCAAACTGTTGCTCTATGTCTCATTCTTTTCCTGAACGTTCTCTTCATGCCAGCCGCCCCGGCAGGCGCTGCAGAGGAGAATCAATGTGTACTCTGCCATACTGACCCGGATCTAATAGATGAGCTTACAGAAGATGCCATCATGTACGGAGAGAATGTTCCTGAAATTTCAACCAGACAAAAAGGAAAAGGCTACGGGGTAAAACAAGCTCCTTTTGATCTCTTTGAGAAGGTTCTGGTAAAGGAGACTTTTCTCTCCTCCCCCCACGGACAAATCCCCTGTCAACTCTGTCACCTTGGTGACCCAAACAGCAATGATCCTGAAACTGCCCACAATGGGATGCTTAAAGACCCAAGTCTCAACAGTGAAAAGACCTGTGGACAGTGCCATGAAGAAATCAGTTCCAAAGCTACGAACTCGCTGCATATAAATCCTGCCCCCCTCTATAACAGTCTCGAAAAAAGGTGCAGTAGAGAACAGGTGGACAAGCTGGAAGAAACAACCCTTCAGGCTCAATGCCTTAGCTGTCACTTAGGAAGTTGCGGATCCTGCCATGTCAGTAGACCGGATATTTCAGGTGGAGGACTTCGGGACGGCCATTTATTTAATAAAAAACCGGGTTTTATCGACCAGTGTCTTCCCTGTCATACTTCTCCAACTGGTAATGACTTTTTAGGAAAAAAAGGGAAAGGTGATGTGCATTATCGCAAGCACAAGATGACCTGTTCCGCCTGTCATTCAGGAGAAGAGATGCATGCCTCTGCTGCTGGTGCAAAGAACAGATACCACTTTGAGCAGCGCCCTCAATGTATTGACTGCCACGACAACATTGCCGATGGCCCTATCCCTGAACATGTGCTCCATAAAAATGTCTCCTGTTATGTATGCCACGCAGCACCATACCAAAACTGCAGTTCCTGCCACATCGGAACAGATGAGGATGGTATAAGCTATTCTCAATCTTCTCCGTCCAATAAAAACTTCAAAATTGGCTTAAACCCTGACAAACAAGGGGCACGTTATGTCCTTATGCGCGAAGTTGGTATCCACCGGGAAACCTTTAAGGATGACATTGGGAAAATGAAGCGATTCTCCTCTCTTCCCACCTTCAAGAAAGCAACACCACACACGATTCAACGTCGTACCTGGCAGACAGCTAACTGTAACCACTGCCATGGAAACAAGGAGATCTTCCTCACTCAGGACTCTGTTCCCTTTGATTCCATTGTTGCTAACAATCACGTACTACTAAAAACAGAAGATATCCCTGTAAAGGTTCAGGCAAAACGTTCCTTTATCCTCTCTCCCACCCACCCTGACAAGGCTATGCGAGTATCTGCCGCCTGGCTGAAGAAACATCGCAGGGATAAAAACCTGATTATTCTGGACACCAGAACAAAAGCACAATATGAGAACGGTCATATTCCAGGCGCATATCATCTCTGCTTTTGTCTCTTTAGGACCGGAGCAGATTCAACACCACCCTATATGATGTTGCCTCCCGAAGAACTCGCTACGGTTTTTGGTGGAACCCGCCTTGGGCTTTCCCAAAACAGTCGTGTGGTTCTCTATGATGATAGCCATAGCGGACGTGGAATAGCATTTCTTGGATTACAAATGATGGGCCATAAAAAGATCTCCTTTCTCGATGGCAATTTGTCGTCCTGGGAAAAAAGTGGTTACAAGATGGCCAAAGGGAAAGCACCAAAGACAACAGCTAAACACTATCCAGTCACAGCAGCGGACCTTCTGGTTGACAATCACGCCATTATTGAAGCCATGGGGTCCGGACAGGCAATCGTGATTGATGTTCGTAATGCTGCTCAGCATAACGGTGATATGAAACGCAGTGATATCACAAAAAAAGGGGGCTCCATTCCAGAATCCCTCAGTTTCCCATTGCAAACCATAGTTGACAATGGTGGGGAATTTTACCAAGATGAACGTCTGGCCTGGCTTCTCTCCACGGCAGGCATTAGTCAGTCTAAGGAAAAAACACTTATAATTACCTGTAATACAAATACGCTTGCAGCGGAACTCTATATGGTACTGACCTATCTTGGCTACGAGAATGTCAAAGTACACGATGGTTCATGGGCTGAGTGGTCTGCGGAATTCGAATAGAATGATAAGAGCTGAATTCTGTACCTATTCAGTGAGGGCAACTCATTTCCCTTGATGAACTCGTAAAAAGTCCAGAATAAGGATGGATTTGTTAAAAGCTTCATCTTAACTCTGAACTGTACGTGTTTAGAACAAAAAAAAAGCCCCTTTCCATTCTCTGGAAAGGGGCTTTTTTTATCAATTGCTACCAGACGTTTTTACTCGCAGGTTTTAGGTTTCTCAGCATCAAGTGCATATTTACGAAAGAACTGATGCAGATGCTCCATCTGGGCGACAGAATATTTATAGCTATCAAATTTGGGCATTGCCTTCTTAAACTTTTTAAAGTCATGGGAAAAGAACCGATCCCACGCCTTTTTGGTGCGATCGCCAGGCGAGATAATCGGAGCATCATTCTTCTTGTGACAGGAGAGGCATTTACGAAAAATATATCGCCCTTTTCCGGACGAACCAGCATCCATATCAAATTTTTTTCCACTAGATTTACTTACACTACCTGAACTTTTCCTTGCAGCAGATGAAGGTCTGGCTCTGCCCGTTGAAGCTGCACTTGCAGCCACAAATGCTGCACCGCTTCCTGTAGCCACACCACTGTCCGCAACATTACTGCCAACCCCACCACCTTTGGCAGCAGTATCTATGAGGTAGCGATGAATATTCTCGAGCTGTCGATCATTAATACCAACGGCGGAAAAGTCATGATCCATCTCTCTTAACTTTCTGTAATTGTCGACAAAAAACTCTTCCCACATTACGGAACTGCGCTCCTGTGGATCAAGAGACGTTAGCCCCTTTTCCTTATGACATGAGCGACACGTTTGAATAGCATATTTTCCCCAGAGGGCATTCCCTCCCATGAGATCAAATCCGGCATGTGAATTCTGTGCCGCAACAAACAGCAAACCAGCAACCATGGCTGATGCAAACAGTTTCATAAATCACTCCTCAAAAAAACATTTCCATTCACGAAAGATACCACAAACGATTACTTCTTTCTTCTACTAGGAAAGATACATGACCGAAGAAAAATTACCAGTTAAATTACTCCACCTTTCTGCTATTCATTCTTTTTCTTTCAGAATTAGCCTTCAGTGAACCCCCAATAGGGATAATCAACCTCATATTCAGCGACCAAACCGGGACTGTGCTCCCTGCTGGCCACCAACCAGAGTTTATTTTTTCGTTTCTGTTCAGCCACATCACTCAATGGGTCCCAATCCGGATAGAGTACTAAAGCATTATCAGCACTGTATTCTATATCCCCTGAGCCTTTAAAGACCCCAAGGTGCGGTGTCTCCTTATAACTTTTACCATCCCCCCTTGAAAGCTCTGAAATAACGAGAAAAGAGACATTCAGTTCATCACGAATAGACTCCATCTGCCTCAACCAAGCATCAATACCGGTTCTTCGTTCTGAAAAATCTTTAAAGGGTAATTTATGAAGACTGTCTATAACAACAACCGTATACTCGTTTTGTGTTTCATGGCGAATAAAATCAATATGACGGCGCATAATTTCAGGAGTCACCTGTCTGTCATTGATGACTCTGAAAAACTGCAACATCCGCTCGAGACGTGTACACGCATCCATGTAACGCTGATCTTCTTGAGGGGTCAGTTTTTTTCTGCGTATCGCCTCCGATGACAACCTGCTCAACCGACAGAGTGTCCGGTGATAAATCTTCTGCCGACCATTCTCAAAATCATAGTATAATACTGGGATTTTTCTGAGTGCCATGTCCGTTGCAACCTGAATCAGAAAAGTTGATTTCCCGGCCTTTGGGGCACCACCTATTATATTGATTCCATGAACCCCGTCGAGCGCCTTGTCAAAACGGGAAAAACCGGATTTAAGCGCACCATAGTCCGCCCCACTCTCCATGGAAAGTTGCTCCTGAAAATGATCATATTCCCTTGCCGGAGTAGCAAAAGGAGAAAAAGCTTGAGCACCATTAATGAGTGAAGAAACGGCACTACGGAAATGCTCGCCCTTATCCCTTGCCAACTGACAGAGAGTGTACCCTTTGCCAAGGCCCGACGGCCACTTAAACGGCCTGACTTTATACCCGATACGAGCAGCCAGCTTCCGCATGCTAAAATCAGCCTCGGCACTGTTGCTTGTGACCAGAAAAAGAGTCTTAATAAAAGCAAATTTTCGCGGATCAATCAGTTCCATCGTCTGGCAATTGGGAACGGCTACCGCCGGATAGCCCAACTGCTTCAAAGCAAGCAGAGTGTCCTCCCCTTCGCAAAGAAAAAGAGTCCCATTTTCGCAGCGATTAATATCCTGAACATTGAAAATCTGATATTTTTCAACAAAAAACTGTTCATTGCCATGCCAGAAAAAGTCTTCCCTGCGACCGGGAAAGAGGCAACGGGCAGAATAACAATTCCCATCTTCCTGAAAATAGGGGTATACAAGATAACGCCCATTAAACCCAACCTGCAACTCCGACAGAGTCTCCTCCCCGATTCCACTTTCCTGAAAGCGGACCAGCAGCTCTTTGGTCATACTCTCCTGGTGGGATTGGATCTCAAGATTACAATTGGCAGAGGGATAGTCGGTAACGGTCAAAAATGGTTCCCTGTCGGGATCAAAACCTGGAACCTGAGCAGGATCAAGCCCAGATATTTTAGCAAACCAGATGGGAAAACCGCCGGGAGTACAGCGATTCAGGCAACGGAAGTATCCATAAAAGAAGCCACCTTTTTTCAGAAAAACAACCAATTTCTTCCGAGGATCAAGCCCCTTTTCGCGGCAAAACGGACAATCGGCTGTCAGGTACTGTTTTTCAGCGGTCGCATTGATTAAATTCTGCTTATAAAAATCAGTAATCGCGTCACTATAATCAGCTGCCATTGACAAAATCCGTCATCTTCTTGGAATCAAGTTCTGTATCAAAGCTGACATGAACAGATCGGCCAAGCTCAGCAGAGTGCAAATTGCGAACAGCTACAACGGTACCGCTGAGCTCCATCTTTGTCTCCTCACCCGTGCTGTCTTTAAAATCCATTGCAACCCGACGTCCGAGCAAGGTTCGCGCCTGTTTTCTCTGGCTAATCCTTGATAAAAAGGAGACTCCTCCCGTGGAGATATCAATACCATCCCCACGTATAGTAGTATCAGTTGCAACTCCCGCATCATCAAGCAGGGTAATTGCTATTGCATCGGATATTGGTAGCCTCTCCTCCTGCCGCCGTTCGGCCCCCGAGGTAAGGAAAAACTCATTCACCCGATCAAACCTGAGACAGTAGTCCTGAATCTTCGTTTCTATGCCCGGATACTCCTCGGCCCATTCTTCAACGCACTTCATGGCAAGAGTGGAGACTTCAACGTTCCCCATGCTTGCAGCATTCAATGTCCAGATTGAATCATCGAAAAAGGATGCTCCTCCAAAAACATTTCCCTGCCCAATAGTTTTAACCAGGGTTTCATTCTCCTTTTCATTAAAATAGAGTTTAACCCTTCCCTTATTCACAAAAAACAGTCGCCATTGAGGATCGCCCTGTTTGACAATGACGGTCTCAGTCGGATAGGTCGCATGCTCAAGCGCATGGTAAAACGTATTAAATTCTTCCGTTGTAAGAAGGTCGTACAAATCAGCCCAGATAAGAATATGGTTTTTATCAATCGAGTCGCTTTTGGCATCCTCTATTATTTCTGCTGCCTTGATAATCTCGGACAGGGCCATGCCGTCAATCTCGATTAAACGTAAACGCAGAGCCTCTGCCTCGTTAAACCGTCTGAGCTTAGCCGTTTTCTCGATTAGTTCGACAAGGAGATTTTTAGAAGCCTGCTTCTTATCTTTTTTCAATAATTCATAGACTTCTTTTTCTTCAGGATAATCCGTAATACATGGGTACTCTTTCGTGACTGAAGGCGGTGCTTTCACTCCCACTGTCTTTACGTCAGCGACCTTTCCTTTAGCCTCAACCTTTTCTTTCTTCTCCTGAATTTCCCCCTGTCTGTTTCCCTGCTCCTGAATAAGGGTAATTGCAAGTTCTGCCGCCTTGATACTCTTTTTCCCAAACTGTTTAGCACCACCATTAATGATTCTCTGTAGCACAGCAAAAGCATCGGATGAGCCGCTCGCCCCTAGTGTATTACATATTTCAAGAGCCAGTTCATTTTTTTCAGGCCCGTTGCTATACAAACTGCACTCTCCCACAAGCTTGGCAAGTGGAGCCACAGCAGACTCATTTGCCCCCCTCCTCAAGTTCTTCACGACCTGAACCTTTGTCTTCACACCGGTTTCAGGAAGAATCATAAGCAGATATTTCTGGGTGGATGTTTTTCCTATTCGAACAATGCACTGCAGCATCTCCTGCTGCACACGCAGATCTTCGTGGGAAGCGTATCCTAAAATTGCCTCCACATCCTCTTCACTACCAGTTACAGCAAGCAGGCGGATTATGTTTCGTTTCCCAAACCATGGCATGGGGTCGGGAAGACGTTCAAGAAGCACAGGAACAAGATCACTTTTAAGCTCACTGAGAATTTTTAACAGCCGTATCCGATCGGCTCTTTTCTCAGTAGTAATCAGAGTATCAAGAAGAAACCGGGCAGCCACAGGCCCCTGCATAAGAATCTTCCTGCAGATCATCTCATCGACTGGTCTTACAAAACAGCGTTCAAGATAGCCTCGTAAAAGGACAACATCCACATTCTTGTCTTGGATACGACCAACCATCCTGCACACATCATCATTCTTTTCAAAGGCCCCGGAGCGAATAAAATAAAATAGATCTAAAATCTGTTCAGCCAATTCAGAATTTTTGGAATACCAGGCATGGTTCATCATCGCCTGTAGGGCTCTAATATGATGCTCCAGTCCCCTGTCAGCCGTTTCATTCTCCCGTACCCAGGCAAGACATACCGGAGTGAGTTTTTCAAGCCATCCCCAACGATTCAAATACGCCAGTTTTGCAGCTATCCCGCCAAGAACCCGAGCAAATGGGACTCGCAGCGCATGTTCCTTGTCCTGCAACCCTTTCACCACATTCTGAATAATGGCCGCCGCAACACTTTCTTTGTCGTTGTTCAGGAGTTTTTCTATAGTGGCAGGGAGACTGAGACACACCTCCTTGTTTCCAAGGCTTGTTAGATCTCCCTGAGCAAGAGCGGAAATCCCAGTGTGAAGTCGAGTCTCTTTTCGTCCCTGCTCAGTCTGCTGCAATACGGATCGTATTGAGCCCATGGCAAGAATCTGCTTGCCTCGAGAAGTTGTAGAAAGTTTTTCATACCCTTTGGCAACAACCTTATGCTGTAACGGAAGTTTCTCCCCTCTCTGTTTCACCTTTTTCTGTTGTTCCTGCATCCACTCAAGTACTTTTGTCAAAAGTTGACTGTCAGTATTAAGAAGCAGAGCGTCGTAGAAGGTGCGTCCAAAGGCTGATGAAAATTCCTGACAGACAAGCATCAAAACAGAACGTTGAACAAGATAAGGGGCTAACAGGGAGGCAACTTTGTCACTCACAGTTTTATGTTGACCTGCGGGGAGAATCGAACTTACGTTATCGAGCATCTTCGAAAAAGCAGGGGCGACAACGACCAGATGATCTTTACGAAGAACCTGAAGTATTGAATAGATGGTTGTGGCGATAATATGAGTGCTCGCCTCGGGTGATTGAAATACCTCCTGCAATACAATTTGCAGTTCCTTCCCCTGTTTGCGTCCCACCAGATACAAGATATGGCTCGATCGGACAAAACCGGCGGAAAGATCCTTTAAAATTATATCAGCTTTCTGCTTCTGTTTTTTCTCTTCTTCACTTTCACCTGGCGGAAAATACTCTTTCGGAAAAGTTGCAACAAGATCGAGGTTTTCAATAAAAGCTCTGCTTCCGCCAGCTCTACTGACCTGCTCGGGTGTAGCACTGAAAACCGAAAGAATTTTTTTAAATGTACTTCTGTCAACTCCCTTGGATAAGACCAGTTCGTCAAGTTCCATCTTCTGTAAATGGTCGCTGAATGTTAGCAACTGAAGACGTTCTTGAGTCGGTTTATCTACGGGTTCACCGTTTAGCAGATATCCGCCATTGAGAAAAGAAAAGCGCAGTAACTGGTTATCGCGAAGGAAGGACTTCGTTCCCTGGTATGCATTTTCGACGGAGTTAGTCACTTGAGCGGACTCTTCCGGATACAGACGAAGAGCGGTGGACGCTGCATTAATCAGTTTTAATGTGTTCAGACTTTCTTGTTGCTTGTCACCCTGCGTCATATAAAAGCACCAGATTGTGGTAGATGGTTTACAACGATTCAGCAAGAAATGAGACTGTCTTAAATTTTTATCTGCCTGAGAAAGCTACCAACAACGCCTCTTTGGCGCAAAATAATTACACACCAACAAAGAGCTAGAACAAAAGGATTTTCCCCTGGATAAATGCCTGATCAAAATTCTCTATGCATCAATCCTGTTGCAAAACACTCCTACTATAGTTAGCTACACCCAATCCAGGCAGAAGTCAAGAAAGACACCTGTCATCCTGCTGGTTTAAAGGAATAATGTGGCATCAATTATCACATTAATTCTCCAACAATCCATATCGATTCAGCATCTCGTAAAATTCATACAGAGGTAAGCCCACGACATTCGAATAGGAACCATGTATTTCCCGGACCAGAAAAGCCCCTTTTCCTTGAATGCCATAACTTCCTGCCTTATCCATTGGTTCACCCGATCGAACATAGGCTAAAATCATACTTTTGGTTACATCCCAGAACACCACCGTGGTACTCACGATAGAGACATCACAAACGCCCAGCATCCCATTCCACAAACAGACCGCCGTGCGAACGCTATGCTTTCGACCGGACAAACGTTGCAGCATCTCAACTGCGGCAGTTTCATCAACAGGTTTTTCAAGTACAGTATCATCGATACAGACAACAGTATCGGCAGCAACAATCCAGTGCTCTGGATTGTTTACAGCAACATGTTCAGCTTTTTCTCTGGCCAGACGTTCAATATAAGCTCTCGATTTTTCTTCTGGTTGTCTCTGTTCCGGAATATTCGCAGGTACAACACGAAAAGTAATCCCAAGATCTTCAAAATATGCACGCCTCCTTGGAGACCCGGAAGCCAAAACAATTTCTTCTCTACAGTTAAATAATTGAGACATAGTTTAATTCACAGCAAAGCTATTTCTAACGTTTTGTTATAAAGACGCTAAGGATTTCAACCGCCACGTCCAACGGTAAAATAAAACCCTTTGAAAAATATCTTTTCATCCTACACTCATTTGAGTATTCTTGTCTAATAGATATGCGCCTAGCAAATAATCATCTTTTAGCTCAAAACCATCACACACACCATGGCCGAAAATAAATTTATAACAAAAGACTTTGCAGTGGGGGAAGCTCTCTTTGTACAGGATGATATTGGTGACTATATTTTCATCATTATCAGTGGATTAGTTGAGGTGTGCAAAAATATTGATGGGGAAGAAGAAATTGTCGCCCGAATGTCGAGTGGCGACATTTTAGGAGAAATGGCTGTCTTAACGGATGCCCCGCGATGTGCAAGTGGTATTGCCATAGAACCCACCCGAGTCATTATGGTAAAAGACCGCACCCTTCGTCTGGCACTCCTTAATAACGATCTTCCAATCCTGAAACCTCTCACCAGTCAGTTGATTTTTCGCTTCAAGGAAGCAGAACAGCAAGCGAACTATTATCGCAAAAAATTCAAACGACTTCAGAAAGAAGTCGAAGAGCTCAAAGAGAGTCTTCTTCAATATGAGCTTCCAGAAAACAACTAGCGGCGGTAAACGATAAATAATGTCAACATTCAGTACTGCAGCTCTTAAACATTGTAGACGCCTCAAACAGAAACCAGACAAAAACAACAATTCCCCATGGGAGCAGCCTCTTCCAGCAACTCCTTTTTACTTCAAAAAAGAACCTTGTACATACAATATGCGAATTCTTTCTATATCTGACAGGGTTGAAAAAAAGTTGCTTAAACCTGCTACCCATATTCTCCCCGCGCCCCCTGATATAATCCTTGCCTGTGGTGATCTTCCTCCTGAATACCTCACCGACCTAAGAGAGTTCTACGCTGTTCCTCTCTTCTACATTGAAGGCAACCATGATATCAGATACAAGGAATCGCCACCGGTGGGTTGTACTAATATTCACGCAAGAATCATTACGGAGCAAGGGCTACGCATCATGGGGTTCAGCGGTTCCCGCTGGTACAACGGCGGCGCAAATCAATATACCGAGTCGCAAATGAAGAAATTTATTCGCTCTCTTTGGTTTCAACTCTTGCAGGTTAGCAAAGTGGATATTATTATCAGTCATGCTTCACCACGATTTGTGCATGATGAGGAAGATCCGTGTCATAAAGGCTTCAGGAGTTTTACGCCCCTTATCAAGAAACAGAAACCGGCCTGGTTTGTCCATGGCCACATACATACGTTCTTCAATGATCCCGCAGAACGGATAACCCAGGTCTGCGACACACAGGTACTTAACAGCTATGGCTTTTTTTTCTTTGAAACAGAACTGGTGGAAAAATAAACAAACGGATAGCTCCTCAACTCACAGAGGAACAGCACCCGTCCAGGAAACCAACTTTGATCAGGTTCGTGAAAGTGAAAAAGCATACGAAACTGTTAAACGCGGCACTGCAACGGTTCCCCTTGATAAAATCAAAGGATCCGTCGGGCGCTATAACGACTTTGACCAGCAGTTTCGTCTTAAAAGCGCAGGATCTGAAGAACGATTAAGGTCTCTTACTCAGGCCATGCAGGAGGGACGCCCCCTGCCCCCTGTTTCCCTCTATCAAATCAAAGAAAACTTCTATATTGTCGATGGACATCACCGTGTTACTGCCGCAAGAAAACTTGGCCAGGGTGATATACAGGCAAAAATCCTAGAACTTCTCCCGGCCGGAGAAAGTGTAGAGAACAGACTCTATCTTGAAAAAATTGAGTTTAGAGACAAGGTAGGGATTCCTAAGGTTGTGGATTTCACCGAGCCGGGACAGAGTGAATACCTGCTCGAACAGATCACAATGCACCAGCGCTTTCTTGCAGAAAAAAGTGGGGGAGATATCGACCTCAAAGAAGCAGGGGCAGACTGGTATCGTACCATTTTCCTCCCCCTACGAACCCTTATTAAAAATAGCGGTCTCCTCCGTTCTTTTCCGGACAGAACAATGGATGACCTCTATCTGTATATCTCCACCCATCAGTGGCAAAAAAAATCGGAAAGACAGTATGGGATAGGGGTGGATAAACTTATTCCACGCGACATGGAAGCATTTCGAAGGAAGATGGCCAGAAGTACACAGGGAGACTATCCTGAGATGAAACGGGATATTACTATTTTTATCCTTGTTAATGTCGACGGCACCCAGGAACAACGAATACTAGACAAACTCTTTGCCCTTCCCGAGGTTATGGAGCTACACTCTGTTCACGGCTCTATTGATTTAGTTATCAAGGCCACCCTGAGTCGTGATCTCCTTGCCTCAGACGCCGAAGTGATTTCTCAATTCACCCATTCTTCACTTCGATGCATAAAGGGAATCCACTCAACTCAAACTCTTATCCCCGGACTTTCGCTGATAAAACCTCAATGCTAAAGAGCAGCTTTCACCGCTATCGAGCCCAAAACTTTATCTGGAGACCATCCTCTTTAAAGAGCTTTTTAAGTATCTAAAGGAGCCAAACCGTATCGGAATACGTATTGCCGGAAGGGAAAAACCAGACCCTGCAAACGTACTTGGTGAATATTGAGGAAAAACAATATCCCGAAGGCGTGAGCCTTGGATTTTCTTTTCCTGCGCCGCACGTACCAGAGGTACCTCATCCCTATCGACCTCAAGTACCTCGATCATTGCTCGGTCAAGTGCCACACTGCTTCTTGATGCCGCAAGACACCCCAGCATCAGCGAATTTCCGTGCATAGGGCCTTTGTCACTCATAACCTCAATCCCATCGGCAAGAACAAATGCAGGGGGCAAGAGTTCCTGAAGATCCAGAATCATGCGCGCAAAGGTCTCACAGGAACCGCCATGGCGCATATGGAGCCAGGCCTTCCGTGCCCCAAGAACAATACCAAAGACATTTTTCACCGCCATGGTGACTCCCATCTGACCATGCGCCTTGATGCGGGGAAGATTCACAAAATAATCACAATCCAAAGCTTCGGCCGCCACACCAACAGAGATTCCACAGGCAAGTTTTTTTACCACACGGGTTTGAAAACTAACAGGGGTGATGTCTCTGCCACTAAAATGTGGGACAAAGCCCTGCTGTTTTAATACCTGAGCCGCCGAACCAAAAGCCGGAGAATCACCGAGCAGCACAGTCGCTCCCCGGGACAGGAAGCAATCGGCAACAGCTACCGTAAACAAGGGGCTCGAACAGGCAAGTGCAGGAGCACGACCACTCAGTAAATTTGGTTTAAAAAGGACCCTTTTGAAGGAAAGATCCGATGGTACCTCAAGGAGATCGAGTTGTTCCTGTAGAGATGTTCGTAACAATTTTGTCTCGTAGGAAGCACAGTGATTCAGACAGACGGGTATTGCTGGCATAAAGTCCGTTTTTTATACATTAAACAAGAAAAAGCCGGATTCATCAAAATGAATCCGGCTTTTTCCAGGAGAAAGAAGAGAGAAGAGATAAAGCATAATTTACTTTGCATTTTACATGCCAATCCGCGCAAAACAGCGAACACATAATAATACCAGACACATAGGTCTTTCTATTCATTTTTCATTTTTTCAAAAAGTTAAATATTTTATACTTCCGAGGCGGAACAATAGAATTTTTGTATTCTTATCAGGCAATTGCATAGGGACACTTTTTTAAACCGATAATAAATACCAATACTTTTCAAAGAGTTCGCTCAGTCGGATTACGCCAGTTTCGTCCCTGATGGCCATTTCTTTTACATAATGTTCAAAAAATTGGATTCCCTTTTGGTTTCTCTAAAATTAAAAAAAAGCTTCTTTTGCTTTTCCCTTTCTCTTGATAGTATATTAAAAATAGTATCTCCTACAACTCTTCAAACCCCGGACGATGATGCCTACAAATGTAACCATGGCAATATTTATTGTCGGTGCCCTTACCATAGGATTTCTATTCCTGCGTCTGCGCAGGGAAATAAGAAGCAATACACTATCTTCTCCGCTCAGCAGCGACAGTGATGGGACATTCCTTGTTCAAGACATCTGTTTTCAATCACCCCATGAAGCCATAGCACTCTTTGACGGTAACGGCCTGCTTGTCCTCTCAAACAAGCTCTTCAAAGAGCAATTCCCAAGCTCCCCAAAAGACAAACACCACCCTGAAATATTAGATTTTTTTCCAGAAGAAGTCTGGCTGGAACTTCAGGAAGGCTTCTCCGAATGTCAACTGAATAACAAGGAAGTCAAACGGGAGTTCCAACTGCAAGAGACGCTCTATCGCTTCACCTTTTCTCCTGCTAATCAAAAAAGTGGTACACTCTCACGAATTTTTCTCTTCTGCAAAGAGCTTGCGGTCACTCCACATCCTCACCGATATATATCACCCGACGATACGATATGGAGGAGTATCCTCCAGCTCACCAACCCTAGCGCTCTGCACTCTGACTGGCACAATTGTTTTAACCAGGTTCTCCCGGATATGTGTAACGCCCTGGAAGCGAGTGAACTTTTCCTTCTTGATAACAGTCCACCCACCGGCACCCCTCTATCTATTCATGGTGAGAACCTGAGCAACACCTACAACCATGACTGGATACTCTCAGTCCCTGTCTGGATGAACATTTTAAAAAAAGGACAAACTATTCAAAATTTGGCGGAACATTTTGATCAGGAAGAACAAATCATACTGGAACAAGAAGGGATCAAAACCCTTCTCCTGATTCCCCTTATCGTGGGGAATGAGTTGGTTGGGCTGATCGGACTGACTAAAGCCAACGACCCCAACTTATTTCATCAGCATCAGATTAACAGTCTTCTGTTTATAGCTGACATTCTAACCATGGCTATCAGTAATCAGCAGGACCGCCTGGAACGTGATCGTCTTGTCACCGTCGTCGAACAATCATCCGATTGTATTATTATTATAAACAAAAATGGTACCATCCTCTATGCAAATCCAGCCTGTAAAACGGTCACCGGCTTTTCTCCTGAATCAATCACAGGACAATCCATAAAACGCATCCACACGCCCATTATCAGACGGAAATTGTGGTCAGAGATTAAAAGCTCACTCAAGACAGGAGAGGCATGGAGCGGACAGTTTGATAATTTTCGCAAAGACAAAACCCGCTACCAGGAAGAAATGCTTCTTTCACCCGTTCTTGACCATGAAGGACGGGTGTCTAATCAGGTCTTAGTAAAACGTGATATCACAGAGGACAAACGACTGGAATCCATTGCAGAAGCTGCAAACCTTATGGAGAATATCGGCTTTATTTTCTCCAGTATTCGGCACGAACTGGGGAATCCCATCAACTCTATCAAAGTCTCCCTTTCTGTGCTGGAATCAAACCTTGAGACCTACGACACTGAAGCCATCAGTCGTTTTATCCAGCGCGGTCTATCGGATATCGGCAGGGTTGAATACCTTCTCAAAACTCTACGCAACTTCTCAATTTTTGAACGACAGGATATTCAGCTAACCGATATGCGTGCCCTGCTTGACAAACTCGTCCAGCTTACGGGAAAAGATCTTGCAAAACAGTATGTTATGCTGGCAATACACCATCCCGAAAAACCTCTTTCCGGAATGATAGACCCACGGGCATTTCTTCAGGTTCTTCTGAACCTCATCACCAACGCAGTTGCTGCACTCGAAGAGAGTGACAATAAAACCATTTCCATTTCCCTGATTCAAAACCATAAAAAACAAATAACCTTTATATTTGAAGATAATGGCTGTGGAATGGAAGAGGATACTGTGCGAAACTTATTCCGCCCGTTCTTTACCACAAAAGCCAAAGGAACTGGTCTGGGGCTGGTCATTGTCAAAAAAATGCTCTCAAAAATGAACTGCTCCATCACTGCAAGCTCCGAAAAGGGCCAGGGAACAAGAATGGTAATCATCATTCCAACGGTATGATTGTCTGGTTTTACTGGACTTTCCACATCTTTCCATGGTAATCCTGAATGATAATAAATCAGAGCAGTACATAAAAAAAAACTCCCGTCTGGCGTGGCAATTCCTTGTCGAATCGGCTCCTGTCACAATTTCCTGACCGGTGATACAATACCCCCTAGACCGTTGTCCTTTCAGATAAGTTGACCGATTTTGGAGAACCGTATGAAAAAAGTTTTAATTGTTGATGATGACGAGAGTTTTCTCCATAGTCTCATTGACGGCTTTAAAGCCTATGAAGACAGATTTGCCATAACCACAGCAGGGGATGGGATTGAAGCACTCACTGCCCTTCGGGAACAGGACATCAACCTGGTGCTGACCGATCTCAAAATGCCGCGGATGGATGGTTTTGAACTGGTTGCTCACCTCAGTAGCAACTACTCCAGTATTCCGGTAATCGTAATGACTGCATTCGGTACCCCGGATATGGAAGATAATCTCCGGGAGATGGGAACATTTCAATATATCGAAAAACCCATTGATTTCGGAGTGCTTGTTGAAAAGATTCTGAAAGGACTCGCTGGCCCTTCAAAGGGATATATCACGGGTGTCTCCCTCTCATCTTTTTTGCAACTCCTGGAACTTGACAAGAAGTCCTGCACACTCACCATTCATGCAGGCAGTAAAAAAGGAATTATGTACTTCAGAGATGGCAACCTTCTTGATGCCAGCGCAGTGGGTACTCAGGGAAGTGAGGCGGCTTATGCGATTGTCAGCTGGAAAAATGTTGAAATAGAAATAGAGAACAGTTGTCCCGTCACGGAAGTAAAAATCACGGAAACCCTTGGTTTTATCCTGCTGGAAGGATGCAGAAGAAAAGATGAAGACAATGCAGCAAAAAGTCCTCAACCCAAAACCGGGGCTGCTGCTCTTGGAGGCCTCGACTCTCTGAACATGGAAGATCTCGACCTTAATCTTTCAACTGCACCTCCACCACCAGCTCCCCAGCAGTTCTCACCACAAACAAATCCTGTGCTGGCACAGTTTATCACCATCCTGAGTTCTTTTCCGGAGATCATAAGCTCCACAATTAGCTCGAATGATGGTACCATTCTGCATCAGGCAGGAGAACCTGAAAACAACACTGCAAACTTCACAACATACGTTGCAGTGGCTGCCGAGCAGATTAGAATTGCAATAGGCGCATCCGGCAGGCAATACTCGATTTTCACCCTTCTAGATGACACAAAGTTACTGGTACTCTGCGGCCAGGAAGTTATCGTCGGGCTTAAAGTCGGCAGCTCCGTTTTTCCAGAGAGTATTGCAGATGGGTTGCGCCCTGTGCTCAGCAGAATTAAACTCACGGCTTAGACTCTTTTTTTGAAGATGAAATAAAAAAAGCATATGACTCCGGTCGTGTTTAACAATCTATAAACTTTATGGCAAAAGTCATATCAGGACAGCTTACAATGAATTCATTGCTTCAGGAAATCACCGTACTTCCAGGCGTTCTCGGTTGTTTTGTCTTCAACAGCAAGCAACAGATTGCTGGAAGTAAAATGCCTCCTATTTTTAAAGAAAACAGCCTCCAAACCATCGGAAATCTTATTAGCAGGACAGTTCAGATAGGCGGTATGGCCCAATTGGAATTTAAAGGAATCGAGATCAAATATAATGAATCTCTTCTTTTAATCACCCCCCTTGAACAGAATGCACTACTCGTCATCATCTGCGAACCAGGCGCAAACAAATCCCTTATAGCCATGACAACGGGAATGCTTGCGGTAGACATTTCTACTGCTTTGGCAAACCCCATGGCATCCTCCGGGAGTATCAGTCAACCTGCAGCAACGCCACCACCGTCACAACAGCCACAGGCTGCAGTTCAGCAACAGGAAGTAAAAGAGGCTGAGATTGATGCGGACCTTGCTCCTGTCCTTGAACAGGTCAAAGATGCACTTGCCATGGCCATTGGCCCCATTGCCGCACCGGTGATGAAAGATACTATTGAAATATGGGCAAAACTGGCCATTCCATCCATTGCAACCCTTCCTGAGCTTAGCAAGCTACTCTGTGCAGAAATCAATGATGACGACCTGGAGCAGGAGTTTATGACGGAAATCGCAAATATCACCCGTTAAAGCGTTCTCATTAGAACAAAAAAGGGGAGAGTGGCAAATTTGCCACTCTCCCCTTTTTTTGTTCGCTGTGTTCCGGGCTGCCCAAAAAACTATGGGCACCCGGTTATCACTTCAACACATTATTTTCCAGCGCAACGCTCCAGAAGTTTTGCTGTACTGATACGCAGTCGATCAATGGCCTTTGCCAGATCACCGATCTCATCCTTACTGCTTACTCCGATATCCTCATCAAGCTCTTTGCCAAGACTGATCTGAGTTGTCTTCTGCTGAAGCTTTGCAAGAGGTGCAACAACTCCGCTGCTGAGGAAGAACCAGATCACTCCCATCAGGACAACAATTCCGGCCGTTCCCATGGCGAACAGGCTGGTTGCTGATTTTTTTGCAGCAGCCATCGCTCTATCAAGTGGAACGTAGACGATACTCGTAGATACAATTTCACCATTTCGCCAGTCATAGCCTGTCTCGGTTCCGTAAATCTCAATCTGATCCTTCGGCGCCTCATCGGGAGTACCATGACAGCGTAGACATTTTTCAGTAACAACAATGGGTCTTGCAAAGTAATAGAACTGCTTACCATTTTTAACCATGGTCCCTTCTGTATTTTTCTTCCCCTTACTCCCTTCAAACATCTTGATGAGCGCAAGTTCATCAGTATCTGCCTTATTTGGTGGATAAAGAGGATCGATGGTCGCCTGCTTAAACTTATAGCCAGGAAAGCGTTTTTCAAAAATTTCCCAAACACCGCGAGTCATGACAAAACCGGACATAATCTCAGGATAAAAACGATCTTCCTCAACAAGCTCTGCCACCAGAGGCCTCTGAGACTTTTTGAAGTACATCCTGGAAGAATCGATCATATTAAAGACAATGGCTCCCTGTGTTTTGGCCTCTGTCATTGCATTCTTCACACTGAACTGATAGCTCGAATAAGCAAGTGCAAGGCTAGCCACCAGACTGAGAATTCCAATAATAACGATAAAACGGACTCTGATACTCATGTTTCCTCCTCTCTCTTTTTCCTTCGATCAGGAAAAAGTAATTTCACGGGTTCGGATCACATCTTTATTTGCTGTAAGTTCTGCTAAAATATTTTCATCAAGTGCAGATTCCAGATCGATAATATTATAGCCAATCTTCCCGTTGGATTCATTTTTAAAGCTTACGATATTCACGCCATGAATCCCCAGAGTATTGGTAATAAAACCGATCAGCCCAGGAACATCCCTATTGATAATAATAAGCCGGGTGTGAACGGTTGATGCCGGGATGGACTCAATATTGGGAAAATTCACACTGTGGGTAATATTTCCATAGTGCAGATAGGCTGACAATTCCTTCACGGCCATACGGGAACAATTCCCTTCCGATTCAGCAGTGGAAGCGCCAAGATGAGGTGTCGTTAAAATTCTGGGATGAGCAATGACCCCAGGTGTTGGAAAATCTGAAATAAAGGCTTCCAGTTGTCCGGATTCCAATGCAGCAAGAACAGCCTCTTCATCCACAATCGGGCCTCTTGCGTAATTCACAAGAATGGCACCCGGTTTCATTTTAGAAATAAAATCAGCATTTACCATCCCCTTTGTTTTCTCATTCACAGGAAGATGAAGGCTGACAATATCTGCCTGAGCCAGGGTATCCCGCATGGCACGAGTAACCGTTACCTCGGGAAGAAGATTATGGATATTATCAAGACTTGGAAAGGGATCAAATCCATACACCTTCATAAAACGCTGTATCCCGCCATTGGCAAGTCTCACTCCAATTTGCCCAAGACCGATAACCCCAAGTGTTTTTCCGGCAATTTCCACTCCACGAAACGCAGCCTTACGACTCTCGACTTCGCCGCTCACCTGATCCGATGGGATTTCAGCAAGTGATTTGCAAAAGGCAATTCCCTGGTAAATATTACGCAGCCAGATTCCGATCATGGGGAAAACCAGATCAACAACGGCGTTGGCGTTGGCACCAGGGGTGTTAAAAATGCAAATCCCCTTATCAGTGGCCTTTTCCACGGTGATATTATTCACACCGGCACCAGCTCTTGCAAGCGCCAGCAACTCCGGATAATCATCCACATCCACCTGCGAACTACGTACAACAATTCCATGGGGATTGGCATCATCTGGGTCAACAGCGTACTCATCACCAAGAAGCTCCAATCCCTCTGAAGCGATAGCATTAATAGTTTTAATCCGAAATTGAGTCATCATTTTCTCCTCTAGTTGCAGAGCATACAACTGCAATACCTACAATGTAGTTTAATTTATATTAACTTCTTTTACTTCATTCAGCTTTCTAACACAAATCCTTTCTATTTTAGGAGGTTCAGTCCGAAAGCTGAACAACTCTCTGCAAACACATAAGACTGTTTTCCCGTTCCTGTAAAAAGGCAAAACAGGCGGGACCTTTCGTTACTGTCCCAAGTTCATTAAAACATTTTTGTGAAAAGCGGTAGAACAGGGTCTGTTTAAAAAACCTGTTTCTCTCCTTGGAGAGATACAAACCAGGAATTTCTGACGGCAACTGCTGATAGAGTTCATCTTTCAGGGCTCGCTCCCTCCCACCTGTACCAGCAAGACATTCCGGAAGTTTACGTTTGCCACAACGCAGCCAATCGTAGATAAGCAACTCACGGGTCAATGCATTGTCGTTCCGCGAGCTCAAAGCCTCCACCAGCAATAAACAGAGAAGTTCCTGGGTTGGAGCAAGTTCAAACAGTCTCCCGTTTTGGGCGATCCTCAAAAGAGTCATAAAAAAAGATCCAATATCGATCTTTTTTTCACGAAAATAGCGCCACAACGAGGGAAAATACCTGTTATTACAGAACTTCTCCACACATTCTGAAAACCAGTACAACTCGCTCAGCTCCACACCATCAAGCCATTGATTCGCAAGAACTGAATAGGGTGGTTTACTGCACGATCGATAGGAAAACTGTGAAGCATCGTAACTGATTGCGGTATTCGGTAACAGTTTCAGTAAACCCATCTGAATATAATGGGGTCCCATTGCAAAAATATCAGCAAAAGATTGCAAATAGCTCTCTTTTGTCTCAAGAGGAAGCCCTAAAATTAGATCCGCATGGAGATGAATATTGTCCATGGCAGCCAGACGTGACACGGTATCAAAGGCAACTTTAGGATCAATTCTGCGATTTATGGCAGCCAGGGTCGGCTCATGGGTAGATTGGATTCCGATCTCAAATTGAAAGCGACGGGGAGGAACCGTGGCGAGAAAAGAAAACATCTCTTCACTGATACGATCAGGCGCAATCTCAAAGTGAAACAACGCCTCAGAATCATACTCGAGAACAAGTTTCCAAATTGCCAGAGCTCGCTTAGGCATATCATTAAAGGTTCGATCTACAAAACGGAGCACTTTGGTGTCATGAGCCATAATCTGATCAAGTTCAGCTCGTATCTGCGGTAGATCCTTATGAACCGTTCCACTCTCGGCAGAAGAGAGGCAATAGGAGCAGGAAAAAGGACAGCCCCTGGAACTCTCGTAATAGATATTGCGATTTTTTAAGTGAGCGGCAAAATCCTCTTCCCGATAGGGAGAGATAAACTTCTCTTTTTTATCTTTCAAGTGAAAGAAGGAGCCGCCATAATGTGGCTGTAAAACAGCTGCGGTCAAATCCCCGTAAAAGGCTCCCCCCACAGCTTCTATTGCACCGCTAACAACCGTACAGCTACCAGGCCCTACATTGTTTCCAACAACTTCGGCCTGAGGCCCTCCAACAACCAGCTGACACTTTGGCAGCAGGGAGTGCAGGTCAACGATCAAATCCTCAACGCGATCGGAGTTCCACACTGCAGCAGAAAACAAAATCGCATCGGGGCTGTCTTTACTCAGTCTCAGAAGGACTTCATAGCCGGGATCGCGGATGGTCATCTGTATAATTTCGGTGGATACATTTTCACAATGGGTTTCAAGTTCATTGCGTAAATGAAAGAGGGCAAGGCTTGAATGAGTATACCGCCCGTTTATGGCAACTAGTTTTATATGCATAACTGAAAAATGATTTTTTTTGGGAAAAGGAGAAATTGATATGGTACATATAGAAGTCTATAGTGTGCTTATTAGTATCTTATACATTTTTTCAAAGTCTGTGCGTATCTCATGTTTTTTTGAAAGGAATTTGATGAAGGTACGTATACTGACGTACTTACTCTTTACCACTGTTTCAATAATGATCCTACCATATCACTGTCCAAGGAGAAAGATGTGATCAACGTTTTCCAAAACAGATTCCCCCTCCCTTCGTTGCTCGGAGCTTTTTTATTGTCTCTCTGTTTCCATGGTATCAGCTCTGCCGCACCATCTAGCTACCATCTTGATATCGAATTTATTCCTGAACAGCATCTTCTGCATGGAAGGGCCACGATTAGTATCCCTGCAGGAAAAAATTGGCAACTCACCACCGGAGGACTTCAAATCAACACACTGATGCTGCAGGAAAAGGGGAAGGATTCTTTTCTTATGCCTCTGCCAAAAGCTGATCAGATCACCATGTACGCAAGTGCAAATGATATAGAGGCGACAGTTCACTATTCATTACACGTTGCAGCAAACGATCCAAACAACCTGATCAGCCCGCGTGGCATTGTTCTCACATCCAACTGGCACCCTCTCCCTGAAGAAGATATGCTTTTTTCTCTTACTGCAAAACTTCCGCAGGGATTTAAAGGAATAACGGAATCGGATGATATCCCGACACAGGAAGCGGACGGCACCATAAAAAGTGCTTTTTCGCAACCGGTCCGGGCAATTCATCTGGCAGCAGGCCCCTACCAGGTAACCCGGGAGAACATCCGGGAAGGCCTTCTCCTCTCCACTTGGTTTTTTGCAGAAGACCAGCAACTCAGCCAGGAGTACCTGGATGCTGCAAAAGCGTATATCCTTCGATACGAAAAGGAGATAGGAGTCTTCCCTTATAATCACTATGCGGTGGTTTCCAATCGCCTCCCAAGCGGATTCGGTATGCCTACCTTTACCCTTCTGGGTCAGATGGTGCTGAGGCTTCCCTTTATAAAGGAGACATCTCTTGGTCATGAGATTTTACATTCATGGTTTGGTAATTCCATCGAAATTGCCGCAGACTCTGGAAACTGGTGTGAAGGACTAACCAGCTATCTGGCTGATTTCAGTTATGCAACGGACCGTGGAAAAGGTACTGCCCATCGCAAAGCCGCACTGATTAACTATCAAAGTTATGTGCGCGAAGGGATGGCAAGCCCCCTTGCAGAGTTTGGTTCTGCCAGCCATAATCAACCGCTGGCAAAGGCAAAACGAGCCATTGGCTATAACCGCTCCGCCATGCTCTTTCATCAGCTACGCGGCGTTATCGGACCTGAATATTTTACCGAGGGAGTACGACTATTTGCTAACTCCTATACAGGGCGTTCCGCATCATGGAAGGATATCCAAACACTCTTTGAGACGGCATCCGGAAAAGATCTTACCCAGTTATTTAGTCAACAGCTCATCCGAAATGATGTCCCGGACCTGCAGCTGCAAAATGTGCGATCTGGCAACAAACAGGACAGCTCCATCCTCCAATTAAGTATCGTTCAGAACAGTGAACAGCCCTACAGTCTCAAAGTCCCAATCCAGATAACAACGATGAGTGGGACAAAAACCGTTATACGAGAAGTTAGCGAACGGGAAACAGAGATCAGTATAGATCTTGAAGAACCACCCCTTTCCTTGAGTATTGACCCGGAATATGATCTGTTCAGAAAACTTTCACAATCTGAACTACCGCCTGTCTGGTCCCGCTTTATGGGATCACCCCATAAATTAATCGTTACCGAAAAAAATTCTCAGCAAACTCTTTTTGCTCCTTTAATCACCTGGGCTACACAACAGGGCTGGAGTGTTATAGATGATAAGTCGGTCACAAACCAGCAGCTTGCAGAAAGCTCTGTTCTTTTTCTTGGTGCCAAAAGTACTGCCTTTCAATCCCTGTTTGGAAAAGCAGACCCTGTTCAAGAAGGCTTTCATCTGAAAGTAGAGAACAATCCTCTCAACGAGAAAGAGGTCGCAGTACTTGCCCGCAGCAGTTCCGCAGAAGAGACCGCTGCGATTCTCTATAAATTGAAACATTACGGAAAATATTCCACGCTTGCTTTCAAAAAAGGCCGAATTAAGAATAAAAAAATTGCAGCAAGCAGTAACGGTCTTGAATATTACCTAGAGACCCTACCAAAGGGTGGATCAACGAGTGCTATAAACAGCTTTGAGCAAATCATCACAGAACTTACAGAAAAACGAGTCATCTACCTGGGCGAAACCCACGACTCCATGGCTGACCATCTGCTGCAACTCAGAATCATTGAGGGCCTGCATAAAAAGGGTGTTGATGTCATCATCGGAATGGAGATGTTTCCAGCCAGTAGTCAACAGGCACTCGATGATTATCTACTCAACAAAAAAGAGGTAATGAGTGAAGCAGATTTTCTCCGTGAATCACACTGGTTTGATGTGTGGCGCTATGATTGGAGACTTTTCAGACCAATCTTCAACTTCTGTCGTAAAAATGCGATCCCAGTGGTCGGTATCAATATTGAGAGAAAAATTGTCAGCACTGTATTCTCTGCCGGAAACACGGATACACTGAGCCCTGAACAACTGGAGACCATTGCCAGCAGTAGGGATCTTTCCATTAAGGGCTATGTGGAACGGTTGCGTCAGGTACACGGATTCCACGCACAATCACCACATGGCAAGAACAAGGGAATTGCAGGATTTCTACAATCACAAGCTATATGGGATGAATCCATGGCAGAAAATATTGCAAAAATGCTGGAGGAGAATCCCAAGAAAACCGTAGTAGTGATCGCCGGATCACAGCACACCAGAAAGGACTCTGGAATCCCGCCAAGGCTTGCTCGTCGGCTTAATATTGCTCAAAGCTCTGTTCTCAATCTCTATGCGGATAATTCGCCAAAAACCCCGAGTGTACAGGCGGATTATTTCTTTCTGGCGGAGCCTGTTTTTCTGAAAACGAAAGGGAAAATCGGGATTATTCTCGATCCTAAAAAAGAGGACGACGGTAAAGAATATATTCGGATCAGTGGCCTAAGTCATGCTGGTAAGGCTAAGGAGGCGGGGCTGCAAGAAGATGATATTATCATTTCCATTAATGGCGCATCTGCAAAGAACATGGCGGATATCGGTATCCTAATGATGGATTCAATGGCGGGTGACATCCTCAGGATAATCGTTCAGAGAAAGGATGATACCGGAAAAGACGAAGAAAAGGAGATCGAGGTGGAGCTCTCCAACCTCAGCAAAAAGCCCCCCAATCACCCATAATCTCTAAGGAAAAATGAAAAACCCTGCTAGACACAACGTTGCCAGCCTTGAAGATCTACCCAATATTTGCCCGGTAATGGCTCGTGCTCTTCGTCTGCTCGACATTCAGGCGCCGCAGCAACTCAAGGGAAATGATGCCTATCAAATGCACAGTGATCTCTGCAAAATAACGGGACAGCAACAGGACCCGTGTGTAATCGAAGTATTCCTTGCTGCCATTGATTTTATGGAGGGCGGCAAGGCAGCTCCCTGGTGGGATTTCACGGAAGAAAGAAAGAAGTATCTTCCAAGGGAAATATAACTATTATTCCTCTATCTCAAGCATATCCATTAACTCTTGTTGAAACTCTTCATCGTTCGTCATCTTCTGGGCGATCACCTGGCAGAGAGCACCGGTTAAGCCTTCATGATCACCAGATGCAACATTCACAGAAATACCGCCATCTCCATCCGATTCCAGAATAAGGGCCGATTGGTTTTCCTTCAGTTCCATTGTCACTCCTTTATACCATCACTTTATTTATCTTCTCTAATCTCTTGGTCGTTGTACACACTGAGTGGGCAGTATTTGCAAGATCGAGTGCATATGATTTAAGAGACTAAAGGCTAAAGAGCTTGCAGGGTCCTTTCTTTACCTTCAGTCTTTAGACTACATACCTTCAGCCTGACACCACTTATCTGGTGAAGACAAAGCTGTTTTCCCGGGAAAGATCCGCTTGAAACCGATACTCATCCCGTCGAAATTCTTTCAACTCCACAACACTCCGTATCCTGTTTTTCACCGCAAAGTCCACCATCATCCCGCGAGCTCGTTTTGCATGAATAGCAACGGTTCGAAAACTGTCCCCCTTGCGTTCCTTGAAATCGATATGCAGAATACTACCATGTAATTTTTTCTTTTGTATTACACGACTATATTCAGTTGAAGCAAGATTAACAAGTACAGGTTCTGTCAAATCTGCAAGGGCAAGATTTATTCTCTTCGTAACCCTGTCTCCC
>CAZDJE010000042.1:0-31765 GCA_964505715.1 uncultured Desulfocapsa sp. | reverse complement strand
CTAAACGGTGAAGAAACAGTATCGCTTAAACTCCGAATTTTTATAAACAGCTCTGTCCATTATTTTAATTGTAATCAGAAATCTTTGCTGGTTACAATTTCAGAGCTACCTCATGATGATCCTGATATTGTTTCATATAAGGCAAGCTGGATGAAGCAAATAGCAAACGTATTAGAAAAAGAGATTTGCATACCTCTTGCAAAGGAAACTGGAAGAAATATTCCAGCTTCCTGCATGGGGCCAATGCTCACATCCCTTATGGCATCCCGGTTTTTATTTTCACCAGTCATAAGTCAACTCAGTCAGGAGACTGCTCATACAGTTGATATTATGACCTACACGGAAATGATTACGAATATATTTATACAGGGAATTACAGATCCAAATTGGAAACTGAACTCAAAATAATTCAACTTTAAAAGAAACAGACAATGACTACTCAAAAAAGACCTATTGAATCTTTCTTTGCCTCTCAGACCCGTGCAATTATAAAATTTCGCTTTCCGGTTCTGCTGATTGTTCTTGCCATAACATTTGCCATAGCTTCCCAAATGCGGCATCTCACAATCGATACATCAAATGAGGGCTTGCTGCGTCCTGATGACCCAATTATTCTGACGTACAATGATTTTCGTGACCAGTTTGGACGTGATGATCTTCTGCTTCTGGCCATTGAAAGTGATACTATCTTTTCTATTCCTTTCCTGGAAAAACTAAAAAAGCTGCACGAACAACTCGAGGAGCAGGTTCCGCATATTGATGAAATAACCTCATTGATCAATGGTCGCGACACGAGAGGCGAGGGAGATACGCTGCTGGTTGATGATCTGCTAGCCCATTTTCCTGAGGGTGAACAAGAGCTGGCGGCGCTTAAAAAACGTGTACTATCTAACCCGGTCTACACCAATATGCTCATTTCTGAAGATGGTACACTTACAACCATTCTTTTAAAATGTGATACCTATTCATCAGCTGCTGCCGGCACAGATGAGCTCGACGGTTTTGATGATGAATTTTCGGAAGCTGCTTTTGACCAGCAGGCAGATACCCATCCTGAGTACTTGACGGATAAGGAAAATGCAGCACTGGTACAGGCTGCAAGAAAAGTGGTTAAAGAATTCAATAGCGAGGATTTTCGTATTCACATGGCCGGTAGTCCGGTTGTTACAAATACAGTCAGAATGCTGATGATGCAGGATATGAAAAAATTTCTCCGCATGGCTGTACTGACCATTGGTATCTGTCTGTTAATCATGTTCAGACGAATTTCCGGCACCTTGATGCCACTTCTTGTTGTCGCTTTGACACTGGTCTCCACTCTGGGAATTATGGCTACATTCGGTATCCCGTTCCGGACAACGACTATCATCCTACCTTCCTTTTTACTTGCCGTCGGCGTTGGGGCCTGTGTGCATGTGTTATCTCTTGTTTATCAATACCTCCGCAAGGAAGACAACAAACAAGAAGCAATTATCCATGCCTATGGTCACTCAGGGCTTGCCATTGTGATGACATCCATGACCACGGCAGCCGGTCTTGCTTCTTTTGGTGCCGCAAAAATTGCCCCGGTTGCAGATCTTGGTCTCTTTTCCGCTGTTGGGATTCTGCTCTCTCTTTTTTATACCTTAATTCTGTTGCCAGCATTGCTGGCCATTTTCCCTCTAAAAATCAAAACGAAAAACAGAGAGGACCAAACTACTTTATTTGACCGCTTTATAGACTGGACTGCCGACCTCACCACCAGTCACCCACGTCTCATAGTAAGTGTCGCCCTTCTCGGAATTGTTTTAACCTCCACTGGTATTGCCAAACTCCAATTTTCTCACAATTTACTCAATTGGTTGCCAGGAGACATCCCCGTTAAAACGGCTACGGAAACAGTTGACCAGAGGCTTCGAGGCAGCGTTGCTCTTGAAGTGATACTGGATACTGGCAAAGAAAATGGCTTATATGATCGGGATCTACTGCTAGCGCTGGACAAGTTGACCATTGATCTGGAAAATTTCAACCATAATGATCTCTTTGTCGGCAAGGTCAGTTCCGTTGCCATGATTCTGAAAGAAATCCATAGGGCACTGAATGAAAACAAGACAGAGATGTACAAAATACCTGATAATGGTGCGCTTATCCCTCAGGAGTTTCTACTCTTTGAAAATTCAGGTTCGGATGATCTCCAGGATGTGATTGACAGCCGTTTTCAAAAAGCCCGTATCACCATCAAAGTACCGTGGCGCGACTCTCTGACCTATGTCCCCTTTATTCAAGAGATAGAGCAACGTTTCAACACTGCTTTTGAGGGGCTTGACCAGGATGGCAAACAGGTCAAAGTTACCACTACGGGCATCATGTCTCTTTTTGCCCGTATTCTCCACGCCACCATCTATTCAGCAGCACAAAGCTATGGGATTGCACTGGTAGTTATTACTCTTATGATGATTATTCTACTTGGCAATTTCCGGATGGGTATAATCGCCATGATCCCTAATCTTGGCCCGATCCTGATTGTCATGGGAATCATGGGGTGGATTGGCATCTCACTCGATATGTTTACCATGCTGATCGCCTCAGTTGCCATCGGACTGGCTGTAGATGATACCGTTCACTTCATGTACAATTTCAAAAGATATTATACAGAGAGCCACGATATCAGAGACGCTGTTGGCAAGACCCTCCATACCGCCGGGCGAGCCATGCTAACCACATCCATCGTCCTCTCAATCGGCTTTTTTATCTTTATGTTTGCCTCAATGGTCAATGTGTTCAATTTCGGAATGTTGACTGGTATGGCTATTATACTGGCTCTGATTGGCGACTTTTTTCTTGCCCCTGCACTTATGGCTCTTGTGGCTGATAAAATGCTGAAAATTAAAAAATAATACGATTTCATTATCTTAATGAATCCTTTTTAGGAGAATTGTTATGCTGCAATTGAAACAAATACAAGAAGTTCTTCTCTGTGGTGTCATACTGCTAATTTTTAGCGCCAGCGCCCAGGCCATGACAGCCAGAGAGATCATGGAAAAGGTTGATGGGCGTGATGATGGAGATAATCTCACCGCAAATGTGGAGATGGTCCTTATCGACAAAAAAAATAATCGCCGAGTGAGGAAAATGAAAATCCTTAACAAGGATAAAGGAAAGGATACCTGGAAATTACAATTTTTCGTCTCACCGGCAGATGTGAAGGACACTGGTTTTCTGACCTATGATTATTACGAAGGAGGCCGTGATGACGACCAGTGGCTCTATTTACCTGATCTTCGGAAGACAAAACGTATCGCAAGTTCAGACAAATCCGGCGCTTTTATGGGCTCTGATTTTTCTTATGCCGACATGACCAAACGTGTTCTTGATGAATGGACCTATAAAATACTTAAAGAAAGTGAGGTAAAAGGCCATAAAGTCTGGCTCATTGAGGCCCTGCCTGTCAGCAAGGAAGTTGAAGATCGATATGGATTTAGTAAATCTGTTATTTTTATCCGCCAGGATATTTTCATGGGTGTGCGAGCTGTCCATTGGCTCAAAGAAGGAAAAAAGATCAAATATCAGGAGATGTTAGGGTTTGAACAGATTGACGGTATATGGGTATCTACAGAGTCTCGCATGAAGACAACCAAGAATAAGGTTACCCTTCATAAGACCGTTATGAAATGGTCTGATATTAAATATAATCAGGCAATTGATGACGAGATGTTCACCGTCCGCCGTTTGGAAAAGGGTATTTAGCGGGCAATCATGAAACAGCAACTATTGAAGAACATATGTATTTTTTCATTCATCCTGTTTTTGTTCCATTTCGCAGCTCCTCTCTCAGCTCAAGACCTAGATGATATCCTGTCGTCTGGGTTTGATACGGAATTGAGTGAACCGGCAGCCAAAGACACTTCAAACGATATTGATGAGCTGCTCTCTGGCTTTGATGATGTATCTGACGAACGGCAGGAAAAGGATGCCACCGCCAGTAGCACCCTTCCAGAATGGCTTGAAGTAACAGGTAGTCTTGGTCTAGCCGGTTCCTATAATTTCACCCACGATGCACCAAAAGAAGATGACGTTGATTTTCGTGGAATCTCCATGCTACGTACCACTGCGTCCCTCAGCAGTGAAATACATTGGGGAGACTGGCAAGCAAAGATAAGTGGCCATGGTTTTTATGATGCCGCATACGCTATTCAAGGGAGAGAACAATACACCAATACGTTGCTTGATCTCTATGAACAGGAACTTGAACTTGATGATTTCTATCTGCAAGGCAGTCTGAGTTCAAAACTTGATATTAAAATCGGACGTCAGGTTGTGGTATGGGGAAAATCAGATAATGTACGAGTGACTGATATCCTGAACCCTCTGGATAACCGCCTGCCAGGCATGGTGGACATTAAGAATCGTCGTTTGCCTGTGGCCATGACCAAGCTTGATTATTATATTGGTGACTGGAACCTGAGCGGAATCATGATTCATGAAGTCCGTTTTGATAAAAATCCAGTGTATAACAGTGACTTTTATCCGGGACAGCAGCCACTCCCCCCAGAACAAAAGCCAGATCATTCCCTTGCTAACCAGCAATATGCTCTTGCCTTAAATGGTATATTCAGCGGTTGGGATTTATCTCTGTACGGAGCATGGATTTTTGACGGTAGAGCTCATATTACCACGGATGTGAACGATAGCCTGTACCGCAAACACAGCAGAGTTTTTATGACTGGTATGACCGCCAATCTCGCTTTTGGCAACTGGTTGCTTAAAGGAGAAGGAGCCTGGTTTGATGGTCTAGAATTTGCCAATTTGGAAGATGAAGATTTCTCACGCCTGGATCTCATGGGCGGTATTGAATATTTGGGGTTTTCAGAAACAGCCCTGTCACTGGAAATTGTCAATCGTCACCTTGTAGACTTTGATGAACAACTGACACTTTCACCAGACATTGCCCAAGAAAACACAATACAGACTGTGGCGAAACTTATTCGTGATTTTGCCAATGATACTATCCAACTCAAAATTCTTCTTTCACTCTTTGGTGCCCATGGTGAAGATGGAATGTTTGAACGTGTTCAGCTTGACTATGACCTCAACGACGCAGTGACACTCACTGGTGGTATCATCTTTTATCAATCCGGTAACCAAGGTGCGTTAAGTGCAATTGAAGATAATGACCGCATCTTCTTCGAGTTCAGCTATGATTTCTAAAGCCTTACGCCCCAAAGGCTTCCACTCTTTTGGGTAACTTTTATTGGGGAATCGCTAAAAATAATCCAATGTAGTCAGGCTAGTTCCAAATATTCTTGACAAAAAATAGTTAGTTCGACTATTACTTAGCATTGCTAAGCAATTTGCGTATATCCCATTCCAATGCCATCAAGTGAACCATAATGTCAACTGACAAAACATTAGAGCAGGCACGGTTTATAGCAAGTGCCGGGAAAAAGCTAAAAAAACATATTTTTTCAATCCAGTCAGAGTTGGGTCACGGACGTGCTTCCTGCCAGGGAGAAGAACTGTCCATGGCTCAATTACAGGTGTTGATGACTCTTCGGGGCTGTGGTGAAAGTACGATTTCGCATCTTGCAGAAAAACTGAACGTCTCTCCACCTTCAGCATCGTGTATGGTGGATCGGTTGGTAGATAAAGGTTTTCTGCTTCGAGAGCGGAGCACACAGGATAGACGGAAGGTAGTGGTTCGGCTATCAGAACAGGCGACAGCGAAGGCCGACCGAATGGAAGGTGCAGTATTGTTTGCGTTTCTTGATCTGGTTGAAAAATTGGGACCGGAGACTACACAAAAATGGTGTGAAGTGCTTGAACATGTTGAGCAGGTTTTATCTAAAAAATAAGTGAACTATATGAGTGAAAAACAGAAAAAAAGTATCCTCGCAACTGTACTTATTCGAGTTGTTGTCTGTCTGATAATTCTAGTGATGGGGTTTGGGGGTTTTAAGTTTTTAGCAGGCAAGAAAAAAGCCCCCAGTCAAATAGCACAAGTTGAAAGAGCTTTTCGGGTGGAGGCTGTCACTGCTACTTTGAAGAGTGTTCCTGTGGAAATCGAAGCCCATGGTGAATTACGCTCCATCCGTATGGTGGAAATTGCGGCAGAAGTTGCAGGCAGTGTTGTTGAGGTGCATCCCAGGTTACAGACTGGTGAAGTAATTTCTAAAGGAGAATTACTTTTTGCCATAGATGATCGGGATTATCGTAGTGAATATGAGTCCAATAAGACACGCCTTGCCATTTTAAAACGAGACAAAGAACTCACAGCAAAAGAACTTAAACGTGTAAGAACTCTTCTTGAAAAAAATAACGTGGGAACCAGAGCCGGGGTGGAAAAAACGGAACAAGCAGCGAATAATTCAGCCGACAGACTGGCCCAGGTTCAACAGGCGATGACCCGTGCAGAAATAAAGCTTGAGCGTTGTAAAGTCTTTGCACCCTTTACCTGCCGGATTACGTCCAAGAAAATTGAAAAAGGGCAGTATGTGGCTCCCGGTAAGATTGTTTTAGGACTTGCCGACGATTCAGTACTTGAACTTGAAGTACCGCTTGATAGTCGTGATGCGTATAAGTGGCTGCAATTTGTTGATACTAACACGCATCAACCTGCTACTTCAGAGGCGTGGTTCGCTGGTGTAAAACCTGTGCAATGTGAAGTCACCTGGACCGAAGATGTAAACAACAAGGCCACAGGTGTTTTGAACAGGGTCAGTGTCTTTGATGAGAAGACGCGAACTGTAAAGGTGGTTATACGCATAGATTCCAAACAGTTGAACCAAAAAAGAAGTCCCATCCCCCTTGTGTCCGGGATGTTTTGCCGGGTAACAATACCGGGGAAATCCATGCAGCAGGTAGTGGAGCTTCCCAGGAGGGCAGTTAGCTTTGAGAACACTATTTATATAGTTCGTGAAGGTCGTCTGCAAACTGCCTCTGTTGAGGTTGCACGAGTTCAGGATAACAACGCCTATATCAGTAAAGGGCTTGCAGAGGGTGATACGGTGATCACCACTCGCCTTGTAAATCCCCTTGAACGGAGTTTGGTTCAGGTGGTGACACCTGCATCTCCTGAAGATGAGGTGAAAAAATAATGAACACCCTGCTTGCCACTTTTGCCCGCAATACTGTTTTTGCAAATATCCTGCTGCTCCTCATCTTTTTTGCAGGTTTTATTGCTACTACGATGATGGTTCGGGAGAGTTTTCCTGAATTTAACATTGATAAACTTCTTATCACTGTTGCCTATCCAGGTGCAGATCCTGAAGAGGTAGAAGAAGGCATAAATCAGAAAATTGAAGAAGCTCTCGAATCCATTCAAGGGATTGATCAATATACCACCAAGTCCAAAGAGAATGTGGCCAGTGTGATTGTTGATGTCAAAGACGGGTACGAAACTGACGAGGTTCTTGATACCGTAAGATCTCATGTAAATGCGATCTCTACCCTACCCGTTGGTGCAGAAAAACCCATTATTCGTTCTGTTGTCAGAAAACAGGTGGTGATGCTGTTATCCTTGTCCGGTGATTTGAGCGAAAAACAGCTTAAACAATGGGGTGAGCGAATTAAAGATGAGGTCAAAATGATTCCCCTCATTTCACAGGTGGAGGCCTATGGAACCCGTGAATATGAAATTGGGATTGAGATTTCAGAAGAGAAGCTCCGTAAATATGGATTAAGTTTTGATAAGGTAGCTTCAATTGTCCAAAAATCCAGTTTCAATCTTGCCGGTGGGACTTTGCGTACCGTTGGCGAAGAGATCAGGATACGGACGGTTGGACGAAAATATACCGGTAAAGAACTTGCAAAGATCGTGGTGCTGGCACGTCCCGGTGGAGAAATCATTACCCTTGATCGTATTGCTGAAATTCGGGATGATTTCACGGAAGATCCCATTGTCGCAACCATCGATAATAAACCGGCCATGTTTGTTCAAATCTCCAAAACTGAAGAAGAAGATGCCATTAAAATTTCCAATGCTGTGCAGGCTTTTGTTGCAGAAAAACAAAAAATATTACCACCCGACGTCCATATTTCAGTTTTTTATGATACCACGAACTCCCTTCGTGCCCGAATCAGTCTTTTAACGCGCAATGGTGTAATTGGGCTCTGTCTGGTTTTCTTTATGCTTTGGCTCTTTCTTGATTTGCGTCTGTCGTTCTGGGCTGGTTTGGGGATTCCTATCTCCATTGCTGGAGCCATGTTCATTCTCTGGTCAGTTGACGCCAGTATCAATATGATTTCGCTCTTTGGCCTGATTATGGTGTTGGGTATTGTAGTTGATGATGCCATTGTGGTGGGCGAGTCTATCTATGTACATCGACAACGGGGTGAGTCTCCCTTTAACGCCGCAGTAAATGGTGTGTCAGAAGTGGCTATGCCCGTGTTGGCTGCAGTTACGACTACCATAGTAGCCTTTATCCCTCTTATGTACGTTGGGGGAACCATGGGGAAATTTATTGCCATTTTACCCGTGGTGGTGATTGCCTGTCTTGCAATTTCTCTTGTTGAATCACTCCTGCTGCTCCCGGCTCATTTAAGTCACTTACCCGATCTTAATAGAAAAAAGAAATTATGGGGGCCATTTGCTCTTATTGAACGCTATCGTTCGGCAGTGAGCTTGGGGCTTGAGAGGTTTATAGAAAAACGCTATGTACCTTTTATTGCCAAGGTTCTGGAGTGGCGTTATGTCTCTTTAGCCATTGCTGTCGCAGTACTTATCGTCAGTATGGGATTGGTAAAAGGCGGGCTTGTAAAGTTTCAGGTCTTTCCCAAACTTGATGGTTTTGTCATAACTTCCACGGTTGAGTTCCCGGAAGGTACTCCTCCCGATATCACCGGCGAAGCATTGGATCAAATCGAGTTGGCTTTTAATCGTTTAGCAGAAAAAACACCAACCACGAGTGGGGAACCTCTTGTTCGTCATCGCTTGAAACTGGTGGGCCAGGTTTTATCCGGTGATATGGGTGCCACCGGCCCACATATGGGCTCCATGCAAGTTATTCTTCTGCCTTCAGAAAAACGGGGCATTCATTCCAACGATTTGCTTATTGCTTGGGAAAAAGAAGTCGGCAAGATTCCCGGCGTGAAAAGTCTTTCCTTCGCAGGAATGCATGCCGGACCATCGGGGGCTGAAATCGAGGTCTGGCTTCAGGGCCCTGTCATGGAGGATCTTTTGCATGCTGATGAGGACTTGCAGGACGCACTTGCTGAGTTTGAGGGGGTGTACCAGATCAGTTCCGATTATGCCCAGGGCAAGAATGAATTGCAGCTTACCCTTAAGCCTGAGGCCACAACACTTGGCATTTCAGTGCAGGATCTAGCCAGACAGATAAATGCCGGTTTTTATGGGAGAGAAGCCTTTCGTTTGCAACGCGGTAGTGATGATATCAGGGTTAAAGTGCGTTATACAGCCCTTGAGCGTACCCGTGTTTCCGATTTTGAAAAAGTACATATCCGTACTGCTGACGGGAGAGAAATCCCCTTGCTCTCTGTTGCTGATATTAAATTTTCCCCAGGGTTTTCCACTATTACGCGTACAGATGGCTTGCGGCGAATTAAGGTGTCAGCTGAAGTAAATAATCGGCAAGCTAATTCCGGAGAAATTTTTGCCGAGCTTGAAAAAACCATATTCCGCAAAATGAAACGTGATTATCCTGATGTGCATTTAGCCATGCAGGGTTCCAAGAAAAATATACGAGAATCTTTTGACACTCTCAAAGTTGGTTATCCCATCGCGATGCTCGGAATATTTGTCATAATCGCAACCATATTCCGATCATATATTCAGCCTTTTATCATTCTTTTCACCATCCCTTTTGGTATCATCGGTGCCATCCTTGCCCATTTACTTTTTGGCTATAATCTTTCCATGATGTCCGTTTTTGGAATGGTTGCCCTCTCCGGAGTGGTCATTAATGATGCCATTGTTTTAATCGAGCGGGTGAATGAGAATCTTGCCGGCGGCATGAAACTTTTCGATGCAATTATCCAGGGTGGTGCAAGACGGTTTCGGGCTATTTTCCTCACGTCAATCAGTACTGTTGGAGGGTTGGCACCGCTTATTATAGAAACGGATATGCAGGCTAAGTTTCTTATCCCCATGGCCTTATCTGTGGCGGGTGGCGTAGTTCTGGCCACAGGATTGACCTTGATTTTAATACCCAGTCTGATGGTGATTATGAACGACTTCAGAAGAATACTGGCGAAAGGGGTAACAGGCCAGTGGCCAACGCGCGAAGAAATTGAACCAAGGGTTATAAAACATGAGTAAGCAAAAACAGACAGTGAACTGGAAACTTCCTTTCTTCTTTGTGGCAATGGTGGGTTTGATTTGTATACCCATTGCAAACAGTAAAACTCTTGAAGGGGTGCAACAGCTTAACCTGGCGACTGCCCAGCAGATTGCACTTGCTGACAATCCTTCCCTTGCTGCTGCCGCTGAAAGGGTAGAACAGGCACGTCAGCGGGTTGAACAGGCCAGAGCTTTGTATTATCCAAGTATTGATGCCAATGGCGCAGCCACATCCGGGAGAATGTCCGCAACAGATGCTGCGACGCAGTCGCTTCTTTTGGGAGGAGCTGATATTGACCGAAACAGTGAAAAATACAAACTCTCACTTGGTGCTTCCTGGCTTCTGTTTGATGGGTTTTCTAGGAAATTTTCAAATCTCATTGCTGAATATGGGCAACAGGAGAGTGAGCAGGTTAGAAAAGATGCCATGCGTCTTCTCTTGCAAGCCGTTGCTGAAAGCTATTACGGTGCCCAGCTGGCTCTGTATAATAAAGCCATTGCTGAAGCTGATTTCTCTTTCAATTCAAATCAAGCTAGAGAAGCAGAGATCAGTATGGGGGCTGGCGCAGGATCACTCTCTGCGGTGCTCAACTTCCAGGTACAGATGAACAATGCCTCCACGGATATATTACTGGCTGAACGTAATTATAATCTGGCTCTGTATAGCTTGGCATTCTTACTGGGTCGCAAGTCGGGAAGCATGCCGGAGGAAATGGGACTGGTCCGAATGAATATGGTTGAGGAGGATGAGTTTATTGAATTATCCACGGAGCTTTTGCTCCAGACTGCGGCAAGCAATCGCCCAGATCTCCTTCGTCAGGAGCTCACCCGCCAACGTGCAGAGTCTACTGTAGGAGCCAAGCAGGCAAGATTCTATCCTCAACTTGCGATGAATGGATCTGTGAATGGAAATCGGAATGATGATATGGAGCTTGAAGGAGACGATTTTGGTTCCACGCTTTCTCTCAATCTATCCTATAATCTTTTTAGAGGTGGGGAAGATAAGGCCAGAGTTGCGGAAGCAAAAGCATTCCACCGAGAAACCGCAAGAACCCTAGATCAGCAAAAGAATAAGGTGCAGAGTGAGGTGAGGCAGGCAATAACGAATTTGGAACAAGCAAGGGCCCAACTCAAGCTTCAGCGTGCCTCAGTAAAATTAGTTGAACAGAGCAGAAATCTGGTGGAAGAGGGATACAAGGCAGGGCAGGAATCACTGGCCCGTTTTAATGAGGTACAGAGGGATCTGGTGCGAACCCAGTCCCGTTTGGCTTTATCTCTGATTAGTCTTTATACTAATCGACAGGCATTAAAAACTGCCACAGGCGAATCCCTGCTCCCCTATCTGTCTAGCAACAGCAAGCAGACGAAGTAATTATCCCCGCGGCAAGAAGACAGTTAGGCTCTTATTCCATCCTCTTGGAACGGTGTTCCTGAAGAGCCTGAAGCACATATGGATATACAGTTTCTGCTATGATAATTTGGCCCTCTTCGTTGGGATGGATCGTATCTGCTTGATTGAGAGAAGGGGTACCGGCCACTTGCTGCAGAAAAAAAGGAATAAGCAGACAGTCATATTCACGAGCAACAGACGGAAAGATATTTGCAAACTCTTGGGTATAGTTGACACCAAGATTTTGCACAATCTGCATGCCAGCCAGGATTACTGTAACATTTTCTTCCTGGAACATCTGCACAGCACTTGAGATGTTCTGCCGAATAACGGATGGTGGGATGCCACGAAAACCGTCATTGGCACCTGTTTCCAAAATAATAATTTCAGGTTTTTGAGCCAGTGTCCATTTAACCCGTGAGAGGATACCACTACTTGTCTCACCACTTATTCCCGCGTTAATAACCTGCCAATGATGTCCATTTTCCCAGAGTTTTTTCTCCACTATGGCTGGCCATGCCTCATCTTCCACTAGGCCCAATCCTGCTGTCAGACTATCACCAACAGCCATCACAGTTCCTTCATAATTGGGAGTAACAGGGATCTCTTCTGGTCCGGGTTGTGTCTCCTGTTGGTCACAGCCCAATAGGAAAATGAGGCTTAGCAGAATGATACTTGTGCTACAGTACAAGGCTACGTTACTCTTGAGTTCTTGCATCCGCATTGTTTAACCTTGCCTCTCATTCCGGAGATAGGCAATTGGTTTCTGCTTTAAAATTGAAACGGAGGCCCCAAGTCCAACACCAATAACCAGAACAAGGGTTGCTGCGACCATACTGACCGTACTGCCCCAAAAGGGCTGATAGGTAATATCAAGTATCTGGTAGCAAATAATCCAACTTCCAACATGGGAAATCAGCATTGCAAGGGAAGCACTTAAGAGAGCAATAATCAGGTTTTCATAGGTGAAAACCTTTACAACAAAAGAACCTTTTGCACCAAGTATCTTAAAATAAACAGCTTCACGAATCCGTGTCAGACGGGTTGCAAAAATAGAACTGATAATGATAAGTACCCCGGCGATAATTGAAAACGAAGTAAAAAACTGAATAATGGATGACATCTTCTGCATAATCCTACCCAGTATCTTGACCGTAGAACCTATATCGATGACACTGACATTTGGTAGTTTTGTCGTCAGTGTATTCTGAATTGTGCTCAATTGTTCTTTGTCTATTTTAAGGGCACTGAATAAGGTTTGGGGAGCGTCTTTGAGTGCACTCTCCTGAAAGACGAAATAGAAAAAGGGGCGTACCTTTGATTTTGTTCTGGTTCGCATGCTTGTCACTCTTGCTTTCAGTGGAATTCCCTGTATTTTAAAAACAAGCAGATCGCCAATGCTGATATTCCCGTTTTCTGCAACTGTATCCATTACAGAAACAGGTACCTCCCCACGATTTTGTAACGCATCAAGCTTACTACCAAAAAGTGTTTCTCCCTCTAACAGGTGCTCATCTTTGAGAAGAACGTCACGATGGGTAAGATTAAATTCACGGTTCAAGTTATCCCGTTTTTTTGCCTTCTCCTTCTTTCTGTCTATGGGTTTATTATTTATTGAAATCAGCCGAGCTCTGATAATTGGGAAATAGCTCGCCTCTATCCCGATAATTTCTGTGAATGCCCCCTTCTGCTCTGGCTGGATATCCAGAAAATAAGCATTCGGCAAATCGTCAGGGTAAGAATCTATAAAAGTGGTACGAAGATTTTGATTAATAAGATATATGGAAAAAATCACTGCCAGTGAGACACTGAGGGTGACAATAATAGGGCGAGTGGCGTTACCCGGTCTGAACAAGCCCCGAAAGGCCTGGCGAAGTATCAGAGATCGAGGAGTGCTTTTTTGCATAATAAATAGCACTCCCTGGGTGATAAGCGTTGACATGCCGATTAGCGCGGAGAGTCCGAGTATAAAATAGATACCGATCTTGAAATCCTCTAACTGCCAGATAACCAGCCCGACAAAAAAGAAAAATATAATTGAGCTGGTGCTGTAAAAGACTAGTCCTCGTGGGGCAAGCCCAGTCTCTTTACGTAAGATTAAGGCTGGCTTGAGGTTCTTGAGACGTTGTAGAGGAAGAAAAGAAAACAGGCTTACAACAATTGTTCCCAGGATAAGTCCTTCAAAAACAACACCCCATGAAATTGTCAATGTAACCTTAGCAGGGAGAATTTCGGCAAAAAGAATGGGAAAATACAACTGCAAAAGAGAACTCAGGAGCAATCCTGTTACTATTCCAGCGGCGCCAAGCAGTAACACCATAATCATAAAGTGAAAGAAGATGAAACGACTTGTTGCCCCAACTGATTTCATGATAGCAATGGTATATTCGCTTTCACGAAATACGGCGTACAGCGATGTCTGAATGCCGATACCGGCTAATACCAGAGTAAAGAGGCCGATAAGATTGAGGAAAAAGAGTAGATTTTCTAAAAAATGATTTATGCTGCTATTCCCATCTCTGAAAGTCTGAACACTTTCCTGAGGTACGATTGTCTTGTTCGAAAAGTCTTCAGCAAGTTGGTCAACAAGGGCAGGATCATGTACTTTAAGCAGGTATTCGAACCGTATCCTGCTGCCTTTTTTAATAAGATCAAGGTTTTCCAGGTCAGCAGCTGATATAAAAATTCTCGGGCCAAAGGAGAAAAATGAAACCGGACGATCCGGCTCCAGAGTGACGACATCGACAATGGTCAGCAAGGCAGATCCTATCTGCAAAGTATCACCAACTCTTGCCTGTAGACGATCCAGTAATACCTGCCCAACAATAATCGATCCTTTGTGGAGTACTTCCGAAAAGTTTCGGCCTGAAAGAAGTTGCACCGTGCCATAAAAAGGATAGCCCTTTTCAACTATCTTCAGGTCACTGAGAATAGATTTTTCTGTCAGGGGATTTCTGGCCATACTGTAGAACTTGTTAACCAGCGCGCCTTGCACCAATCCTTGCTGTTCGTAGTCCTGTATTGCGCTGAGTAAGGGATCGGAAAATGGATAATGAGAGTGGAGAGTGATGTCTGCGCCGTGGAGCTGTCTTGCGTCCTGAAGCATTAATTGGCGAACATTACGGCTGAGGCCACCAAGCGAGGTAAGGATCAGAAGAGACAGAGCAACACAAAGTACAAAAATAATTGCCTGTTTGCGAGAGCTGTCTATTTGCCTGAAGATAAAACGAAGATGCAGCATTTCTCTAGATTACCTGATCTGAAGAACTTTCAATCCTGCCATCGACAAGGCGGAAAATAGAGTCCGCTTTGTCACTTATTTCCGGGCTATGAGTTGCCAACACCAGCATTGTTTTGAATTCCTTACGCAATTCCAGAAGCAGTTCCATAATAATTTTCCCATTGGCTGAATCCAGGTTACCGGTTGGTTCATCAGCAAAAATGATCTGCGGCCTGTTGATCAGAGCCCGGCAGATGGCAATTCGTTGTTTTTCTCCCCCTGACAGCTGGTGCGGAAAATTATTCATTCTTTCACTGAGATCTACCCGACGCAACAACTCTTTCGCTTTGTCAGCAGCACGTGGATCTCGGTTTAATTCCGCTGGGAAGGCAATATTTTCAAAAGCAGTCAGGGAAGGGACAAGATGAAAAGATTGAAAGACATAACCGATTGTCCGGTTGCGAAATGGTGCGAGTTCGTCCTCGCTCAAATTGGTAATATCGGTGCCAGCAAGAAAGATCTTTCCTGAATCCGGTCTGTCCAGCCCTGACAGCAGACTCAACAATGTTGACTTACCACTGCCACTTTTTCCGTTAATAACAACAAACTCACCGACTTGAACGGATATGCTTATATTATTAAGTACGGTAATCTGTCTGGTATCCACCTTGTACGATTTATTCAACCGAATAGCTTCCAATCCAACGGTAGACATACATTTCATCCTGTTATTATTTTTCAAGTCGACCTGTTTTACTAAGTTCCGTATTTTTAGATAGCTAAGAACCTTAATCTGTAATGATCAATCTAAACAAAGAATCCTACACAAGCTACTCCGTGCTAGCCCTAGCTGGCTTGTACGTAAGCGTCCAAAGTTGATCAATAAAATAAAATGGACAGGCGGAAAATACTCAACGCTAAAAGTAAGTCAACTTTAGACGTTGATCAACAAATGACTTCGAGGAGCTTACTCTATTCTATAATATAAAATTTCTGACAAAGCCGCTTTAACTTGATCCGATTATCATCCGTTCTGAATTGCCAATCAAATTTAGTTGGATGGGCATTTCTATCATCGCTCCAAGCAGCTAAAGCAAATAGCAAAAGTTAGGTTTGCAGGGGACACGAGTATCGTGATCGTACGAGTACATTAATCAGTTTGTCGCAACCACCGTTTTTAATAAATTTCGTATGATCATCTATTGTCGCAAATTTCTGTCCTGATATTTCATGACATAGAATTTTAGAATCAGTTGCGCTATAGAATGCTTTTAATGTGTTTGCTGCGCTAGGAGAAACAGATTTTCCAATCCCAACTTTGCTGTGAGGTTTTAGATTGTTATTATTAAAATCTGTTTTTTTTCTGTGGCAGGCGAGACTATTCATCCATATTGCGGCACTCAACGCGCCACAGGCATTCCCACTCAAGCCAAGACCTCCGGCAAATCCGGAAACCATAAGCATTTCTTCATCGCTGGCACCCATTTTTCTCGCTACTTCAGAAGCACAACTTAATGGGAGTTGAGGGAAGTCAGTTTTGTTATCAGACAATCCTTCAGTTGCTGATCTGATGGCTTCCGGAGCCCATTTTTCTGCAAGCTTCAAGCAGGATATAAATTTGCCAGAGAAAATATAATTGACCAAGCCACGTTTACTGGAAAGATTGCATCCGGTTATATCTCTGCAGTTAACACTTCCTGCCCTTTTTGAAAATGATTTCATAAGATGTTGAGTAGCTGTTATGGCAATACCGATGGCCTGACCGCTGTCATCATGCCTGCGAAAAGATTCTGCCCCCACAGCCAAGGAAGCTCCCCAAAGCATTCCGCACTGATAGCCTTCCAGCCTTATTCCACCCGCTAAGGGATTTGCGGCATGCTCTTCAGCTTCTCTTGGATAACCGAATTCGCGGTTTAATATATTAAAAAAAGTACGAGAACAGGTGCGGTATTTCAAAAACATTTTTTTTGTGTCTTCTTGAACCATTTCTAAATCTTCCATTCTTCCTTTTTAATGCCTGATTCGCAAAAAAATTAAATAAAGTATCAGCTGTGGGTATCTTTTTCCCTGGAGAGAGATTTCGTTTTAAACCAGTATTGGTTTATGGCAGCTAGCAGAGGAAACCCCATAGCAAAAAAGGTGATAATTCCAAGATTGGGCCGGACAAAAACGCTGAGAGCCTGGCTACCATATATAAATGGCGGCATCCAGACGGCCAGCTTACTTACGGGCCCTATTGGGTGTATACCAGCTTGTCGTTCCCATAATCGGTAGAAAAGGAAAATGGTGAATGTGGTCATAAGCCACCCGACAAAGTTCTGCAGGGGCACCCCGAAATAGGAACCGCCATCTTCCCAGACCCAGAAGCCGAGACTGGAAAAAACGGGATCAACAGCCAGATCCCAGGCTGTTATAGTAATAGCGCCAATAAGAGAAAGCCAGATGATGCGCCCCGTACCACCCTGATCACCGACAGGACATCCATTTCCGATAAGATTGGCTATGATATAGCTTGGATACATCATCATAAACCAAATTAAAGGGATGACAATGGGAACGTGTCCAAGCTTGTATCCCAGTTTATCGGAGTAATGATAATTACCAAAAATCAGGCCAGTAGCCACCCCCGTATGTTCAAATCCCCAGGAAATGACAGCAGTGAGTGCAAAAAACTCCAAGGCCCGCCGCCACCCCAGCATGTAACTTGCGTGCAACAGGCTAAACATCAGCATGGTCGGCATTTGTAAACGCCCGGTCACGGACACCATTGATGAATCCGCCAGCGTCCACATGGTGAGTCCAATGTGTGCCACAAGCAGTAAAAGTGCGAGTTTCAAAAGAGGATGGTTCATTATTCTCACGCAACTTTCCTGCCGTGAGTCCACATCATGAAGCCGTTCTTCCTGTTTGGTCTCTTATGGACTTCAAATTGCAAACCGGCGTCTTCAAAAAGAAAGCGAAGCTCACTTCTTGTATAGGCATGGGTCAAAGGACTGATACCAATATGCTCCACCAACTCAAAAAAAGGAGCCATTGGATGTTCACCGTCGACATCGGCAAGAATCAATGAACCTCCGGGTTTGAGCGCATTCACAATTTCTCTTATCACTTCTCGGGGTTCCGGTAGGCAGTGAAAAGTCATCACCATGAAGACAATATCGAGGCAATTACTGGTCAGTGGAAGCTGAACGGCATCGGCTAAAAGGAAATGTGGTAGTCGAGAACCAAAGTTGAGCTTCTCTTTCTTTAAACAGTCATGGGTGATATCCAAGCTGAGGAGGTGGCACTGCGGTAAACGTCGACTGAGATAAGCGCTTCCAAAGCCCTGTCCGGTTCCTATATCAAGAACCGTTGATTGCGGGGACAGGTCAAGCAGGTTATCCAATGCAAATTCATAAGCTCGAGCAGAACGAGCCATGGGGAGTTTTCCAAAAAGCCGTTTCAGTAGAGTGTTCATAACTCCTCCATCATTTTAAAATGAACCTCACCCATCTCATCAGAATAGGAACAGAGGGATGAAAAGCCCCCTGTTCCCAACTTAGCCGCAGTTTATTGAGTCATTTCTCTAATTCTTGTTGCCAGCACCTCTGCCTTGCCCCTTGCCACGACCCTGACCACGGTTTGCCTGTTGCTGATCCTGCATGGCTTTAATTTCCTGCACAGAAACCTGACCGTCCTTGTCCGTATCAACATCATCAAAGGAAGGAGAATTGGCCATACCTTGTCCTAATCGACCATCGGCCTTCATTTCTGCCTGCTGCTGTTCACGGACACTGTTAAATTCCTGTTTTGTGATACTACCATTCCCATCGACATCATAATTTATTGAGCTAATCGGCCCCTTGGCAGAAACGTTTCCAGCAAGAAGTAAAACGGTGCTTAAACTAAATGTTCCAAGAATCATTGCAGTGGTAAAAACTTTTGTCATTTTCATTCTGTACCTCCTCAGGTAGCAGTGTTTTTTAAGATAAAGTGTTATCTTATTAAGTTCTTTGAACTCTTGTTTACAAAAATCTGTCCATCAGAAAAAACAATCGGCACGATACTATTAACAAGTTGTCATCACACCTGGTAAAGCTCTTCCTTCTGTTATATCAATATGTTTTCTATACAGCCTCACCTTCAGACGAGTCAGTATCGAGTTTCTTTGCGTGGCTATGACCCCTCCCCACTAAAGAAGAATTTCAAAATTCGTATGCTAACTGCGTTGAGAATATGTTGGCATCCCCATCGGTTCCACCCTCTGCAAGGCCATAGTCCTTATCATGACTGTATTCAAGAGTCAGAGCTGTTCCCTGAAACAAGATCATACTGGCAGCAGCGAGATATCTCGTCTCCGGCAAGCCAAGCTCCACAGCTTCACTGGTCCCCTGGTAAGCAATGGCAAAAATTGATTCTCTATCAAAGAGTTCGATGGAATAGGCAAACTCAGTATTCCAGGCTTTCGTTTCCGCCCCATGATCCATATACGCAATCTCAGTAAAATCATCGAGTGCTTGGATATATTCACCGATAAAGGAGACAGGGCCAAAACCTACCATGACGTGCAGGCCAATACCATTAACCTGATCTTCTATAGAATCCATCCCAGATTCTTCAAGGTACTCTGTAATACCACCCGAATCAGCAATGTTATTTACCCAACTGACACCTGTTTTAAAGCTCATGCTCTCACTCTCAAAGCCATAGCCGGCTTCTGCCCCAAAACCCGTTATGGTGTCACTGCTTCCAGTTTCCTTCATCCCATTGTAACCATACAACGCACCATAAAAACCATTGCCCAGAAACCCAACGGCCACACCGTAGTCATTGATTTCACCAATCTCCAAAGTCAATGGATCCTGAATCATATTGGTCTCAAAACTCCCGAAAGGCATATAAAATTTACCCACAGTCATAAGCAGTGGGTATTTTTCATAGTTGCCTAGCCAGATGGTGGCCTCATCAATGTTCAGATCGCCATCTGGCCCCTCGTATAGTGCCATAAGATGGGCCGCAGCCCATTCTGACATCTGAGCACTTAACCCGAGTTCTACTGTGGCTACATTGAACTCGCTAAAGCTGTTACCTTCATAGTCTTCACCAAAAATGGCTTCCGCTTCGATCAGCCCAAACAGTGTCACATAGTCGTTAATTTTTTGCTCATTGACTTCCTCTTCTCGCTGTTTACGCATTTCCTTCTGAACCGTCTGGTGCACATGAGTGTGTATCACACTTGCAGGAATCGATGGAACCAGATCATTTTTCATTTTTGTAGCAGCTACCTCTGTCTGATTTTTCTCCATGACAAGTACACGTTTGGTCAGTTCTTGGTTTTGGGAAATAAGTTCCTGAACCTGCTGTTTCAACTGTTCAACATCAGCATTATTTGCAGCAAATACCGATGGCACACTGCTCAAACACAACATACCCGCTGCCAGAGCAATACTTTTCCCGACTATTTTCTTCATGTTATCCTCTTTTACTGTAAGTACCTGGAGTTGTAAAACTCTGACCAGATCAATGGAGACTTTCCATAAATTCCTTCTAAAATTAACAAAAAAGGAAAGTCCTCCCCAGCCGAGTAAGTGAACGCTCACTGACTACACATATGCTCACAATTCCTGGTAAGTCAAGCCCTCAACGCACCATGTTCTTTCTTTTTTTCAAACCACCCCACATGCCAGTGATTCAAGGTCGTTAGTTGTGACTGAAATAATTGAAAGAGGGGGATGTGGGCTTTTGCAAGATACGGTGTAGTTTCTTGCACAAGAAAGATCACATTTAGAGCTAAGGACACACAAGGGTATTCGCATTAGCCAACCGTATTGGCCGAATCAATTACATTGACATTTTTCTATTTTCCTTGATTTTAGGACACTATAGGCGCACTTCTCCCGCTGCAGTGAAGCACAGTTAAGCAATAGAGCCTGGCAACCAGCTTTGAAAGAAGCCGACCTTCCGTATCGGTCAATGATTCAAAATTCGTTATAGCTTTGAAACCACGTATAAGGGGTAAATGGATTAGACGGTAAAGCAGAAACTAACCAAAAAGAAGCTGTGTCTTTCAAAAGAACCATTTTTTCTTCTTGGTACTTTCCCGACGGAGAGTTAATCCTTATCACTCCCGCTCTTTGAGAGATATTCTTCGACTGCTTTATAGATCAAATGAGGTAAAAAGGGGGTGCAATCAATCCTTGCCTTGCCCTAATGTGCCACATTGGGGTAGGTTGTGAAAAAGGGGAAAAGTTACCATTCCCTTCAATTCGTGTGTTTTTACAATCGTCAACTTTACAGATGCTATTTCAGGAAAAGTAGATAAATGACACCTTTTTTGTTTTTGAAAAAAATCCACATTTATTGCTTTGGCTATTTTAAAAGTCTAAGCATCTTTGTTTCACTGATACTTGTTTTTATCTCCATTACCGGAGTGTTATACAATCATCACCATGATTTCGAATTCCTTGAAAAGGGCCGTGTTTCAAGCTCATTTCTTCCAGAAAGCTATCAGGAACGGCTGGATAGAACTCGAAAAGCACAGGGATTGGAAGATCTCTTTCCTGAAGAGGCAACACGGATACCTGTGATGTGGTTGGTACAGGATCTCCACACCGGAGAGTTTTTTGGTTCGTGGGGAAAGATCTTTTATGACCTTGTGGGGCTGAGCTTGATAGTACTTTCTGTTACAGGATGTTATCTGTTTTTAAAAATACGAATACGAACGACAAAAAAACGAAAAGGAGACTCGTAAATGAAAAAATTATTTGTGTTGCTCACCATTATGCTTATCAACCTTGCTTGTATTCCAGTTATATTTGCAAGCTCTGGAGAAGTGCAGGGGCCATTAACACTCACAGCCCTTATCGAAAAAATGCCAGGTTATGAAAAAAAAGAAATATCTCTGGTCGGTACTATTGTTGGAGCTTGCGGTAGCGGATGTAAAGTTTGGGTTTCTGATGGCCCATATAAAGAAGGTGATCCCGTGGCTCTTGTATGGGCAAAGGATGATGCCTTTAAGTTTAAAACTGATGCCAATGGAAAGCAAGTTGAGCTGAAGGGCTTTGCTGTTGCCAAGTATGTTGATCTTTGTGCAATAGGAAATAAACAGGATGAAACGAAGACAGGAGCAGCTGGTGATATATCTGGAAAGAACAAGAAAGACTGCGACCCACCTGTGAAAGTTAAAGCGGCTACAGAAGAAGGGGCAAAGCAGCTGAAGTCTATTACTTTCTTCGCAACTTCTGTAGAGTATTTAATGTAACGACAGGATCACCTTGCAGGAGAGCTCTACTTGTTGGTATGAGCCATTTAAATAAAAAAAGATTTCGCTCAGAATGAGGTCAGTCGGCAATAGTGAAGACTGACCTCAATCAACTTACTCATGCAAATTTAAGCAATAGAGCCTGACGACCAGCTTTAAAAGAAGCAAGGATTCCATATCGGCCAATGACTCAAGCTTTTCATAGCCTTGCAACACCAGCTCTCAGCCTTAGCGAAAACCCAATATAGATTGCTCACATCATGGGACGAGGGACACCGATGTAAGTGAGAAAGCCAAATTATAAATTCAGAAAATATCGAGTATGTTTTAGCGAACCTGTTTTGGTGAACGCTCCCTTTCCACTAGACTCTTTGAAATTCTGGTTACTGTTGAAGCTGTCGTCTTGGCGATTGAGATATCGTTTTCCGCGCTTACCCCACCTCTAAAGCCCTTACTACCTTCTCTAAAATTCTTTCAATAAAGAGGATTGCAAACTGTCATGGTTGAGATATTCATTCTCAATATCATCGGTGCCTTCCTTGTCATCAGTAAAGTTGGGCCAATCCTTTTGTTCCCAGTTCCATTGTCGATATATCATGATGCATAAGTCCCCTTCGTAGAGCTAACAATGTGTCAAATAGTGGGCTAGACAAAGCTTTTATATTGCTCACACCCTAAATTCAGGGTAGGGAGAATGTCACCGATCAGGGTTGGTAGTAATTGTGAGCTTCGATAACCGACTAAGACCATTTACAGACCACGCTGCTTGTTTTCCATTGTAGACTTTTGTTCGGCATCTTTTTATCGTTGATTTTTGTATAGTGCTGTATCCCTCTTTATTGCTGGAACTTGGATTCAGGGGGGGCGAAATCAATGCTCACCTCCCGATACCTACACTCGGGAATGATGCACTTTTTGAAATAATATGTTTTAACAGCAACACACTGAAGTTACTCTTTTTTTAGGGAGACGTTTCCAGTTAGAAAATTGATTTTAAAATTGTTTTCGCACGATCAGCTTGATATTCTTATGGTGCATGAGAAGTCGCTGTCTTGGGTTAGGAGCCTTTTAGTCAGGCCCCCTCCATCGCAGAGGCCTTTCTACTGCAATCAATTGTTTCAATTAAACATTTCACTAATTCTCCCAACACCCTTCTTATATATGAAGCGGGTAGTTACACAGAATAATGTAAAGTAATGAGCAACAACAAATTCAAAAAAACCGTTTGGCAGTACACGCTACTCATCGTAGGTTCTGCTCTGATGGGCCTTGGCTATGCCTTATTCATCAATCCTTACAATATTGTTCCTGGAGGTTTTATTGCCATTGGACTATTGGTCCATAGTATCATTCCTGAAGTACCAGTTGGTATGTTCGCACTCGCTCTTAACGTCCCTGTGCTTTTAATTGGGATTAAGATTCTTGGGCCACGCTTTGGCATAAAAACGGTCGTGGGTATCATTCTTACGTCTGTCTTTATCGACGGGCTCGGCTGGTATATTCAAAACAATGCAGAAATAAATGCTGCCGATCCTCTAGGCTTGGCCAATGACCTCCTCTTGAGTGTCATCTTTGGCTCTATCTTTATTGGAGGTGGACTAGGCTTAGTCTTCCGTACAGGCGCTACTACTGGTGGTACTGATATAATTGCCGCTATCATTGCCAAATATGCTCGTGTATCCATTGGACAAGGCGTCATCCTTGCTGATACTGCAGTAGTACTCTCTGCTCTTTTTGTATTTCAAGACTGGAAAATTCCCTTATATTCTCTATTAAGTATCTACATTATGGGGCAGGTGATTAATATTGTGATGAACGGCTTCAAGTATGACAACGTCTTATTTATTGTATCAGAAAAGCATCAAGAAATTAAAGATAAAATCATCAAAGATTTTGACCGTGGCGGTACTTTCCTGAAAGGAGAGGGGATGTATACTGGTAACGAAAAAAATGTTATTTTCTTAGTTTTAACACGCCGTGAATTGCCGATTATCAAAGCTTTTATTTACAAAACTGACCCTGATGCTTTCATGACCATTATGGATACTCGTCAGACACTTGGGGAAGGCTTCAAACCTATAATTGATGAAAACGAACTCTAGATAAAATCATATCGCTTTGACTACTGGAATTTATCGTTTCACTATATATGTTGCGGCAGAGATAGCGACGGATGTGGACTTTAATATGATATAGAACAGGAGAAGCATGAATGATAGCAAGTATGTCTCTTAATGATGAGCAACGTACAGTTTCCCATTTGATCATACTGATCTGAACAAGACCGCCTGACACCAACATGACACCAAACAGGAAAGGCACTCAGCTAAAAATAGCCGAGTGCCTTAACTTGTTGTTGTCGAGGCCAGAAATCGAACCAGGGACACACTGATTGAAGTTACCCTTCGCCCTGCTCTTTACTATACCACTTCTCATCACCATACAGTTTATCCGCACATTTTGGACAAAGACCATGTGTGAATAATGTACCGAGATGAGTCCCCATATATTTCTCGACTGTGTTCCAGTATCCATTATCATCACGAATGCACCTGCATGAGGAACAGATTGGCATGATAGCCCTTAATATTTTCATCTCCACATGGGTATTCACACGAGCCAACAACTCATCACTATTAAATGGTTTAGTTACATAGTCGGCACCACCGACTCGAAACCCCTTAACAATCGCCTCGGTCCCAGTTTTGGCAGTGAGGAAAATTACTGGTATATGCATGGTACCAAGGCCTGCCTTTAATTTTGCACACACTTCATAGCCATCCATCCCAGGCATCATGATATCCAGCAGGATGAGATCCGGCACGTCGTTTCTGACGAACTCCAGGGCCTTGAGGCCATCCCGTGCCACCCCGAGTTCATAGCCGTTTTCAGCAAGCAGGTTGCCAAGAAATTGACAATTCTGGGGGTTATCATCAACGATGAGAATCAGGGGCGGTTTATTGTCCATTCCGTTGCTCCATCATAGCAGTATATCTCTCTATTATTTCGGGAATATCTCGAAGTTTTTTCTCTATCTTTACGGTGTCAAATATCCTGACAGCGCCGAGTAACTCCTCGCCGTAATCTCCAAGTGCTTGTACCGTATGTTCTTTAGCCAGTTCCTGCAACCGCTCTGCAAATTGTTCAACACGCTGCATAACTATCGCTTTTTGCAGAGATTGACAGGATGACAATATCTCATTATTGAGGATAGCAATAAATTCAGTCGGCCTCTCAATCTCTTCAATCACCACCCTTGGGGAAAAGATGTTGGGTTTCACTTTTTCCAGTATTTGGATTGAACAAGGGAGATGTTTGGCGATCTCTGCAAGCAGCCTCCCTGCACTGACAGGTTTAGTGAGATAGCCAGCAAAGCCTTTTGCTAGAATATCCCCCCTGTCCTCTACGGAGGTGGATGCGGTTAAGGCTATTATCGGTATCCCACTCGTCTCTGAATCTGCTTTTATCTTTAGAGTTGCCTCAATGCCATCCATAACTGGCATTCTGATATCCATAATGATAAGGTCAGGTTGATATTCCCCTATAACATCTAAGGCCTCCTGGCCGTTATCGGCAGTCAAAACATCCAAGCCAACCTCTGCCAATAATTCTCGTAAAAGGTTTCGGTTGGATTCAATATCATCGACAACCAGAATTCCGGCCTTGGCAAAGGCTGTATTGGTAACTTCAAATGAGTCCGCAGCAATAGCCGACACCTCGTCTAACGGAGCAACCTCGATATCTCTTAAGATAACCTCAAAGGTACTCCCGATGCCCATCTCGCTTGCAGCACGTATCTCTCCTCCCATTGCCTCCACCAGTTTTCTGCAAATGGCGAGCCCTAGGCCGGTACCGCCGAATCTTCGACTGTCTTGCCCATCCTGTTGTCTAAACGACTCAAATATCTTGTCCAAATCTTCTGGCGGAATCCCTATGCCACTATCCTCCAAGGTAAGGAGGAGATCTATCCGGCTCTGACCACCAGCCCCGGGCAACCTTTCAGCCCGGAGTTCTATATGCCCTTTATCGGTGAATTTGAGGGAATTCCCCACTAGGTTTAACAATATCTGCCTTATCCTGGTTTCATCAAGGTTTAGGACCCTTGGCAGATCAGGAGCCATCTCAACGACAAATTGCATGCCTTTGTCTTTAATCTTCACCCTGAATATCTGTTCGATCTCATTTAATAATATTTGGAGATTTACCGGTGCAGATACGATCTTCAACATACCAGCCTCAATCGTCGATAGATCGAGAATATCGTTTATCAGGGTAAGGAGACTCTTACCGGCTATTTTTATTGCCTCAATATAACTCTGCTGTTTTGGCTCGGAAGTCATAGCAGAGAGCAACTCGCTGAAACCGGTAACTGCATTGAGGGGAGTGCGTATCTCATGGCTCATATTGGCCAGAAACTCACTCTTGCTCCGGGTTGCCGCTTCTGCAACTGCCCTATCTCTTTGAGCTTTTACATTAGCCTCCTGGAGAAGGGTATGCTGTTTTTTTAACTTTTTTTCTGACTCCTCAAGGTTTGCCGCCATTGAGTTCAATGCCTGGCCTATTTCCCCAATTTCATCATTGCTATCTAGGTCAAGACGTAAATCCAGTCGCCCTTTCCCCATCTCCTTGAGTCCGGAAACGATGTCGTTGATCGGCCGGGCTACTGAATTTGCGATAAAGAAAATAACCATCGCCACGATCATGGCAACAGCGACAGTGACCAAAACACTGATACGGTACAAGCTTTTTACCGGTGCGAGAATCTCATCGTTTATTGCGCCGACCACAATAGTCCAGCCAACTTCCTTGAATTTCTTAAAGGCGACGGTCTGTTTGACTCCACTTACAACATATTCTTGTAGTCCTTCCTGTTTAATTAGCATGTCCTGACCGAAACCAAAATCCTTGATGTTGACTTTCAGAATATTAGCCCGGTCTGGATGGGCAATTATTATTCCGTCTTTTTTAAAGATATAGGCATAACCATTTTCTCCTACCTTGAGAGGGTCGATAAACAACCGGATTAAATAGTTGATATCAAGGACACCCAAAAGGACACCGACAATCTCCCCATTATCCTTTACCGGAGCAGAAATCACAAAAACAAGGTCCCCTGTTGCCCTGCTCTTCAGTACATCTTCCGAAATAAAACTTTTACCTTTTAGGGACTGCTGAAAATAGTTCCGGTCACTGATATTGATTTTCCCGATAAGACTGGGATCGGAGGCGGCGACCAGATCGCCAGCGGAATCGGCAAGTACAACATTCTCGTAATATTTATAGTCTTCTTTTATCCTGACGAGTTGATTATTGGTAAATTCACGGGCAGTCATTGCTAAAAAGGAATCATGCAATGCCATTTTATAGGTTCTCTGCCTGCTCCAGTTAACGATGTCAAGCTTACGGTCCTTGGTCCAGGTGGACATGGTGCCAACGGTTGATTCGGCGATTTGGTCAACCTGTTCGACAATAATTTCCTTCAACGCATTTTTTGCCTTCACATAGGAAATAATCGATAAGATGCTCATGCCGATTACAATCAGCAAAACAGTTGGTATAAGAAATTTATTTTTCAGGCTAATCCGCATCGTTACATCGTTTCTCTATTTGAAATACCACTGGTCAACCCGATAGGGATAGGCGTACCCATAATAGGTTGTGTTGATAGTCCATTGAGGTACATTTCCAAGCTTGTTTGAAACCACGGTAATCAACGGCACATTCCCCAGTGTCCCGATAACGGTTAGATTCTCCAGGTTGATCCGGATGATCTCTTTGCCAAGCGCCATATACCAATCTGACCCGGGGATAAGAGTAGAAAACTCATCACCAATCTCCCAGAGGTTCCGCACCCACTTCGGCGGTTCTTCGCCATTTTTGCCATTACTACTCTTCCAGTCTATCCAGGGTGCCCCCATAATCAACCAGTCTGAACTATAGGAGGGCATAAAAGTACTTGGGGTTGAAAACAGGGTCGGTTCAAAAGGAGACATCCATTCACTGGTGATATCCAATGTATTTGTTTTTTGTTTTTCCCTAGTGAGCTTGGTATCAACCTTCTTGAGAACAACACTGATACCGACCTTCTGCCAATAACTTGCGATCAGGGCTGGAAACGCATCAGACCAGACATATTGCAGGGTATACTCCCACTGAACAATGAGCGGTTTGCCGTCGGGTCGGGTCCGGATCGAATCCGGACCACGTTTCAACCCCATCTCGTCTAAAAGCTTGTTAGCATGTTCAGGATCATACTCGGCCATAAAATTCTTATCGGCCTCGGTTATAAACGGTACATTTTGAGGCAGTGCCTGTTGCGGCGTACCAAGCCCGAGGAAAAGGGTCTCGTTCACCTCGGCACGATTAATGGCTAGTGACATGGCATAGTTAAACCGAGCGTCTCCATAAATCCCCCTAAGTACCAGATCCTTATGGGTCTTGTTAAAGATCATGGTTGGTCCGGCACCAGTCGACGGGAGCTGCAGTGTATAATTCCCCTTTTGTTGATTTTCTTTCAAAACCGGATAGATGTTAAGCGGCATATTCTGGGATTTTTGATCAACATTGCCGTTCATGATCTCAAGTGGCCACAACTTTTTTTCAAGAAAACGTTCATGATGAAAATCAATATATGGCAACTGGTTACCTGCCGTATCTATCTTGAAGTAAAAAGGGTTGGCGACAAATATTCGTTCCTGGGGCGTGGGCACCTCTTTCAGGATGTGGCTTTCAAGAGTGGGCACATTTAGGCCGGAAGGTTTGGCGACAATTGCGTCCTTCCATTTATTCCAATACACACAAAACCGCTGGACCCAGTTGTCGAATCCTTCTTTTTGAGCCTCTTCATTTGCCTTGGGGTTGTATTTGATATGGTACTGTTTGAGAAAATGCTTGGGTGCAAAAGGATCATAATAGGACCCGACACCGCCGAAATAATAAAGTAACGAGGTATACGTTTTTTCAAACTTCAATTTCACCGTTACATCATCTATCTTTTCAACGCTGATGCCCATGGATCCCCAGGGGGCCGGCGTATCTTGGTGGATTTCTTTGTTCAAAATAATGTCATTAAAATAAAAGACTATATCATCGGTAGTAAAAGGCGCGCCATCGGACCAGCGATGCCCTTTACGTAAAACAAAGGTGATCTCGGTAAAATCTTCATTCCATTTCCAGGCCTTTGCCACGTTCGGCTCGATGGTACGGGTGTCATCATTGAAACGCACCAGGTTGGCCTGGCGCCAGGACAGAATCTCAGAAGTCCCGGACTCATAGGAAATCGCAATACCCTCGAGGCTGCCTCCATACCTACCGATATTGGTATAAGGCATTAGCACTAACGGTTCTACGGGAAGACGTAGCCCTACCGAAGGGAGTTCTCCGGTGTTTACGCTTCCAGTAAACATCGGATTTTCGTTAAAGATTATTTTTTTATTGATCTGCTTTTCATATTCATTCAATTCAAGTTGTTGAGGGTATTCAGTTTTAATTCCTTTGGAATCGGTAACAGTTGGCCACTCTTCCGCAGTCGCGAGAGAAGTAAAAATCAGTAAAAAAAGAAAAAATATCTCCGTACTGACACCAATCTTTCGAGAATAGGAACATTTTTTTCTTATGCTTTTCATCAATAGTGTCCGGTTAAGATTTTACATGTTCTCAAATAATTGGATTTCCTCAAATTAACAAAGCAGGCCGTGCTTACGCACCACCGCTTCGATCAAGAATCAACAAATCATTGCAATGGGTACTGAATATTTACTCAATATTTTGACAATTACCACCTGCAGGAATTTTCATCCGGTAGAGAGCTAGTTCAAGCCCTGCAAGAAGATGATTATGCCCAATATCTTGTTGCGTCTGCTGGTGGCATTAAGCGATCAACCTTTTTCGATACAATCCAATGACCGTGGGGTAGAACAGCTTCTCCATCTATCTACAGAGCTGCAGAAGGAGGTACCAGGAGCCTTGCCGTCAGAGTATTCTGAGATGGGTTCCCTTGTTGCTATTGATGGATCTGTCATTGATTCAGTTCTTTCAATGCACTGGGTAAAATATCGTACAAAATCAAGAAGGACAAAACTCCATCTTGACGTCAATATCATTCATGGGGCACCACATAAGCTGTTCCTGACAAAAGAAAATGGAGCGGAAAGACCTTTTTCAGTCAGAGTATCGATCCCGGTCAGATAGGAGTATTGGGTTGCTACAGATCGTTTTTTTTATCAGCAGAACAGAGAGCATTGAGCTACAAACTCCGCTGGGACATAGAAAGTTTCTTTGCATGGTGGAAGCATCACCTCAAAGCTTACCATCTATTTACCAGAAGCGAAAATGGCATGATGGTCCAAATACCATCGGGGTTGATGACATATCTTCTTTTGGCTATCTATTGCCACGAAGAAGATGGTGAACACGTATCTATTCGCCGTAGACGACAGCTACGAATCCAAAGCCGCAATGAAACCATACAACAAGCTGAAGAACTTGCAGTAGAACTGACCGTAGTAAAACAGAAACAAAAGCAAAAACGAAGAGGCGAGCCTAAACTCCGGAAACGGTTAAAAAATGCACTTACAACTTTCCAACCGGACACGCCTGGCTTCTCAGTACGTATGCCTCCTTAAAGGAGGCGGAGCGTTGCCAACCAATCGACAAAACATATCACGTTCGCAATTTTACTATATCACACGTTTGAAGTTTGTGGGTACGATTACCTGAGGACCAAGCGCCACGACACAAAGCTCCTGTTTACAGCTAAAAAGAATCATTTTTCTCTTCGGCATTATATAAGGGGTGCTGCAAGGATTAGTGGAAAACTAAATCAAAACAATTGATTAAAGCAGAAAAGACTTTATACAGGAGGAGCTCCCACCAAAAGACTCCCAACCCAAGAAAAAGCCTCTTATGTATCACAATATTATCAATCTAATCCTGTGAAATCAACTAAAAAACCAGATATCTTAAAATCAGTTATCGTACGTTTTGTACCGATGAAAATCTGAGTTTGAAGCGACAACAGAACAGGGTGTGTATTGGTTGGCCGCTCCACAAAAAGACAATGATCAACCACACCCAACTCTTCAAATTTCGATCAGATCTATCTTTTGTACAACAGGTCAATTTATTGGTATGCTTTCTCCATTGCTGCCATGTTTTATTTCTCATTGCCCTTTTATCGACTCCAACAAGAGTCCTACCGGAAGCTTGAGCAATTTCCAATTACCTACCTCCTCCCCCCCCTATCCCCAATAGGCGTTATTTGGATATGGTTTTTGACAGTGCGCTTCAACGATACCTGAGGTTGTCCAGAAGGAGACTTAACTTTGCAGAAGGTCATTGGAGCATTAAAGAGTTCCTTGCAAATGAATTGGGCAATTTTATTTTAGATTCGGGGAAGAGGAATTTTGTTTCTTATTTAACGCATCGTCCTTGGGAGAAGTAAAAGATGTAAGAGAGCGTATACGTGCCGCTATAGAATAGCTTGAAATAGAACATCGGAAAAACCCTGAAAGCCATTACGTACCCATTTTCCTTGGAATTGCATTTTTGCCTAAAACAACAACTGAGGATCTTGATTACCAGTGAATAATGATGCATTTTGGGAGGAGAAAGTGAAAAATAGGTATTTTGGCTATTTAAACT
>CAZDJE010000041.1:0-33749 GCA_964505715.1 uncultured Desulfocapsa sp. | reverse complement strand
CTTCGGGGCGCGTTCAGTGTTAAGGGTAATTAGTCCCCCTCGCTGAATAGTTACAAGCCGAGAAGTAACAGGTACAGTATATATTTAGTGTTTAAACACCACTTCACGAAAGAAGATGGTTAGTTTTTCTCTTCTGTTCCTCATTCGCACCTGTTCTGGGATAAGGTCTGTATTATCAATTTTGATCACTGCCATCTTATATTCTATATGTGAAGCAAAGCGGTTATCAAGGTACCAGGCGTAAGTGAGTCCCATAAGAAGGCCAGGGGGAGTAAACCCTTCACGGCCATTTACAAGGCGGGTAAAATGGTTCGCATCGCTTGAATCGGGAATCATTCTGGCAAGTATCAGATAGCGGGCAAGATCATCGTCACTGAAATAACAATTTCTCTTTTCAGAAGGTTTGACATAGAGATGATAGGCCTTTCCAAGAGAACGAGCATCTAGCGTAATAGTACTAATTTCCTTACGTTCCGCATAATTACCAAGCAGACTCTGTCCAAGTGCAACCAGAAAGGCAATCTCCAGAGTGGTCTCCGAATCAAACTGATCTTGACGAATTTTTAGAAATGCATCATGGGGATCGTAAAAAGAAAAAACCCTATCCCAATTTTGATTTCTCTTCCATTTTTCATCTGCAACGCACTGTATTCCTTTTACATGCTGTAGATGTTCCAAGGGGATATCTTTGTGGTTCCAGAGTATCCTCTGCAGTGTTGCCCAAATGGCATCGGTCTTTTCAAGAGATGCTTCCGTGAGTTCTATGGTGATGCCCGCCAGATACTCTTCGATTTTTTGATACCGAAGACAGGGAACCTGCATGGAGGTAAGATATTTATTATTAGGCTGTTCAACAACAGGTTTCTTAACCTCACGAGGGGACGGAATAGAAATATTGGAGGAAATTGCCGATAGCGTCCGGACCACCAGGGCAAATTGTTTTGGATCATGCCTGATAACACCGTTTTCACGAAGAACAGCCTTCGAATAAATACCGCACTCAAGCGGGACCATTCCCTGTTTCCTCACCTCATCACGATCAAGATATATCGGCATTTTCCCTTCAACTGCGTAGCTTTGAATAACAGTTGCCGGCACATCTTTGAGGGATAAACAGAGCACCTTACCAAATAGACCATCCGTTCCACCGGGAATATTATGTTCATACGCCTTAAGCAAATCAGAAAGAAGGAATTTACGATCCGGCTCAGAGATACTCAGATCAGTTTCTCCTGCCTGCACCCAGAGGTTCGAGACAAGAATCTTCAGTGCGTTTTTATTATTTTTCACCGCTTCTGCAATCTTTGGTACCTGAAAAACAGGAATAAGCGAACTGTAGAGACTCCCTGGAGCCATAATCATAATATCCGCGTGCTCTATAAGATCAAGCACCCCATCGCTCACCTCGGGTTCTGCGCAAAAATTGATAAGTACAGATTCTACAGGGTAGCCACGTTTTGCAACACTTGACTTATGTTCTCCTGTGACCTGAACACCGTTAGTATAGCGAAGACTCAATTCTGCAGGTAAATAGGTGCAGGGCATGACTGCACGTTCATCGGCGCCGAGTATCACACAGAGAGAAGCAATCCCCCTATGTAAATTTTGGCGCATAAGTTCAGTATCGGCAAGAAGCATTTCATTGCTGTAATGCTCTGGAATCTGTTCGTAGATGGAAGAGACAAGTATCAGATTACCGAGACAGTGGGGACGATTCAGAAGTACTTCAAGGCGCGAATCACTAAAAATATTTTCAATAATTCGTTCAAGAGAGGCCTGAATTACTATGAGTAATTCACTCTCCTTGTCACCTGTCAATCCACACTCTTGTAGGAGTTGTTCACTACTCGAGGGGCGTGCTGAAAAACGATAATTAAAGACCTTGGCAAGTACAGTGACACATTGAACGGCCTCACTCTCACTCAGCTTGTAGTCATCCTGAAGTTTAGCAAGCTGAATGGAAGAGAGGAGTACATGTCGGATATCGCCAAGTGCAATAAGAGGGAGATCTTTAAGGAGTTCCCCGGTGGAACCGCCATCATCGGTGATGCAGACTATGGATCTGGTTTTGGGAAAGAGTGATTTTAAGCCCTGAAAGGGATTATTGACCCAGGACTCAGCCCGGCTATCCCCACCAATAATGGTTGAGAGCCCCGTGCCTCCGCCAAAGACCACAACATTCAAATCGGATACGGGATGACGGCTAAGAGAGTCCCTTACCTGCTGTAATGCCGAGGCGGTATCCGGTGGAACCCCTTGTGGCACTCCGGCCAGAACAAGCTCCACCAGTTTTTCACGAATATCATCGTAGGGAAGCATATCCAACGGAGACAGAGCTTTTTTCTCAATCTGGGTAAGACTCTCCGCCACCGTCAATTGCGACGGCACTGTTTTCTTTTTTGCTTCCACTTGCAACCGCTTCTAGATTCCGGTTGCTTCCATCTGTTTTGCCACCGCTTTCACAGAAAGCTGCAGAGCCTCTTTTTCCTCTTCTGTCAGTTCAAATTCCAAAATCTTTTCAACACCCTTTTCTCCAATAACCACTGGCACGCCAAGGAAATACCCGGATACTCCAAATTCACCTTCAAGATAAGCGGCACATGGAAGAACACGTTTGGAATCGGTCAATACTGCCTCTGCCATTTCAACGGCTGCAAGGCCGGGAGTATAGAAAGCGGAACCGGTTTTCAGATGGTTTACAATTTCCAGACCACCCGTCTGGGTTCGATGGACGATGGCATCAATCTCTTCCTTTGAAAGAAGATCAGTGATAGGAACGCCTGCAACATTCGCAAGACGAACCATGGGCATCATATTGTCGCCATGGATACCAAGCACAAGTGCATTGACATCTTTTGGAGCAACTCCAATGGCCTGAGCAAGAAAAGTACGATATCTTGCTGAGTCGAGTACTCCTGCCATACCGATAACTTTCTCCTTTGGATGTCCAGTCACCTTCAATGCTGTATGAACCATGGCATCAATGGGATTGGTAACAACAATAAGCACACAATCAGGAGAGTGCTTTACAGCCTCTTCCGCACAGGATTTAACAATCTTAACATTGATTGCAAGAAGATCATCGCGGGACATACCTGGTTTCCTGGCAAGGCCAGCCGAAATAATAACCACATCTGAATTGTCAGAATCGGCGTAGTCATTGGTTCCCTTCACATCAAAATGAAAACCTTCTACGGGGCCAGACTGTGAAAGATCAAGCGCTTTGCCCTGGGGAATACCTTCTGCGACATCAAGAAGTACGATATTACCAAGATTCTTTGCCGCTGCCCAGTGAGCAGCCGTTGCACCAACATTTCCAGCACCGATAATTGTTATTTTCTTTCTCATAAGTATTCCTTTTAGATAGTTAGATTTCAAGGATGAAAGGACAAATATTCCATCGACATTTTAGCCTTTAAGTAGTGACTCTTCAACCCTTTTCAGGTCTTCCTGTGTATCCACTTCAATGGAGTCATGTTCTGTTAATACAACTTTTATTCTATATCCATATTCGAGGGCCCTGAGCTGCTCAAGTTTCTCAAATCGCTCCCACTCCCCTTCTGGCAGCGCGACAAAAGTGAGTAAAAATCCCTTCCTATATGCATAAAAACCAAGATGCTTATAGTAGGTTGGGACAATGCCCTCTTCAGGATTCCGTTGAAAAGGTACGGGAGAGCGTGAAAAATAAAGGGCGTTATTTTCGTGATCAAACACTGTCTTCACATGATTAGGATCATCAATTTCTTCAGGTCTGATAATCTTATAAATAAGAGTGGCCATTGGTAGCGAGGGATCGGTGAGCAATGGCTGTGCCACCTGCTCTATCACCTCGGCATCAAAAAGAGGCTGATCGCCCTGAATATTGACCACCACATCATGCTCTGATATATCAATCAACTCTGCAGCCTCTGCAAGTCTGTCGGAGCCTGAAACATGGTCGCTGCGAGTCAGTACATATTCGCCGCCAAATCCGGCAACACAATCGGCTATACGCTGATCATCCGTTGCAACAACAACTCTGCTGAGAAGCTTGACCGTCTGGGCACGCTCCACAACATGCTGAATCATGGGTTTTCCATTAATAAGTGCCAGCGGTTTTCCTTCAAACCTGTTTGAATGATACCTAGCTGGAATAATCGCCACCACTTGAATCGTATGCTGTTTTTCTGTTTCCATCTTCTTCAATTTTAAGTAATGATAGTTGTAACTATTCAGAGTTAAGGGTAAATAGTTGCCCTCGCTGAATAGTTACTAATAGTTAGCGCCTGTAAACAAATGGCTTTCTCAAAGACAATGATCAAACATCCCATCTCAAACGACCTCTCTGCAATTTCCACTGCAGTTTCATACACCAAAGAGAGACCACTGCTTAAAAACAGCGCTTCTGAGCTTGCTGGGCTACTCAAAATTGAGACGGTTCCTCCGGAAGAGCAGGAAGAATATGATCTACTCCTACTATATACGGAAAAAGGCTTACAAATTCAACTGAAACACGACAAGGATGCCAGGAGACCTACTACTCTTCATGTTGATTTTCTGTCGGCAGCCCTCAACTATCGTAGAGAGCATGGTGGTGGAATAAAGCAATCACTGGCACGGGCAGTTGGAATAAAGCCGGGTGTCAGGCCGACAATCATCGATGCAACGGCAGGACTTGGCAAGGACAGTTTTCTGCTCGCATCGCTCGGATGCAACGTAACCATGATAGAACGATCGCCACTGCTAGCGGCCATATTACGAGATGGTCTGGAACGCGCCCTTGCATCAACCGTCCTTCAATCCGATATCAAAAACAGACTGCACCTACTGCATGGTGATGCTTCTACGCTGATCGCTGAAATTCCAGCAGAAGAGCGCGCCGATACGATTTACCTCGACCCGATGTACCCACATAAACGAAAAGCCGCTCTCAACAGACTTGAAATGCGGATTATCAGAATGCTTGTCGGGGATGATACAGATGCTGGACAACTCCTTGAAACGGCGCTGCAATATACAAAGAAAAGGGTAGTTGTGAAACGGCCCAAAGGCGCTCCGTTATTAATTGATCAGCCACCCAGCCATATGATCAAAATGAAAAACAGTCGCTATGATGTGTATATGAAATAAGTACCTGTTCCTTTATTGTTTGCTATCGAATAGGCGACAAATATTCTCAGTAAGGAAAAGATAGGGGTAAACTGCTGATTGTACACCGAATAACAAATGGGGATGGGGAAATTAGGGAAAGATACAGAGGATAATCAAATTTTTTGCTCTATTTATGATATCTTTCACCAGCCTTAATGGTGTAGGCACGATATAGCTGTTCCACCAGAAACAGGCGCACCATATCATGGGTGAAAGTCATCCGGGAAAAAGAGAGAAGTAAATCAGCCTTGCTTATAATATCCTGTGAATGCCCAGTGGGACCACCGATCAAAAAGGCAACCTGCTTGCGTCCCTCCTGTTCCCAGGAAGAAATTTTATCCGCCAAATCCTCAGAACTCAGCTGTTTACCGCCACTATCAAGTACGACCTTAACCGTTGCAGGAGGTAAAGAATCGAGCAGAACACGTCCTTCTTCCTTTCGTTCCTGCGCAGTCGTCCAGCCCTTCTTTTTTTTCACTTTAAGGGTTGTGAGATGAAGCGTTGTATAATGTTTCAGACGCCCGCTATACTCTTGGATTCCAGCTTCAATAAAAGAATCCTTGGTTTTGCCAAGGAAGGGAAGTTCGATTCTCATAATCTATCAACAGTGAATAATCGTCTGTTCATCAATAAGTTTCTGAAAGATACGACAAAATTCCTCGTAGGTGATTTCTTTGTTCAGCCCGGGACATGATTCCGCAATGGTTTTATAATTATTCTCATCAGCAATCATTGAAGGATGCATTGGCCACTGCGCACAACGCCACGGCCTTCCCTGATGGACAGTGCACCCCTTGTCATAGAAAATGCAGTGTCCATCTACAATCTTCATCTGCACAACATTTCCGGTGACTCGCCAGTATTTGTCACTCACCTCTTCTCTAGTCAATCCTAATGCCTCAATCATCCGTTTCTGATCGTTTTCATCGAGAGAAACAGTGGTCTCTCCTTGACAACAGTAGCCGCATTGGGTGCATTCAAATATTTCTTTTATATCAGCCATAATCTATACATCTCAAAATTATCTGTATTATTAGTTACATGTCCGCATAGCTATCAGGCATTACCAATGTAATCCTGATAAATGCTAATATCTATTCCGAAATCAGCAGCTGCCCTGCGCCATTTTTGATCATTTGGCACATCAAAAATTATAGAATCAGAGGCGGGAATCGTCAACCACCCCTGTGATACAAGTTCCTGTTCAAGCTGTCCCGGTCCCCACCCTGCATATCCGATGGCAAAAAGGAATTTCTCTGGTCCCCTGTTCTTTGCAATATCCTCAAGCACTTTGGTGTTCCGTGTTAAATACACACTGGAGCTCACTTCCAGATGCTGCTCTGTCATGTAGTCTGACCCGTAGAGAATAAAAGCGGCATTCGGTTCCACGGGTCCACCAATATAAACAGGAACATTCAACTCTTCCGGTACAGGTAGATTGTTTGCAAGAAGAAGTTCCTCAAGATCAAGTGTCGGATTGGGTTTATTAATGGCTATCCCTATGGAGCCCTCATGCCCATGGGAACAGATATAAATAACCTGTTCGGCAAATCGTGGGTCGGGCATTTGGGGGGTGGACAGTAGAAATGATCCCGTCAAGGATTCAATAATTGGTTTTCCGGATTCATCCATTCATATTCTCTGGAACTATTCGTTGTGAAATGATTTTTTGATATCACGCTATTTAATTGAGACAATAACAGTTTTTACAAACAACGGTCAAGCAATGTTCAGCTTTGCCTGATGGAATTTCAGAACTCTATTATTCTATCACAAACACATTTTACCCTATGTTTTCCTTAATAGATTTGCTACTCTAAAAACAAATAATAGCTGTTCCTGCTTTCTATAGTTAAGGGGTACACCATGGGAATAAACGAACCAATTGACCGCCTCCTCCGAGCTGAGCATTACGATCCTTTTCAGGTTCTCGGAGTTCATTTTTCCGGACAGGATAAGAACTCAGCTCTTATTCGCTGCTTCCAACCCCATGCCAGGTTCGTATCCCTCCTGATAGATGGAAAGATTCTTCCCATGGAACGGGTCAGGGATGAGGGTATTTTTGAGGCCGTTATAGATCGTGGTCAAGTGGACGACGGAGACCTTGATCCCTACACCTATCAATACAAAATCACCTATAACGACGGGATTGAAAAAACCATCAACGATCCCTACCGTTTTATGCCCATACTCAGTGAAGAGGATAGGTTCCTCTTTAACTTTGGTACCAACTATGAACTCTACGATCATATCGGGGCGCACCCAGGTATGTATTCGCAGATTCAAGGAACCATTTTTCGTGTCTGGGCCCCATCGGCCACCAGAGTCTCAGTGCTTGGTAACTTTAACAGCTGGGACGGTAGGGTCCATTCCATGCGCAGTCTTGGAAGTTCTGGAATTTGGGAAATTTTCATTCCTGGAATTGGCGAAAATGAGATTTATAAATTTGAGATTCGTACCACGCGAGGGAAAATCTTAGAGAAATCCGATCCTTTCCAGTTTTTCGGGGAACACAGACCAAAAACTGCGTCCATGGTTCGCTACCTTGATCACTATCAATGGCAAGATGATGTGTGGCAAAAAGAAAAAAAGAGTGCCAACCCATATGACAGTGCCATGTCCATTTACGAGGTTCACCCCGGTTCCTGGCAACGTGATCCCTCCAATCCTGAACGCTTTCTGACCTTTACAGAACTTGCTGACAAGCTTATTCCCTATGTGAAAAAACTCGGCTTCACCCACATTGAGCTTATGCCGGTAATGGAACATCCTCTCGATGAATCATGGGGATATCAGGTCACCGGCCCCTTCAGTTTGAGCAGCAGATACGGTGTTCCTGAAGACTTTATGTATTTTGTGGACCAGTGTCATTTGGAAGGTTTAAGCGTTATTCTGGACTGGGTTCCTGCTCATTTCCCAAAAGATGCTCATAGCCTTGGACGTTTTGACGGTACAGCACTCTTTGAGCACGAAGACCCGAGAAAAGGATCACACCCTGAATGGGGAACCTTTATCTACAATTACGGCAGAAAAGAGGTCAGCAATTTCCTTATTGCCAATGCTCTGTTCTGGATTGACAAATATCATATCGACGGACTTCGCGTGGACGCTGTTGCCTCCATGCTCTATCTTGATTACTCACGCAAGGAAGGAGAATGGGTAGCTAACAGTTCTGGCGGCAGAGAAAATCTTGAAGCGATAGAGTTTATCAAGCATCTCAATTCCATTGTCTATGATCGGCACCCTGGAACATTGATGATTGCAGAAGAATCCACCAGCTTTTACGGCGTGTCAAAACCTGCAGATCAGGGAGGGCTCGGGTTCGGCTTTAAGTGGAATATGGGCTGGATGAATGATATCCTGGACTATTTTGAAAAAAATCCTCTCTACCGACGCTTCCATCATAATAGTCTTACCTTTTCAATAATGTACGCATTTTCCGAGAACTTTATCCTCCCGCTCTCACACGACGAAGTCGTCCATGGTAAGCGCTCTCTTCTTGATAAAATGCCTGGAGATCTCTGGCAAAAATTTGCCAACCTTCGGCTCCTTTTTCTGACAATGTGGATGCACCCAGGAAAAAAACTGCTCTTTATGGGAGGTGAATTTGGCCAGTGGCGTGAGTGGAACTGTAAGCAGAGCCTTGATTTTCATCTACTTAAGGAAAATGACCTTCATGACGAAATGCTCAAGTTTTTCGGAAAGCTCAATGGTCTCTACAAAGACAATGCATCCCTTTGGGAGCTGGATTTCAGTCCGGAAGGCTTTCAATGGATGGACCTTGAAGATCGTGCAAACTCTATAATCTCCTATGCTCGTTTTGCAAAAAACCGAAACGACCATCTGGTCTGTCTGCTTAACTTTACCCCGCAAACTTTCTATGGCTACAAAATGGGACTCCCAACAGGATCAAACTACGAACAGGTGTTCTGTTCCGATCAGAGCAGGTTTGGAGGCAGTAATGCTGCTAACAAAACAATTTACAAAGCAATTGCAGAACCATATGCACAGGCAAATTTCCACACCAAAGTTACTGTTCCGCCACTTGCAGGAATTATTTTAAAACCCTGTTAAACCTGATATAGCCAAAGCACAAGGAGTCCGCCTAACCATGTCGTCACAACACCCGACTCAATCTACCGGAGATAAAAAGCAACAGGCCCTGACCGAACTCTGTCAACTCCTCAAGGATCATCCCGACAAGAGCCGTCAGGCCCTTTTACAACGGGTAGAGATCAAATTCGATCTCACCCCGAAAGAGTGTGAATTCCTAAGCAAGAATTTCGACCCTGCCTAGCAGACACTTGCCAACCACCACTAAGCTGATTACCTTTTCATCATCTGTGTATAGCTACTGATAAGAATTTACTTGCAGAAAGGCTATGCCAAATAGAGGAAGAGATAAAAAAAAATGGATGCCTACCAACAACTTATAACCACGCTTGCGCTCACAATGGGAACAGCATGGGCTGCCGGAATTAATCTTTACGCAACCCTTGCGGTGCTCGGAACATTAGGCCTGACCGGCAATATGATTCTCCCGGAGCAGTTGCTTATTTTACAAGATCCCATGGTTATAGGTGCAGCAACTCTTATGTACTTTGTTGAGTTTTTCGCGGATAAAACCCCAGGCGTTGATACCGGATGGGATACAATACATACTTTTATTCGTATTCCAGCGGGAGTTATGCTGGCTGCTGGAGCCGTTGGTGATGTGAATCCTGCCATGGTTATCACAGCAGGAATACTTGGCGGCGGCGTTGCTGCAACAACGCATACCATCAAAGCCGGTACCAGAGTACTAATCAATACTTCTCCAGAACCATTCAGCAACTGGACGGCCTCTGTGGTCGAAGATATTACCGTAATTGGTGGTATTTTTGTGATGCTTCACTACCCGTTGGCCTTTCTGGTTTTCTTTGTAGCCTTTCTTCTGACTGCTATCTGGGTACTTCCGAAAATTTGGTATGGTGTTAAAGTGATAGCCTTCAAACTTTACTCCTTCTTTTCTGGAAAGACTCCGCCAGCAACACCTTCTGAGCCTGGGACAACAGCCAAAGAACTGCCTTTGACATAAAAATCCTGATCACATACAAAGCTCAGCCATTTTCCTCTGTCATTCCCGCGGAGGCGGAAATTTAGAGGGGGTGGCACAAAACTGGATCCCCGCCTCCGCGGGATGACACATCTTGTCACTTGTAATTCTTTTGTTTTATCAGCAAAACTAATCATTTTACTATCAATAAACGCAGCTAGCGTTTCAGGTCTTGTCCAACAAACAATCCGCAAGCGAAGGATAAGCGATGACGTTTGATGGATAATACCTGAAACAAGCGGATTCAACAGACTGTCCCCTGACAAGGCTGAATTTTAACGGTAACCTCTGATACGTTTTTTTGTTCTAATCTCAGCAGGGAATAACCACCATCACCGAGGTCCCCTTCCCTTCTTCAGAGGCAACCACGATTGTTCCGCCATGTTCTTCAACAATTTTTGCTGACATTGCCATTCCAAGCCCTGTTCCCTCCGGCTTCGTTGTAAAATACGGGTCAAAAACTCTGCCAAGGTCTTCAGGTTCAATGCCACAGCCATTATCGGTGACGCTAATCGTAATTTTATTATCCTTTTCAGTACTGCTAATGGTTAAGGTTCCACCTTCATTCATAGCCTGTATCGAGTTGAGAAACAGGTTCAGGAAAACCTGATTTAACCTGTCTTCATCGGCATATATATTTGATACTGTTTCCGGAAAATCAGTAACCATCCTTACACCTGATGCTTCCGCATCTATGCTTAACAGAGAGACAGCCTTATGCAGTAATGCGTGTATATCAAACTCATCTTTGTGCAGCTTTTGCGGCCTTGCGAAATCAAGCAATTCAGAAATACTGCGATTAAGTCTCTCCACTTCCTGGACTAGGATCGTAGCAGTTTCACTATCCTGATTGTCACCGGAAAATTTTGACTGTAACACCAGGGCCAACCCTTTAATTGAACTGAGCGGGTTACGAAGTTCATGGGCAACACCCGCCGCCATTTTCCCTAATGCTGCAAGACTTTCACTTCGACGTAAATCCTCTTCAAGTTTCTTAACCTGGCTAAGATCCTGTATCATCAGCAAAGTTCCTACAGACTTTTCTTCACGATCAAAGATCGCCATTCGATTTAACTGAACAGTGTGACATTCACCGATATTGTTCTCTAGCTGAACTTCCTTTTGAAACATTCCCCCCTTACGCTCACCTGAGGAAGCGAGCACGGTTTGGATAACTTCAGTATTTGAAAAAACGACACTGCTGTTCCCCATGGCACTCTTTTCACTGATACCGGTTAACTTCTCGGAAAACTGATTGTACAAAATAATTTTTCCTTTAGTATCAGTTGCAATCAACCCAACGGGTAGAGAAGATATTAATATGTCGCGGAAAGCCTCAACTTTTCTTAATCTGCTTTGTGATCCTTTCAATCCTTCAAGTGTTAGGATGGAAAGCCAGCCACCAAATCCAACCAGCAATAGCACAATGGACAAGATTATAATTTCTAGTTTTTGTCGCTGCAGCCTTTTATTGTACTGCTTCATATCGAGTTCAACAAGAATCACATATTTTTTCTGCTTAAGAGAGGTGATACGTTTTTTCCAGGCTGAATTCTTACCATGCAGTTGTAACATCCTATTTCCAAATCCTGGGGATTCGCCATTATTCTTTTCAAATGCAAGCTGATCCATCAATCGATCGGTAACAGGAGAGAAATATGCGGCAACCTGAAAAACTGATTTATTGGTTTCAGCACTGATCCGATAACTAAATGTCCTGGTATCAATACTATCTTCATCAATTGCGAGCAGGAAGTCATGGGTCTGAGGGGAAACCTGTTGAATACGTGCGGCGGGTACAGAATTGGCCAGAATAAACCCTTCACTATCAACAAGAGCCAAAAAACGGACCCCAGGATGCCCAGCTGCATGTTCCAGGACCCTTTGCACATTGCCTGGCCACAGTGCTCCAATATCCTGTCCCGACCTAATTCCTGTAAAAATAGAACTTCTCGAACTTGAGGCTACAAAACGAATAAGGGTAACCCCCTTTTCCAGCATAATATCTGTCATCAAGGCCTTATCACGCCGATAATTATTAACTGCAAAAACAGCTATAATTACAGCCAACAAGCCACATGCTGCAGCGAGTACCCAGGGGGACACACTGGCTAATCGTTGTTTTCTTATGATTCGCATACGATGGGAGGTGGTGGGTTAATAATTTTCTGCAGTATTACCTTCGTAATCATATAGGTGGGAGTTATACCATTATCCCCAAGTGATCCTGAGGCCAAAGTTTCACCAACATGTAATGGATTATCCGATGCATAATAGGCGTACCGTGTTTTGATATCATCCGAGACATGGCCCTGAATAATAGCGGCACTTATGGCACGCTGATAATGTCCGCCCTCCATCTCAAGGCCTACAGCCTTCCAATTCGAGGTATGAAACCGGGCAAGAACATCGCGATTCTGCAAAGACGTTCCAAGAACCGTGACAATGGGTCCAACATGAATAGGATATCCTTTATCGAAATCGGTGATATCAAGATCATTATGAACAATATAATTATTCGGTGTTCCTTCCATAACATGGGCAGTGGCAAGCATAATATCTCCCTTCTCGCCGGGAAGAGTTCCCGCCTTCCCCATAATATTTACAGATTCAAATTGAAACGTAACCGTTTTATCTTCGAAGTGACAGGGACAGAGTAATTCATCAAGTATATCAAACGCCTGAGCACCAAAAGCGTAATCAATCACCACAATAACAGGTTTCTCACGCTCAATGAATTCGAAATCACACTCGATAGCTTGATGAATATTCTCCTGGGTGATTTTAGAGGTATCAAAAACCATAACATCAATATTAGACTCAGAAGTATCTTTCAAATAAGTATAGCCAAAATCAGAAGCATATCGAGATATTTTATCACCTGAATCCCGAAGTTCAGCGGCCATGGTATACAGATCATCTGATACCGGTTTCCCTTTTTTTCTAAGATAGCCAGCGCCAAAAAGAATAGTTTTCATCGAATGCATATTCGCACTGACCACATGCATTTTCCGATCCTCAAACCCTTGATCATGAAGATGCCGTTTCACATTCTTGGCCCAGAGTGACGAATACTTATGACGCCCTATCATCTCCTGAAGCGATGGCGTAAAATAGATCGTCAGCAATGTATCCTTTGATTTAGCTTCTTCTATAATTCTCTGCCCCATCTCATATATAGTAGCAAAGAGACCATTATTAAAATTCCCGTTCTTTTTGTGATGAACATCAAAACTTTCATAGGCATCCCGTGCCTCTCTATAGGTTCTGCCAAGAATAATGGAGAGATTCCATATGGCCTGATCAAGTGCCGATCCATCAAGTTTCTTCTCACCGCTAAGAACACTCTCAAGTTCATGCCACTCGGAGCAGGTGCCGACTTCCTTATGACATATCTGCCTGTAGATTTTTTGAGATTCTATATTAAGAAATGTAATATTGGTGAGAAGGTCATAAATTTCAGTCAGGCCACGAGTGATAACAAAGCATATTTCCTTATCAGAAACTATATAGGAATGCCCGCGCCGCTTAAGAGGGGATATTTTTTCAAAAGAAGTATCATGAAAATCTTCATCGGCGGTAAGGATAATACGGTTGCATTTTTCAATGCCCCTTGGCATTCGATCCATCACATATTCAAGCCCCTGAAGCTCAATGATTCGATGATCACTCATGGAACCATAGATCTCAGGCTCAAACTGCTGTAATGATTCAGATAACTTTTCACCTGAACGACCTGACGGCTTATAATAACCACGTAAAATCAGCGCATCTGCTATGGTCTTAAAGGTTCGTATTGCAAGTCGGGCTCGTTGGGATTTTGAAAGCTCTTCCATACCAAACTCCTGTAATCAAAAAAGTACTTTAACTATCGTATAATTACAGGATAACGCATAACGTTTCGACATTCCAGAACGCATTCTTATTGCAGAGAAAAAAATAGAGGTGTTAGTAGATAGAAATATTGGGGAGAAGAGATGGAGCAGAAAAAAAAATAAAAAAAAGAGGAGAAATCGTTAGAAACGACTTCTCCTCTTTTCAATCAAGAGACAATAAATGTCTTCAATTATATTTTGCTCACGTTTGCTGCAGCAGGACCTTTAGGACCCTCGGTGATTTCAAACTGAACTCTATCACCTTCGTTCAAGGTTTTGAACCCATCACTTACAATCGCAGAGTAGTGTACGAATACATCTTTGCCACCTTCCTGCTCCAAAAAACCAAAACCTTTAGCCTCGTTAAACCATTTCACTGTGCCTTCTAACATAATAATCCTGTCCTTAGTACTGATCAACTACGTGATCGTGCTTTGTTTTGTTGTATGGTGTGACATCTTTTCCGAATCAACCGGAAAAAATAACTCGTTTTTAATACTGAGCCGAAAATTCATCAACCACACAATTTATACGTTTCTTTACACTACAGGAAGGATTCTAAAAATACCAGATAAATTATCAAAAAAGATGAATTTATTTCTTGTCAAGAGAAATAAACGAGAAACTATCCTTTTATATCAGTCTATCCAGGAAATTATTACTATTTTGCTCCTACTCGTTTTTATCTTATTTTATTTCCAACAATGAAGAATTGAACTCTTCAGGTGCTGCATACCCAAGAAGAGTCAAGATTGTGGCAGCCACATTGGCAAGACCATCATCAGCAGAAGTTTGAAGGGCAAAATCATTTACCCCACTATAATTTTGCACAATAAACGGTACGGGATTCCTGGTATGAGCGACCATCGGAGTTTTCTTGCCATCCTTTTCAATCCACATACAGTCTGCATTGCCGTGATCTGCTGTTATCACAGCAACTCCCTGCGCCTTCTCCAGTACTGGTAAGATCCTTTTCAGCATAAGATCAACAGTTTCAACAGCTATTCGTACTGAAACCTGCACGCCGGTATGTCCAACCATATCGCCATTGGGATAGTTCAGACGAATAAATTTATATTTCCCCTCTAAAATCGCCTCAATAACCCTATCGGTGATTTCAGCAGCCTTCATCCATGGCCTTAGATCAAAGGTAATTTTATCCGATTCTATCTCAACATATTTTTCCAGTTCTTCATCGAGGTACCCGGATTTATTTCCATTCCAGAAATAGGTTACGTGACCAAATTTCTGGGTTTCAGAAATAGCATAGGATGTGACACCTTCCCCACAGAGATATTCTCCAAGTGTTCGATCAATCGCTGGTGGCTCCACCAGATAATTTACAGGAATATTTGCATCGCCGTCATATTGCATAATTCCGGCAAAAAATACCCTGGGGTGACGTGTTCGATCAAACCCTGTAAAGTCCACATCATCGAATGCTCTTGAGAGCTCAATTGCTCGATCTCCACGGAAGTTAAAGAGAATAACAGCATCACCATCTTTAATAGGGCCGACTGCTTTCCCATCCCGCTCTATAACAAAACTATCCATATATTGATCCATCATCTCCGGATCTTCGTCATAGTAGGTCTGAATAGCCTCACATGCATTTTCAAACCCCCGCCCAACACCAAGTACATGTGCCTGCCATCCTTTTTCAACTATACTCCAATCCGCGCCATACCTGTCCATGGTAACATTCATCCGCCCACCCCCGGATGCTATGCAGTAGTCTCTGCCATTACTTGAACATTCCATCAATTTTTCTTCAAGAGGGGCAAAATAGTGCAAAGCGCTTTTAGGAGAAACATCACGACCATCGAGTAATCCATGAACCCGAACCTTTTGAACGCCCTCGGACTCGCACTGATTCAGCATGATAATAAGATGATCAATATGACTATGCACATTTCCATCTGAGATCATGCCAATAAAATGAAGCGTTCCGCCATCTTTTGCATGCCTCACAGCCTTTTTCCAGGCAGCGCCCTTAAATAAATCACCGGAATGAAGTGCTTCATTCACGAGTTTTGCACCCTGCGCAAAAATCCTTCCTGCCCCAAGTGCGTTATGGCCGACTTCAGAATTCCCCATATCACCATCGGAAGGGAGCCCGACAGCAGTTCCGTGTGCTTTGAGGCGAGTCACTAGTCGTCCCTGCAACAATTCATCCAAGACAGGCGTATAGGCCATATGAACGCCGTCGCTCTCATCTTCAGGACCAAGTCCCACACCGTCCATGATTACTGTAACCACGGGTCCAGGGAATTGTTTATATCCGGACAAAGGAGAAAGAGATAATTTAGACATATTTAATTTCCTATAAAGAATTGGGTGGTAGTTACTTTTGTTTCTTCAGTTTAAGCCTGGTTATAATCTCATCGGCAATATCCTCTATGGTTCTTCCGCCAACATTGATCTCCACATCGGCAAGGTTACGATACAGAGGCAGACGTGTTTCGAGCAATACTCTGGCATTGGTCAGATCTTTCAACAAAGGACGCTTCTTGATTTTCTTTTTTGCGTTAGGATGGGCATAAATTGCTTCAAGTATTTGATTAAAGTCAGAATGAAGATACACAATTTTTCCTATTTTAGAAATATTGGGTACGTTAAAAAATCCACCGCCCGAAGAAATAATAGTGTTATTCACATATTTCTCCAACCAGACAGCAGTACGTCGTTCCAGGGTCCTGAACTCTTCTTCACCATGTTTTGCAAAAATCTTCTTTACCTTGCCGTTGGCAAAACTCTCTATTAAGTCATCGCAGTCAACAGCAAACATTCCAGTTTTTTCAGCAAGCGTTCGCGCGGTTCTTCCCTTGCCAACCCCCATAAATCCAATCAATACAATATTTGCTTTCATTTCATCTCCAATTAATGGCCAAACAGCCATTTTATATACCGACCTCTACACTGTTCCCACTCAAACCGATACGTTATATCACGAGCCAAATCCGTATCAAGTTTCACAGGATGCTGAAGATATGCTGCAAGTCGTACGGCAAGCGTTCCTGGTTTATACAAATACTCTTTATCATACAATTCAGGGTAGGATAGATCCTCCGGAAGCAATGGATAACAACCAGCCCGAATGCCTTCAAGTATCGCAATACCAAAGAATTCGTGCCCTGCGGTTGAAACAATCAAATCTGCACGATGCAAAAACAGAGCATATTCTTCACGTGTTTCAGCAAAGCCAAAATGAATTATCTCTTTTTCCAAGCGTCTTTTCGCTTCTTCAAAACAGGACGGTTTATTAACAAATGACTGTCCCATAACAATAAGTCGAAAGGCAAGTCCCCTCTCCTGCAGGGTATAGAGAGCTTGAAAAAAAAGTTCAGGGCCCTTATCGTGCTCCCATCGATGATTCCAGACAAGAATTGGTGGATTGTCAGAACCTCTCACCTTTTTTTCATCATCCGCAACACTATCAATAGATGAATAATCCATACCGGGATAGAGAACCAGACTCTTTTTCTTGATTATATCCACGCAATCAAGCGGCCTCATATCTGCAGATCTTTTTAGGGAGAGCTGAATTGCATCAAGGAAGGAATCACGATTATAGTGGGAATTAAAGGCACAGGAGTCGGAGGCCATCGCACTGTTCAAGTTAATTGCGGTAAATTGCCGACTGTCAACGGACTGTACCTGACTGGGATAGGCAAATTGATTCTCATGAAAATAGGTACAAAAACGGGTAGCAGGATTCCATCCCTTAAGCATTCCTACAAGTGATCGTAGCACAGCAACATCCACAAACGTGGAACAGAGAACGGTATCAAACGCCCTCTCTTCCACACCCATTTTATCTATTTTTTGCACAAACCAGAAAGCAGACAACTGCATACGTGCCTTCCACTTTCTAGCAGGAAGCGTTAAAAAAGTGTAGGAAGCAGTAACCGTTTTCTGCAAACCATTCAAAAACAGTTTGTGAGAACCGCCATAGTATGGCTCCAAAACTAGAATACGCTTCATCACTGACCCTTTTCTTTTTTAATTTCTTCGAGATACCTGCTAAAAGGACGTACTTCATTTATTGCATAGCCGCAACCAGATGGCAACGCACCTCCACAAAAATGCAAGCTCTTATCAGGGAAATTATCACACAGGGCAAGTCTATTTGCATGATCTCGGCAGTGCCCTTCCGGCGACAGCCAATTGCAAGAAAATTGTACATACCCTTGATCATCCTTTCCGGTAATCTCAAAGCGCTGATACTCAGGATAGTCACCCAGCACCTCAAAAAAATCTTTCTCAGAACGTAACCAACCTCGTTCTCCTTCAAGATTAATTTTTCTACAGCAATTCCCACAGCAGGAACAACTCCCGGTAACAAGCAACTCCCTTCCCATTATCCGTAGACGAAGATAACGAATTAACCCAAGAAAAGAATAGGTAGAGAGCAATTTTAAGATTTTAGCCATGACTTGGAAGAGCACCTGCTAGTAAGAGAACACTTTCGGGAGATTCGTTTTTCTGATACAAAGGGAGTAGAATGAGGAATCATAAAACATAGAAGCGTTGGAGACAAGTAAATGTGGCATTCAAAAGATGTATATTATCTTTCAGGCAGTACCGGGATACTTGCTGAAGACCTTGGCAAGTCACTCATTTGTCAGTTCCCTGAAATCAGTTTCAATGCAGAAAAACTTCCATTTATCCGTAGCCTTGAAGATGCCCGTAAAGCAATCAACCATATTCTGGCACAATCCACCGGACGTTTCCCCATAGTAATTTCAACTATTATGAATAAAGAGCTTATCGTAATTCTTGATGTCCCAGAAGTGGAATTCTTTGATGTCTGCGATAAGGACCTGGAACGGCTTGAAAATGTGCTTGAAGCAAAGGCCATCAGAATCTCTGGAACAGCCAGACATCTTGATGATTCCACCATGGGCAGCCGGGTAGATGCTATCCAGTATTGTATCGCCCATGACGACGGTTCACGATTAAAAGACTACGATGATGCGGAAGTAATTTTGCTCGGTGTCTCCCGTTCCGGCAAAACGCCTATCTCCGTTTACCTTGCCACCCAAATGGGAATAAAAGCTGCAAACTACCCCCTTGTTGCAGAAGACCTTGACGCCTATCGATTACCCAATGAAATCGTTCGCAATAAGGCGCGGGCAATTGGCCTCTCCACCAATGCTGAAACCCTTCATTTTGTGAGAGAAAAACGCTATAAGGGAAGCTGCTACGCCAAACTTGGTACCTGTGCCGGAGAACTTAATCAGGCAAACCAAATTTTTTTAAACTATAACATTCCCATCATTGTTTCAGATGGATGTTCAATAGAAGAAACAGCAACCCAGGTGGCTCAGCAATTATCGCTTAAACGACTGCCACGCCTCTAGCACCAATCAAGGAATCCCATGCAATTTATTGACAATATCCCCATGGCAGGCATCCTGCTTCTCTGCGTTCTTTTAGGACTTGCGCCATTTGTCCCAGAGCCGCACATTGTAGAAAAACTCAGAATGCTCAGCCAGGGAACCCTCAAAAAACCTCTTGATATTTTTGATCTTCTTTACCATTCAACCCCTTTTATACTGCTAATTATAAAGCTGATTCGAATGAAAAGTTAAAGCATATGGAAGATATAACACAAAAGCTCACATGTCCCTGTTGCAGTGGAAAATCATTTAGCGACTGCTGCAAACCTATAATTGAAGATCAGAGTAAGGCGTTCACCGCAGAACAACTCATGCGTTCTAGATACACCGCCTTCACCCTTGCAGATAATCAATACCTCAGCAAAAGTTGGGCTGAACAAACACGTCCCAAAGAGATTAACGCCGAAAATTCTGGCATACAATGGCTGAGCCTGGAAGTACTGCAGTGTGAAGATGGAGGACGTCAGAACAGTGAAGGATTTGTCAGCTTTACCGCTCGCTTTCTCAGCTCAGGCCATCTTTGTAGCCTCCATGAGAAATCAAGCTTTATTAAGGAGGATGAACTCTGGTACTATCTTGATGGAGAAACAAGGTCTGACACTGAAAAAGTTGGAAGAAATGCGCCCTGCCCATGCGGATCCGGCAGAAAGTTTAAGCGTTGCTGCTGTTAGGAATTGCTTTACTTCTTTCCCGGGAATTACCCGAGCAAACGTTTACTATAATTACTCAGTCTCTTGATAAGAAGGCGACGCTCATTTCCTATCAACTCCCTTTCACTCATCACAATTTCGAGATAGTGCAGGGTCAGTCCTGAAAATGAACTGGTTGGATGAATAGTCAGCCACCGTTCTGCGTCATCATCGGCAAAGGCCCTCTCCACCACTTCAACAACAAGTGCATCGTCGTCGTCACCTGCCCACTGAATAACCTTTTCAAAGAGATACGCCTCTTTGGTTTTTCGATATTCAGCTCGTTTAATCATATATTCAGCTCCCTGCATAAACTCTCCTGTTCAGATTTTAAAACACCGGGTTGTAATCAAAAAAGTGGTTCGTAGTGAGATTTCGAAATGTCCGAGTTTCACTCCTTGCAATAAATGAGTGGGTTACAGCACCCGTTGCCGTAAACCGTACACCTTCAAGAAATTCTCCATCGGTCACCCCGGTAGCGGCAAATGAAATTTTACGGGAATTGATCAGATCTTCAACTCTGAAAACCTTCTCAAAATCATCGATACCATGAACCTCTGCCTTCTCTTTAGCCAAAGGCACATCGTACGAAATTTTTCCTTCGAAATAGCCGCCAAGGCATCTGATAGCCGCTGCTACCACAGTTCCTTCTGGCGCATATCCATATCCCATATAAATATCAGCTTTGATCCCATTAATAGCAGCAAGACAACCGGATATCTCCCCTTCTTCTATCAGTTTTATCCGGGCACCGCAGTTTCTAACTTCATCAATCAAGCCCTTATGACGCTCGCGATTAAGTATGCAAACCGTTACATTTTCAGTATATTTTCTAAGTACTCGAGCCACCCGTTTCACATTTGCAGTTGGAGACTGGTTAATATCAATAACTTCACCAACATTTGGGCCAACCACAATCTTATACATACGTAAATTAGGAATCGACTGAATGGATCCGTCCTCTGCTATTACCGTATAGGAAGTGGAATTATTACGACCGTCCGCTGCAGCGTGTTGCGCCTCAAGTGCCACAACCATCAGATCCATATCCGGCCCGCCTTCTCCAAGTCTTTCGGGAAGCGTGCAAATTTCAGGTCTGTTTGAAAAACGGTCATTAATCACTTTTCCGTTTATCATCAGCCTGTTCAGGGTCTTTGTTATGGCCTTCCTGGCCTGATTAAGAATATCGTCATGATTGCCAAGTCCCTGAATTCGTGCTGCAGTGAGCGCTGCAATTTCAGTCGCCCTGACAATTTCCATTCCATAATTAATATTCATACATCAACCCAAGGGTATATTTTTACTTTTATTTTCCTAATTACCACTGAAACTCAGGTAACTGTCAAATAGAACTTTAGGAGCTCGCCCTGCGAGCGATTTCCCAGGTTCAGCAGCACGTTCATTCGCTCGCAGGGGCGAGCTCCTACACCAATAAGCGACGAAGCTGAGCTTGAGTGGGGTAATTAGGTTTTTATTTGCGGAACAGCCAATAACAGAGCTTACAAACCATCAGCAGTAAACTCTCTTATACGTTGCAGCAACGCATCACTCTGTTTTTTAAGCAGGACACCCTTTGCAGTATCCTTAATTTTCATCGGCTGCCTGAATTCATCGATCAGTTCTATATCGAGTGGAGCAGATTCAAGCTTCTGCGCGGCCTCCTGCATTTCCTCAGGAGTTGGCAAAATAATACCAAACAGCTGATAGGGAGTATGAACCAGTGCATGGCCACGGTTATAATAGGCTGCAGCAAATCCGCCATCCACATTGATCGCTACACCATCATTTGAAGCCATTGATTTACCCTTGGTATAATCAACGGGAGTGTGGCCATAGACAACTCTTTGAATACCAAACTCTTCCTGCAGCTTTTGCTTAAAGATGTCGGTATGCATATTGCTTTTCCAGTAAAGACTTCTTTCGGCATGACTCTCTTTATCGAGCAGAAAGTACCGTTCAAAGGTTTTCATGGCGTGTTTACCAAAAAAAGGAGATTTTGGGCCGCACCAGAGATAAAAGAACAGGGCCTGATCCTTCTTATCCTGCTCACTACCATCAATATATCTTTTTCCAACACGTTCGATGGTCTGCTGCAAATAATCAAGCAGTTCGCGCCCACTGTGTCCTAAAAATTCTTCAAACTCACCATTGGCCTTAGAGGGCACAAGTGCATGAATATTAAGGCTGTTGTTGTGGATGTGGTAGGTTTTTCCTTTTTTAAAGAAGTAACTAAGTAGTCGTTTAATTTTCCTGTTGGTAGTGAATTGATGGGTCAGATCATCAATGACTTCCTTTTCTTCGGATGTCAGTTTTGCTGGCTGCTCAAAGTCTATGGTTGGGAAATGGCTATCGTTTAAACCAGCAGTATCGCCAGTCTGTAGCATTTTTGCTAGACGATCAAGCCAGAGCCTGGATTCCATTTCATATTCCGGAAAATCGCGTATGGTCTGTTCTTCAAGCTTAAACTGGATAACCGTAAGAGCTTTTTCCATGCTCTTCCCTCTATCGGTTTTTGCCTTGATACGGCCGGTAACCTTCTCGACGGGATATGTTTTTTCTGCAAAGGCGGCAAGCTTTGAACTATCAATAGAGAATCTTTCCAACATCTCAAAATGATCATAACGGCTTGTGATACGCATGGCTTCGGCAACCAAAGACTGATGCCCTGCAACAGCACCCATCCACAGAATATCATGATTGCCAAAAACATAATCAACCATATCCCGATAAGCTGGAGAAGAAAGAATTCGGATAATCTTGTCCGGTTGGGCACCACGGTCAAAGATATCTCCTAATACAAGTATACGATCCAGTAAAACTTGACGGATACTGTGGGCTAGATGACTAATCAATCGCTCAGACAACACCGGCTCTTCAAAGACATGATCCGGTACGGGAAGCCCTGCAATCAGACGTTTAATAGTATTTCGAAACTCAGGAGGAAACATATCCTTGGTACGGTGTCTGATATTGGACAGCCGGTACTTTAAAATCTCCACAAGACAGAAAATAACATCCTGAGTATCCATCAGTATAGTATCTTCAACAAAGTACTCTTTTTTTCGGATAATCTTGGTAAGATACTGGACTTTATCTATACTGAATGTATTGGGGAGCGCTTCACGACATGTCTGGTACAGCATCCCAAAACGACCACGAAGGATTGCCATAAAACGATCCCCCTCGCCATGAAGATCACTGATCCAGAGCGTGACAGGGATATTGGAGTTGAGTTCATTTTCAAGCTGCAGCAATTGCTGAGCGAGTTTGTCGAGCTCACTTGTCTGCAAACGAAAACGTTCTTCCTTCATATCCATCTCCTTTTATAACGTGTATTCAGCGAGAGCAACGAATACCCCTTAACTCTGAACTGTAACTGTTTAGCATCAATAAATAAAGCGCTTCATTTCAGAGCCCTCTATTTGTTCAATAACAAAACCCTAGGCTCTATTGGTGGCCAAATACTTTAGCTGGTACGACTTCAAAATCAGCAGCCTCGGGTGGCTGCCAGTAGAGGGTTAGGCTAGCTGTTCCCTTTCGTTGAAAATACTTCACAGCAATAGGATACCACCCCGGAGCAGTTATTGAGACATCACCCGTTTCAGACATACGACTGCTATGAACAGCAGGATCAAACACTACAATTTCATTGTTCACAGCCACCTGGACGCCATCATTTGAGAGCGCTTTAAAGCGATATTTTCCGGTTTTATCCAATTTCAGATAGCCGTCCATAAAAACTCCGACTCCGGTTGCCCGTTTACTATCATAGATAGTAACGTCCTTGGCAAATTTATGGTCAAGCTGAAGAACAGGTGTTCCTCTCTCTCCCTTTGTCATCATCACAGAATCAGTAGCCATCTGATTCAGATGTCGATAAAAGGCATATCGGTAGTAGGTGGACAAGCCGTTTGTAAGTGAAGATTCAACGGGTAATACATTCACTCCTGAAAGTATCATTTCAGGTTTAGGACTGTGACAGGAACTCAGCATGAGAGCAAGAAGTATAGAAACAGTGTAACCGATATAGGAATAACGATATTTCATAAAACCCACCCACATTCACGAATTTTCAAATCAATCCTGCGCTTGTTCAAAGACCAGTTTTTCAGCGCTCATATTCCAAAAAGGAGTCCCATCTTTCGTCAGGCGAACTTTAAACTGGTAATGTTCCCCTTTTTTGACCTTGGAGGCAAGAAAAACATCCTTTCCGTCAATTTCAGCCCAACTGCCCTTGATCTTCACCCTGTCACCTCTTTTAATACCCGTATCTTTAGGTGAAGCAAAAGAGACAGGACAGAGATGCACATCAATTGTATCACCATCATCATCAAGTACCAGAACCGTCGCCTTGGACATTCCAGATAAGGGCCTCAGCTTTTTAAACTTCAGCACAGTCCCTCTTAACTTGTCAAGTTCACGTGGATTATAGAGTTTATTGTATTCGTCATCATCTCCCCAACCATCCATTCCTTCAGTCGAACCAGCACAGGCCATTGAGACAAAAAGAGAGGTTGAAAAAGAGAATATTGTGCAGAAAACAAACATCTTCGAGAATAGTAGTTTCATAAGAGATACCCATCAAAATAATAACGTGTCAGAAATGCAGGAAGAACCCCACATATATTAACCTATAACTCAATATATAGAGCAATGATGGGTGTATGGCAAGTATTATGCCTGATTCTTTAGGGGACTTGAGAAATCAGGGCAAATTTCTCACCATATTTGAGACAACTTCTTAGGTGTGAAAAAAACTCTAACGAATAGGGGGCTGTTCTCAAGCTCTTAATGGGAATAGCTCTCAGAGAGAGATAGAGAGAGAGCCCCCGATCGTCATCTTTTAAGGTTCTATTCAATCGGATAAAAACTTATTTTAAACACAGATCAGGGTTTTATATAGGCAAATCCCTCTGCCTGCAGTTCAATTAACCCAACCACACCAGCTGGAATAATTTCACACCCTTCAAACAGCTCGTCCTGTGGTATCTCAAAGAGTTTAAGTGCTCTTTCACAGATTTGAATACGAACTCCGGCTGCAGTAATCTGCCTAAGTTTTTCCATAAAAATATACATCTGATCTCCGGCCAGTAAGGCAACTCCCGGGCCTGTTACCAGCAAAATTAGCTCCACATCTTTTCCTTCCAGGGCTTCCAGGGTATTGCTAATATTACTTAACCCAAGGTTAAAAATAAGGTCATCTTCAAGATCAATGTGAATTACTGCTTTATAACGCATAGTCATATTTCCTGTTATCCCATCTCTATATGGATTTTAAATAATCAAACTTTGGCATCACCCAAATGGCATCACCAAACGTATCAGAATACCATACAGAGGCAATTCCATCGAGAGTATCCTTAATGCGTTGAACCATGAGGATGAGGATCCGAAGACTTTAAATCTTTTGGTTTAAAATGGCAGGAATTACAACGAGTATTTGCAGCAAAAGCAGTTTCACCATCGTGACAAGCACCACAGGAATTCCCCTTAGCTAAAGCTTTCATAGTCTGGCCAGTTTTGGGTGTAACCCCTCGTTGCATTACAAAAATATCATCATGGCAGGCAGCACATTCAAGCCCTACTTCTTCTGTATGAACGCGGTGCTCAAATATCACATTAATTGGCGTATCCATAATGATTGGTGTTTTGGGGCCATATTTTTTTGACTCATAATCTTCAGACGCACAAACGTGGCTACTAAACAAAAAACCACTAATCAACATCGACAGCAAGAAAGCCTTAAAGACAAATGTATCCATGATATCCTCCAACAATTCAAAAACTATTAAATTTCACCACACCATCCCAGTAATGGCGTTCAGTGAAGCATCGGTACATTTCATATTTTGATTTTCAGGAACAATTGCGAAAAGCATAAAAAATGCGGAATTGATTCAAAACATGAATGTAACTATTCAGCGAGGGGGACTAATTACCCTTAACACTGAACGCGCCCCGAAGGAAGTACTCTTGGGGTATAACTGTTTAGCAGGTAAGCGAAGACTCCGGGTAAGCGAAGACTCCGGGTAAGCGAAGACTCCGGGTAAGCGAAGACTCCGGGCTTCAAATTCGTTTATTTTGGTCTCCGAAGCATACTAATGCTATTCGAGGAGGCTAAAATGGACGTAGCTGGAGTGCTGCTGAATAGTTACCTCGGCTTTTATACTCCCGGACATATAGACTGCAGTTTTTGCCATTGAATTTTTAATTTTTTAGCAGAAACCTGCTGCCCACCTTTAATCTCAGGGGCAAATGTTGTTACCCGGAACTCCGCCACCATTGCTCTATACTGAACAATTGCATCTCTGCATTCATATGGAAGCCCCGTAATATCAGCTGGTATCTGTTCTAATTTTTTAATAAAAGGCGCAATTTGCTGTGCCTTGGTAGCATCTTTAGCAGGATTTGCATGGGCCCGTTCAATACGCATTATCAGGGCCTGGAAAAAACGGCTACAGTCTGAAAGATCATTCATGGTTCCATTGCTTAAAAAATCTGCCGAGAGGATATCTTCAAGGAGCTGTTCAAATTCCTTGTAGAGCGCTTCGTTGCACGAATTACTTTTTTTTGCGAGTCCTGCATAATGAGCAATATGAGTGGAAACCTCATTCCGTTTGCGCAATACCAGCAACATTTTGTCACAGATTTCTTGGCCTTTTCGATAGAGTCCAATCCGTTGAACTTTTAGCACCTCGGCATCAAAGATCTCTTTCTCAGGGATGCTGCTTAGTTTCTCCGTGAAAAGTGATCGCATTATAAAATCGAGCAATGCATCATTTGCCTTTGTTCTATTCCCAAATAGCGTTTGCAACCAGAGGGAAGAGGGGGCAGAAAGTGCGGTGTGGCAATATTTTTTCAGACTTTTAAACTGATCTTTAAAGCTCAGTTGATAAAGGTACAGGCTTCCAGACCGGTTGAGCTGAGAGGCACTTTTGAGATCAGACTCAAAGCTCATTGTTACTCCACCACGATTTTTTTCTACATGTAGGGTGGCATAGAGATATCCAGCAACATCATTCCCTGAATTAAAGAGTACTCTTCTTCTTTCCAGACCTTCAAAATCCCATTTTTGAAAGAGTTTGTTCTGCCACTTACTCATCGTGGCCTGTAGCTTTTTATCCGGTGTGATTTTGGCTGGAGCGTTAGAATGAATACCTTGAGACAGCCTGTGTAATACTCTTCCTGTCGCTACTGTTCTGCCGTTGATATCATAGAGGAGATAGCGCATGGTGAGGTGCGGCGGCAGCGTGTCCGGCCAGTCTGCACGGCCAACACTCAGACGGAACATTTTAAAAATCCCCTGTTCAAGCGCATGGTAGAGCGATCCCTGATAATGGCTACACCCATCAAGTAGCAGATCAACGCTGTTATTGATTGGAATAAGATGTTTCCGTAATCGTTTTGGGAGTCCCTTGAGTAAGAGAGTAACTTTTTCACGAATAAGGCCGGGTACCAGCCACTCAAAACTGGATTCAGAAAGACTTTCCACTATATCCATTGGGATACGAACGGTAACACCGTCGTCTTCTTCACCGGGGGCAAGATTGTAGGCGAGTCGAAGCGTGAGTGATCCAAGTCTTAGTCGGTTCGGGAAATCCTGGAGTTCTTGTTCCTCCGGTTTACGGGAAAGAATATCTTCCTCTTCCATCTTGAGAAAGGATTGATCTTTTTTACTGGAAAGAAAACGGTTTAAAGTGAATCTGTCATATACGGTGGCAGGGAGTCTGTTCTCATAAAAGAGCATCAGGGTTGTATCGTCTACAACAAGATTGCGTTTACGGAGCCGTTCCTCGGTATCTTGCCATTTTTTGAGAATATCGATATTGTGCTGCAGGAAATCAAATTTACCGTGGATCTCATTGTCTAAAAGCGCCTGCTGAATAAAAAGTTGGCGAGCTTCCTGCTGGTTTTGACTGTTTGTCCTCCCAAAATTGACAATTTTGTCAGCAGAGAGAACAAGACCAAAAAGAGTAATCTTTTCATCGGCAACTACCTGACCACTTTTTTTCTGCCAGCGTGGGTTGGACCAGGATTTTTTGTTTAGATGATTGGATGATTCAATTAGCCATTCAACTTCAATATTTGCAACGGTCAGCGCATACAAACGATTAGTTTCTAAAAATGTTGCTCCTATCAGCCATTTCCCGGAACTGTGGAACTGATGCGAACCTGGGAATACCATAAATTCTTTTCCTCCCGCTCCCTGGTATAACTTTTTTTCCTTTTCCTTTTTTAATCCTATATTTCGCAAGAATCCGGTGCAGAGACTTTTGTGAACAGCAGGGTAGGAGGCCGGTTCCAGGTTTGCACTAAAACCTTTTTCCCGGTCAAGAATTCTACTTAACTGTTCATATAGGTCGATCCATTCGCGCATTCGTTGAAAGGAGAGATAGTGAGTTTTACAAAACTTTTTTAACCGTCCCCAGGATTGGCCTTTTTCACTATCTTTATAAAAAAGGTTCCAGATATTGAGAAGACTTAAAAAGTCAGAATGTTTATGAGCAAACTTTTTATGTGCTGAATCTGCAGTTGCTTCTTTGTCAGCAGGACGAATTCGAGGATCCTGAATGGCGAGCGCTGGGGCTATGATTTTAACTTCCCGGACGCAGTTGTTTTCACGGGCTGCAATCAATATCCGTGAAATTGGCGGGTCTATAGGAAGTTTTGCCATCAACTGTCCGATCTGATTGAGTTGGTTGTTCTTCTTCAGTGCGCCTAGTTCCTTGAGCAGATTATATCCATCCCTGATAGCAGCTGGATGAGGTGGTTCAAGAAAGGGGAAATCAAGCGGTGAACCAAGCTTCATACTAATCATTTGCAATATTACATCTGCCAGATTGGAACGTTTGATTTCAGGCAGCATAAACTGATCACGATCAAGATAATCTTCTTCTGAATAGAGCCTGATGCAGATACCGGGACCGATACGTCCGCATCGTCCCTTGCGTTGATCGGCGCTTGCTCTTGAAATCCTGGTGATGGGAAGACTGGTGGTCCTGGCGCGTACATTATACTGGGATATTCTGGCAAGTCCTGAGTCGATCACATAGCGAATACCTGGTACCGTGATAGATGTTTCCGCAACATTAGTGGCAACTACAATTTTAGTGGAATGAGACGGCTTAAATATCTTTTTTTGATCAGCAGCTGCCAGCCTTCCAAACATTGGCAGCACAAGAGAGTTCGGAAGCAGCCCTGAAAGCAGTTTGCAGCACTCACGAATATCTTTTTCCGTGGGGAGGAAAATAAGAGTATCTTCAGGTATCTCTTTTGTGTGCAGCTCAACAATGCTTTGAACGCATTGATCCACATAGGAGAATTCATTTTTATCGTCATTGTCTCCAGAATCTTCGTAGCGAACCTCCACCGGGTAGCTGCGTCCTTCAACCTCGAGTACAGGTGCATCATTAAAATGTTTCGAGAATATCTTCGTGTCAATGGTGGCCGATGTGATAATAAGCTTTAAGTCGGGACGTTGAGGCAGGAGATTTTTTAAATACCCAAGAAGAAAATCAATATTAAGGCTTCGTTCATGCGCCTCATCGATAATTATCACACCATATTTTTTTAATAACGGGTCCTGTCTGGTTTCAGCAAGAAGGACACCATCTGTCATAAATTTGATTCTGGTCTCTTTGGTGGTCTTGTCGTGGAAACGTATTTTATATCCAACAAGCATCTGCCTGGGTGCAAGTTCCGTTGCTACACGGGAAGCGACAGAAGTTGCTGCAACGCGCCGTGGTTGTGTACAACCAATATAGAAGTTTTCTGTCGGGAATTCTTCAAGGCAAAATTGAGGCAGCTGAGTGGTTTTTCCTGAGCCCGTCTCTCCTGAAACGATAATAACCTGATGATTTTGCAGTAACTCTAGGAAGTCTTCCCGATAGGAGCTTATGGGAAGGTCTATTGTTTGGTCATTTTGTGACGAGTGTGGGTTCATCGTATCTCTGTAGTTTTACAAATAGAAAATAATAAATGGTTTGTATGGAAAAAGGCACTCTTTGCCATGGGAGTTCTATTTACCATATCAGAATGGGTTTGGGGCAGTAAATGAAGAGGAAAAGTTTCAGTTCTTAGCTTTCTTATTGAAAGAGCTTGTTTTGCTTCAATTCAGAAAAGAGGGATTTGGGGTAAAAGGAGCGACAAGGGTGACTTTTTTAGAAAAGGGCTATGATTTTTTATCCGTTGCCCAACGATACTGATATAAGTGCCTCCCTGCGAGAAGCGTATTGCAAAAAGGTCCTAATCTGTAGAGGGGGAATGCACTATTCGTTGCAGCACTCAGCTTTTTGATTTATCTTCTTTATTAGATATTTACAGCTCACCTTGATAAAACCGAAACTGTTGAACCTGAAAAAATAATTGTTACAGAAACCATTCAGGAAAAGAACGCTTCAGTAATGGAGGAAGAATTAACTGGTGATATGGTATCGCGGCCCAAGCCAACCCATCGTAATAAAAGTGGATTCGAATAGATGAAAACAACAAAAAATATTTTTTCCGCAATATTGTGCCTGTTAATTCCTTGTACAGCCATGGCAGCAGACCCTCAGTTTGTAAATACATCTGAGGGAATCATCAACCAACTTACAGAACCAAATGATTTTGGGTTGTCTCGGTCTTTTATCGTTGGTGAAAGCCCAAGTCGGGCAATCATTGTCCGAATAAACAAAAAGGGTGAGGAGCTTGAAAAAGAGGTTCTGGTAAAGGAGGATGCGATTATCGGAGTTGCTCGTTTGAAGGTTGAATTTGATGTTGCCTCGGCTAAACTTCGTCCAGGATCGTTTAATGTACTTGATCAACTAGGTGTTGCTCTTGGTGATGTTCGCCTTTCCGGCCAGCAAATTTGTATCAAAGGACATACCGACAGTGATGGTGATGAAGACTATAATCGTCGACTTAGTTATCAGCGGGCAGAATCTGTTCGTGAATATGTGGTAAATCAGTATAACCTTAACGGTAAAGACTTGTTTGTGGTCGGCTATGGTGAGCAGATGCCTCTTGCAGATAATAGTACTATGGCAACAAAGCAGGTAAATCGCCGGGTAGAGATTACCCTTGGGTGTTCGGAGGTGCAGTAATTCATGTACAAACCAATCAGCTTCCTTCTACTCCTTTTATATGTCCTGTGTCCTCTTTATGCATATGCCTCCAAACGAGTAGCGCTGGTAATAGGCAACTCTAATTACAGTGCATCCCCACTCAAAAACCCAAAAAACGATGCTAATGATATCGCAAAAGCCTTAAAACGCCTTGATTTTGAGGTGATCCTTGCCACCAATGCCGATAAAAGAAAGATGGTCTCATCCATCAACAAATTTTCAAGCGCCCTACGCACAGCAGAAATAGGATTTTTCTTTTACGCAGGTCACGGCATGCAGATACATGGCAGCAATTATCTAATCCCGGTTGGTGTTGAAGTAAAAACTGCCTCGGATGTTGAATTTGAAGCGGTCCATGCCGGACGGATACTTGGAAAAATGGAAGAGGCGGGCAATAAACTCAATATCGTGGTGCTGGACGCCTGTCGTAACAACCCTTTTCGTAGTTATTTCAGATCAGGCGACAAGGGGTTGGCGAAAATGGATGCACCGGTGGGAACGGTGATTGCCTATGCGACGGGGCCCGGATCTGTGGCTGCAGATGGCCGTGGTCGAAATGGTTTGTACACCAAACATCTACTCCAATCCATTGAAAAGTTGGGGCTTTCCGTACAACAAATGTTTAATCAGACGGGCCTTGGAGTAATGCAGGAGACAAACCGGAAACAGGTTCCCTGGGTGAGCAATACTCCCATACAACCTGTGTACTTGGCTGGCGGATTTTTAGAGAACGGAAACAAAAAGAATGATAAAAAAAGTAACACAGTCAGTAACGATACTGGCACTCTTAAAATTATCAGTAAGCCATCCGGTGCTACGGTATTTATTGATGGCAACCGCGCCGGTGAATCACCGGTTGAGCTAGGTGATATGGTGGCTGGCAACAAAATAATCCGGGTGGAGAAGAGCGGCTATGCCACGGAAGAAAAGCATAGCACCATTCGCAAGGGAAAACGTTCCGTAGTCCTTTTTGATCTGGAGGAGCAGGTGCTAAAAGGTTGGCTCACCATATCCACAAGCGCTGCTGATGCCAAGGTACGGATTTTAAATGTCAGCTCTCGCTACAGGGATAATATGGCACTTGATCCAGGCAGCTATAACGTTGAAGTAACAGCAAACGGCTACGAAACAAAACAGCAATGGGTGGAACTTGAAGCGGGCGACTATCTCGATATTGATATAAGCCTACGAAAAGCGAGAGCTCCGCAGAGCAGAAGCTTTACCGAATCAGTAACCGGTATGAATTTCCTACGCATACCTGGTGGTTGTTTCGTGATGGGACAGACCAGACAGGGGAAAAAACAGCTTATTAAGGATGAGGGTCAGGTAAAGTACGATACGTATTATAATGATGAATTCCCTCGCCACGAGGTGTGTGTGGATGATTTTTATATGGGTAAATATGAGGTTACCGTCGGTCAGTGGCGTGAATTTACCCGCGACAGTCATTACAAAACAGATGCAGAAAATAATGGGGGAGGAAAAGCAGGGTGTTATTCTTTTAAGAAAGGTGATAATTCCAAATGGCGTGCTGGCCGTGACTGGGAGAGTCCAGGTTTTGCGCAGTCAGCTAGTCAGCCAGTTGCCTGCGTGAGCCATAATGATGTTACAGCTTTTATCCGCTGGCTAAACAGGCAAGGAAGTAAAGAGTTTCGTTTGCCCACCGAAGCGGAATGGGAGTATGCTGCGCGAGCCAATACTCAAACTGTACGTTATTGGGGCAATGATCCTGATGATGCCTGTAAGTATGGAAACGTGGCAGATCAAACAGATCATAAAGGAACAACTTGGACAAGTGGACATAAATGTAATGATGGGTATTTCTTCTCTGCTCCTGTTGGTAAATTTATGGCTAATCAATTTGGTTTGTACGATATGCTAGGGAATGTTTGGGAATGGTGTTCCGATCGTCACGGTTCTGATTATTACAAATCAAGCCCACGTAACAACCCACAGGGGCCGTCATCCGACTCGGGCCGCGTTATTCGCGGCGGTGCATGGAACGACTGGCCGGCCCAGGTGCGTGCTGCCGACCGCCGCAGCGGCGGTGCGGCTAGCCGCACCGATGACGTGGGTTTTCGTCTTGTTTCTTCAGGACAATAAATTAGCTCTTTTGAAATTCAGCGACAGCGTCGACAAGGGGGCACGGTCGACACGGGGTCAAATCTTTATCCTTGACACCGTCGTCTCTCTTGATATCATCAGAACATGGCAAGACCACTACGCATTCAATATCCAGGAGCCGTTTATCATGTTACCCATAGGGGAAATGAGCGGAAAAACATTTTCACAAGCGATAGCGATCGTTATCAGTTTCTGAAGATTCTCCAAACCGGACAAAAAATCTACACTATTATTCTTCATGGTTATGTCCTTATGGACAACCACTTTCACTTGCTGCTGGAAACTCCACGGGGTAATCTCGCCGAGTTTATGCGCTATCTAAACATAAC